>JBEKNU010000399.1:0-5464 GCA_049522495.1 Terriglobia bacterium
CCCCGGCTGTGCCGGCCCCATCCGCCGACGCTCATGTGCCGCAACCCCGCGCCTCATCGCCAACCGCCAAAGTGCAATGGTAGGCGGTGCATTGCTCATGACGGCAACGCGGATCCGCAGATTACACGGATTACACAGATTTCAGGTTTGATGTCGGACTCGGGACGGGAGGGCAGGGCAGCGGGCTATACGATCGCAGAGTAGCCGGAGGCGCGGGCGGCTTGCACGGCTTCGTGGCGGCTCACGGCCTCCACCTGCTTCATGATCCGGTGCATATGATTCTTGATGGTAAACTCCGAAAGATTCAGGTGCGAAGCGATCTCCTTATTCGTCAATCCCTTGGCGACAAGAGATATGAGCTGCTGTTGACGGATGGTGAGGCTGGGGAGGGTCCTCCGCTTGATCTGGACCGGTGTCTCCTGGGCATGTCGGGCCATCGCCCGAAAGAGCGCAAGGCATAGCCGGGGAGGACAGACGGCCTCTCCCCGCGCCGTGGCCCGGACGGCCAGGACAACGTCGCTCGCCGAGGCGTCATTCAGCAAGTAACCCGAAACCCCGGATCGAACCGCCTGAAGGAATTGCTCTTCGTTTTCTTCCATGCCGATCAGCACGACCCCCACGGCTCCATTCGCCTCCCGTCCGGCGAGGAGGCGGTCGCTCAGGGGCAGCAGCATCTGAAGATCATCCAACACCAGGATGTCGCATT
Source organism: Terriglobia bacterium (assembly GCA_049522495.1). Lineage (GTDB taxonomy): Bacteria > Acidobacteriota > Terriglobia > UBA7540 > UBA7540 > Bog-366. The sequence goes on from JBEKNU010000399.1 coordinate 707, forward strand.
GGGAAGCAAGGACGTCAAGGGCTTCAGTGGGGCTGCCTTGCCCGACCACGCACAAATCAGACCGCTTGCGAAACAGCCGAACCAATGTCTCGCGAACCAGGCGGTTCTCGATCAGCAAGAACACTCGCGTCGGATCATCGGGCAGCCTGTTTCCCGGCACTGTTATTACTCCTCTAACCTGAGTTCCGTCCCCGAGAAACCACCATGGTCACCAGAGGCAGGCCGTACTTAATGTCGTGAGGGCCTAAATTGTATTTAGCAATGGCTCTATTGTCAACCGTAATTACAGTCGGCGGCGGAGGTTTCCGAATTATAGCCTAGCACGATGGAGGCCAACTTCCAGGGCGATATTGGCGGATTTCCTACCGGTAGTGGAAAATCGTAAGGGAGGGCCACTCACCCGAACTTCTCACCACAATTTCGGAGTGCGGGAGCTTGCTTCCGCTTTTTCTACCGCTGACTCGTCAGCGGTCGGTGACTCGCCGCGACGAGTCGCGGCGAGGAAAAGCGGCGATCCGTCAGCCGACGGACCGCACTCCGAAAGCTTCGGCCGCGCCAACAGACTGCGCGAATCACGGAACACGCTATTAATCAGAAGCGCCCCCCAGCAGCGAGCCGGAAGCCCCCCTTCCAAAATCGTGGTGAGAAATCACGGCTCATTGCCAGGGCCAAGGTAACCCAGGCGGGACCGTCACAGGAGGTGACGGTGTTGACCAGCGGCTACTCGCGGGAGGGCCCTGTCCGTCGGCTGACGGACAAGGCCCCGTTCCGCGAATTGAACGGCTATTTCTTGAACAACTGTATGGTGGGGTAAGTACTGGTTTCGTTGTTGAGAGCCAGGAACTTGGTGGCGGAAATGATGATGCCGTCGATGGGCCCACCAGGCTTGGTGCTAAAGGTCCCGTTGGAATTCACCGTTCCGATCGGGCCGGTCTGGGTCCCGTCGGCAAACTGCCCACCGGTTGACGTGTCGTCACCGATAAAACTGAAACCGCCGCTGCCGTTCAGCGTTATTATCGCTATCCCTATCGATTCGGCGCTCGCTACGCCGTAGCTGACCACCTCAAGGTCGCCGCCATAAAATGCGCCCGAGAGAGAGGCAGTGCCGAATGGCCCGGCCGCCTGCGGTTCGACCTGCCCAACCTCAACATTTTCATCCGTGCCGACGTAGAAGCCCGTGTTTACGGCCCCTAGATAGAAAATGGGGGCGCCTGTGCAGCCGCTGCCGCTGAGTGTCATCCGGCCATTCGGGGCGACCGAGTAGGTGCAAGTCGCGGTTTGAGGATTGGGAGTGTTCCAAGTGCCCGCGCTATCCACATACAACGTGAGATTTAGGGAACCAGTTCCGTTGGCGTTAAGAATTCCTAGCAATGCCTTTGATCCGTTGCTACTCAACCCAGTGTCATAGATGACCGTGTTGCCGCTGAGCGAGCTGTTGCTAAACGTCCCGCTCTGCTGCTTCATTTCGCCGGCCAGGACTCCATTGCTGGATGGAACACCCATCGTCAAGAACAGGAAATCCGAACTGGACACCAGGTAGGCCGCGAGGTCCATCGTTCCCATGCTCGGTACTGCTACGCTCATGGTAAACCGGCCGTTGGAGTCAGCCGTTGTGTACGTGCCGGTCATGCCTGTGATGTTACTGATAGTTCCGGCGTCGTTCATGTCCACTTCGCCGGCGCTTAAGGATCCGTTGTTAGCGGACATCACCCCTACACCGCCCATCCGGCCGTTGCTAGCACTACCATCCACCCCGCTCTCGTCGAACGCATAGCTGCCGCTGAGGCCGGCGGTGGGAGCGGTCTGTTGCAGGATCTGCCCCGTCGCGGCGAAATAGGCGCTGGAGGAAGGAGCATCCCACTCGACCATGCGGCCGGCGGTCGCCACATTCGACGTGATGGAGCCGAGCGAGAGCCGGGTGTTGAAGGTGCCAAAGGTCGTCGCGATGGTGGCGCAACCCAGGTTGTTCGAGCCCACCGAGTAGGAGCTCTTAGTGGTATCGATGCTGACGGCGGATTGGACACCCAGGGCGCCGTTGCTATCGACTTCGCCGGCAGTGATCTTACCCGTGCCATCGGCCGTGAAAGAGCCGACCACCGCCAGATAGCCTGCTGACGTGTACCCGCTCAGGCTGAAAGCGTATTGCCCACTAAGGAGCGACTCGCTCCCCGAATCCGTGCAAGCCAACACTGCCGGATTGATGGTGATGCTCAAGGGCTGACTCGCGGTCTTGTGAGTGGGTAAAGTCGAATCGGTCACGGTTACCGTGAAGTTCGATGTTCCCGTGGCCGGAGTCGTGCCCGTAATCACCCCGGAAGTCAAGGTCGCCCACCCTGGTAGCGAGCCGCCCGTGACACTCCAGGTATAAGGCGGCAGGCCGCCATTCGCATAGAGTGGCTGGCTGTAAGGCACACCTGCCGTGCCGTTCGGCAACGACGTGGTGAGGATGCTCAACGGCGCGGTAGTGATGACGATGCTCAACTGCTGACTCGCGAACTGCTTGGGGGAGCTCGCATCGCTGGCCGTGACCGTGAAAGTATAGGTCCCCGTAGCCGTGGGAAATCCGTGAATCATTCCCACACCGTCGGGGGTGCCCTGCAACAAGAGTCCCGGCGGCAGCGAGCCGCTGGTCACGCTCCAACCGATTCCCAGTGTCCCACCGCTGGTCTGGATGTCCTGGGCGTACTCGATAGCCACCGCGCCGCCCGGCAACGACGTGGTGGTGATGCTGAAAGGTGAAAACCCTGCTGGCGCGGAAATCGTCACGCTCACCGAAGCTGACTGGGACACATCCGCGTTGCTCGTGGCCGTAATAGTGAACGTAGTCGGCTGGGGCAGCCTGGTCGGCGCGTTGTAAGTGAACGACGGATAAGAACCGGTGATGGTCCCATAGCCTGAGCCGCTGGGGAGGCCGTTGATGGTCCAGCTGACGCCGGTACTGGTAGTGCCCGTCACCGAGAGAGTAAGCCCGAGAGTTGTGCCCGCCTGTACGCCCGCCGAGCTGGAGGCAGCACCGTTAATGGTAACCGCCACCGTATCGGCAGTCGAAGGTCCGTAGACCTCGAATGTCGGGTAGCAAGTCGGCGCGCTAGAGCAGCCGGTGCTGTTGGGGCTCAGAAAATGCTGTTGGTCGATCGCGACGGCCACAACTTGTGTCGTACTATTCTTAGTTTCCGTAATGGTTCCATTGCTATTGAGCGTGGGACCTGTGAATTGTTGCACCGAATCGGCCTGTTGATTGAAGATCGAGGATGCGTCACTAATATCACTACCGGAGATGATGCCTCCAGAGGTGGACAGGGTGTTAAGGTCGTCATCGGCCTCTGCACTTTGGTTGATAATCTCCGTGGTGGCTCCAAAGAAAGTGCCGGAAACAGCGGTGAATCCGCCGATCGGGACCACCTGCGGCATCATATATCCGGAGGAGCCGCCGGCGTCGCTACCAACACTAACTCCAGTGTTTGCGGCCGTTAAGTAGAATTGGCTGCCGCATGTTCCGCTCACTCCGCCGTTGGTGGCGACGGTATAGGTGCAACTACCCGTGTCGCCATTCTTGGCCCAGGTTCCGCCGTCGTTCTCGTAACCCGCGTTAAGAATAAGGGTACCGTTTCCATCCGCGCTGAACAGGCTAAACTGTATCTTTCCACTTGTGGAGTTATTCACCCCATTGGCATAGAGGATAAGATTACTGTCCAGCGAACCTTGGCCATAGGGGCCGCCGCTCTGCTGGAATGCCCGGCCTGCCATGACCAGGGCGTTGGAACTGTTCACACTGGTGGTAACCTCAAATGCCCCGGTTGCGCCCGTGGACACCAAATAACCGGCAAGGTTTGTCGTGCCTATTGTCTCGGTAAAACGTCCATAATTATCGACGTCGGTATACGAGCCGGTGAGGCCCGTGGTGGGGCCAGTGGGAGCAACCCCCTCGTCGTTGCAGTACTGTTCCCCGCTGGCAATGGTGCCGGCACCACCGGAGGTCGGCGTGTCCGTCTTAACCCCATTACAAGCAATGCGGCCGCCATTACCACCGGTATCCCAGCCCGTCAGCAGATGGACGTAGCCGCCGCTGAGTGCGCTGAAGTTGGAAGCGCTCGGCGTGGTTGCCGTCGTTTGCTGGATAAGTTGGCCAGAGGCAATAAACTCGTTGCTGCCCACGGAGTCGAATTCGATCATCCGTCCTTGGCTCGCCATGGCAGGTGAACCGGAAATTGACCCCAGCACGAAGCGCGTCGTGAAGCTTCCGCCACCCGTGATATTAAATGTGGCGCAACCGCGGTTGTCCGCCCCCACGCTGTAGGTGCTGGCGGCTATGGCAAAAGTAGTATCCGAGCCGCCGATGACGTTGCGGTCGAATTCCCCGCCCGTGATGTTCCCGGCGCCATCGGCAGTGAACGCACCGACGCGACCAAGGAAGGTATTGCCCGACCTGTACCCCATCAGGCTGAAGGCGTATTGTCCTTTGAGGACCGACTCATTCCCTGACTCGCAAACCGTCGATGACGCCAGACCGATATTTATGCTGAGCGGCTGCGTCGCGGTATTCGACGCCGAATCGGTTACCTTTACGGTGAAGCTGAAGGAGCCGGTGCACGTGTTCACAGGCGTGCCGTTAATATAGAAATTCCCCAGGTTCAGGCAGGGAGGCAGCGAGCCGGCGCCACTGACGATGCTCCATGTGTACACCCCCGTACCGCCGAAGGCAGTTAGCGCGTTGGAGTAAGGTATCCCGACGGTCCCATCCGGCAAGCCCAGGGTGGT
>JBEKNU010000400.1:0-5454 GCA_049522495.1 Terriglobia bacterium
GTGGCGGCGAGTTCCGGCCGGGCGTTGAAGGAGCCGGTCCCGAACAAGTCCTGGCCCACGGTAATATTTAAAGGCGTTCCGGAGGAGGCGACCACGAAGGGGCTCAGGCTGATCCGATGCGGCAGGTTCCAGTTACCGAAAAGGACAACACGGTTTCGGACGTCGAACGGGGCCCGTCCATAGTTCTGCTGGATGTCGTACGGGTTCATGATCAAGAGCCCGCCGTTTCCGCTGGTGTCGGCGTTCGCATAACCGAGCGTGTAAAATCCGCCGAGCGTAAGCTTGGTGCTCAATCGCAAGCTGACATTGGCAATGAGTTGGTTTTGGTTGAAAAGGCCGCCGGATTGATAATCGTAGATGTTCCCGTCGGCGTTGCCCTGGGGGCGCATCCCGAGTTGAGGTTGCCCCAAAGTAAAACTCGTGGGCGTAGGCGCATTGATATCGTTGGTGAAAAGTTGGTGGACTCCGTGGGAATTGAGATAGGTCAGCGAAATCGTCGCACTTTTTGAAACCTGCTGCTCAATGCTCATCGCGGACGTAATCATGTAAGGCGCCCGAAGATGGGGATCGATCTCGTACCGCGCGGAGGTATTGCTGGCTAGAGAGCTGAGGGTGCTGGTGCTGGGAATGAGCGGGTAAAAGGTTGGCGACCGAACTAGGTACGTCTGCTGGGTCACGCCATTCAAGCGCTCGGATTGGAGGATAAGGCCTTCCGTAAACCGGTCATAGAAAACTCCCACCCCCGCGCGCAGAACGGTTCTTGCCGCCGCGTTGTTGTGCCGATGCAGGCCCCAGGCAAAACCCACGCGCGGCGCAAAGTCGGAATGATCGGGGATGCCCGATTGCGTCTCCCAGCGCACGCCCAGGCTGAGCGTCATGTTGGAGTGGAATTTCCAGTCATCCTGCGCAAAGAGCCCGATATCCAGCATGTTGACGGCGGTGAGAGGGGTTCCGGCCGCGATGGAAAATTGGGTTGGCCCGCTCACCGGGCAGCTTGGGCTTCCTGCACAGGCGCCGTACGCTTGCACTTGTTGCTCGGCAGATTGGTAGGCGTCCAGGGAAGGAAAGGTGAACGTCCCGTTGAAACTGCCGTTGGAACTGCTGGAATCCTGGACGTCCCGCAGGCGGCCTCCCACCACCAAGGTGTGCTTGCCGAGGAAGAAAGAGGTCAGGTCCTGCAGCTCGTAATGGCTTTGTGTATCGGTGGGCGTCCCGATCGAGTTGCCACCCCCGTTGAATGCTCCGAACACTGAAATGCTTGGGGCTAGGGTCTGGGCCGCGGAGTTGGAGTCTTCGTGCAGGTATTGGAAACGAAATCGGTTCAGGGTCTTGGCGCTGAACACCTGCGTGTCGCTCAACTGCAAGGTATGCTCGTTGCTGTGGGTGTTGATGCCTTGCGAAGGAAGAGTTAATTGCCCGATCCCGCTGTTGGTGGCATTGTTGTCAAAAAACTGATAGCGAACCGAGAGGACGTTGTTGTTGCTCAGTTGAAAGTCAAAGCGTGGGCTCAGGTTGGTTAACGTATGAGGACTGGCGACGGCCTGGCTGAGCGTAGTTTCGGCAAGCGTGGTGGGGTTGAGAACGAACGCGGAGACGACGGCGTCGTCGCCGATGTCACGGCGAAAGATGGTGAAGAAAAATGAGGCCTTCTTGCCGAGCGGCCCGCCCACGCTTCCGTTGTAGAAATCGGTGTGATAACCGGGTTCCTGCACGGCGAAAGGGTTCCGCGTGTTGAAAGGCGAGGCGTTGATATCACCCATCACTTGGCCGTGGAATTTGCTGGCGCCCGGCCGGGTGGTGATTTCGATGCGCCCATAGCCGAGCCGGTCATATTCCGCGGAGAAGGGATTGGAATTGATGCGAATCTCGAGGATGTCCGCTTTGGGGGGAAGTTGGCCGGCGGTGAATCCGTCCACATAAATCTGCCCGCCATTAGGTCCTGCGGAGGGGCCTGCCAGAGCTTCCAGTTCCGACTGCAATTCGTCCGGGTCGTCGGAGAGCGATTGCAGATCCTCGCCCTTGATCACGATGGCGCTGGCGTTTTCCTCAGGATTGACGCTGACCTTGGTGGATTCCTCCGTGACCTCCACCTTTTCCACTTCCTCCGCGATCTTCAGAGCGATATTGACTTTGCCCGTATTGCCGGCGGTCACCTGAACGTTCGGCTGCTCAAAAAGCGCGAAGCCCTTGGCACGAGCCCTGACCGTATAGGTTCCGGGGGTCAGGCCATTGATATCGTATGATCCATCCGCATGAACCACGCCCGGCTTGGCTTGCCCGGTGGAAGATACGGCCGCCACCCTGGCGCCCGGGACGGCGGCGCCCGAGGGGTCCGAAATCTGGCCGTGCACCGCGCCGGGGGGATTTTGCGCAAGCAGTAATCCTGGGGAGAGCAACGAAAAGAGCAGCAAAGCCGCGACGGGCGCTCTTGTTCCAAAGATCCGCAATCTCATTCTGTCTCCTCAAATTGCGCCACGGCTTGACGGCCCAGCGCGGCCCAAATGGTCTTGGCCTCTCCCCAAGCGTCTCGAGGCGTTATTGCTCCCAGGGGGTAAGAGTGATTCTTGGGAAGGGCGAAGAAGCGTACCGCTGCTGCGCGTGTACCTACCTTCCACCAGCTATTGCCTTCCCTAAATCAGACGATTCTGTGCGCTAAGGGGTTTCATAGGTTCAACAATTCTTATGGGGTCGCGCCCTGAGCCCGGCCGCGGCGGGGAGACGTCAACAGAGGGGAAGGACGGGTCTGAATCTCCCATGCGTTTACAGCCTTTCAGGCACACTCGTTGCGAAATGGACAATCCGTAGTATGGGTACATTTTGAATTGGTTTTTGAGTGACTTTCCCTGAAAAAGGCCTTCCTGGCCGAATCCATTGTGGATAGTCCACCAATCCCCGACATTCCCTGCATCAGCCCGAAGGGGATTCAGGCGAATAAAAGGCGAAAAGCAAGCGGTGCTCCTTTCTCATGCGCGGTAGCCCAAGGGCAAGTGCACGTAGGGCGAGCAGAACCCACGGTCACGATATCACTGACCGTGATGGCTACTCGCTCCCGGGCTTTTCGCGCTTGAACATGGACCTCAACGTGCTAGAATGCGCGCGATTTTGATTCCTGCTTTCGGGTGGTGCGGATCAGACATTTTGTCCGTTGCCGTCTTACGCCCTTGGTCCCACTCATTGTCGCTCTCCCCGCCTGGCTGACGCGGATCCCCAATATGGGAACCAAACGGCGCGTGCAATCGTAAGGAGGCACGTGTACTCATTCGAAAAACCACAAAGATTGTGAGGCAACTTATGTCTCAGGATGACGTAACCACCTTGATTGATCTTAAGCAATTCGCAATCCTTCCAAGCGGTGCAAGGCCAATCCGCCGGACATCCATCCCTTGCTGCTTAGGGCAGGTTTTCGCATGTTGTTTGATTCTGGTGCTGCCGGCCGCCGGTCAGGACGCCGTTTCCCAAATCAAAGCTGAGGCCAACCGCTTGCAGCAATCATTCAAGGACAAGCCGTTCTCAGTTCCGGAGCTTCCCAACGCGAGTGCAGTGCTCGAGGGCGCTGTTAAATCCGTGAAGGAGGCAGCCGACGCCGGCTTGCTCTATCAAGGTCTCATCCAGTTGGAGCAATTAGCCGGGGCGCTGCAAGGGGCCCGGACGGCGGCAGAAAAATCTGAGGCGGCGAAAAAAGACTTTTCCGGATTCGAGAACGAATGGAAGAAAGTGAGCCTGGATGTCGAGGCCCTCGACCAAAAAGCACGAGGAAACAATTGGACTGACGCGCAGGCGGCCATCCGGGCGCTTTCCGAAACCGCGCAGGCCAAGGCCGTGCCACTTCTGGAATCAGGCCGGGGGTTTGCCACGGCGTTGGGGCCGGAAAATGGCCTTACCTACTTGGGCCAGGCGCAAGCCGAAGCCGAATTCGCCAAGTTCTGCGCCTCTCTGAACCTTCCGCGAAAGGGAGTGCCCTACGCGTTGCGATCCATGTTGCCGGAGCTTCAGAGCCTTCAGGAAAAGGCCACCGCGGCATTCCAGCCCCCGCGTTCCATCGAGCTCCATTCCACATTTATAAACCTGAATTCCGCCCTCAAATTCGCGCAGGAGCTTGATGCGCAGAGGTTTTATGCCGGAGCGCTCTACAAGTATCTTGAGGCCGTGCGGCAGTATGGTCTGCTCGACGCACCCGCGCCCGATCCCGGTCGGCAATCGGAATTGAACGGGGCCATGGCTCGAATGCGGAAACAGCTTGATGCCTCCGGGTTCGATGACTCCATTGCCCAGATTTTCCTCGACCGTGCCGAGTCACAGGTCCGGCATGCCGATGGTTCCGCGCCCAGCGGGGACGAGTGGAAAAGCGCAGAGGTGATCATCGACCAGGTGCTGTCCGCCTATTTCGCCGCCAAGCAGCCGCCCGCCGCGCTGCCGCGAGCGTCCGGTAAGGCGATAGATATCACGCTGGTGCGTTGGCCCTACACTTGAAACATTTCCGACCCAGCAAGTTTGCTGGTGCAGGAAGTGGCAGCGAAGTTCCCCGGACGAGCCACCTTCGTCAGTGAAAATTTTGGCGCTTCCAAGCTGGCCGACCAGTATGGTGTGAAAGGATATCCGGCGGTTTTTGTGGACGACGTGCTGGTTGCCTGCCCCAGGGATTTCGGTTACTTCGGAGAAGTGGAGGGTACGGGCCGCTATGCTCCCTGGCGCCAAGCCGATAATCAGGCAAAATTCACGACTGACCTGACCCGCATGGTTGAACTCATCCTGGCGGGGAAGAAAGAGGTGGTGGCACGGGAACAGGCGGAAACCGCCAGCCGCACAAAAGAAATAGCGGCCCTCCCCAAATTCAACCTGACGGACCTTTCCGGACGTACCCTGACGGCGGAGCAGCTTTCTGGACGCGTGGTGCTGGTGGAGTTCTGGGCCACTTGGTGCCCGCCCTGCCGCTCCACCCTGGCGTGGCTGGGTGAGCTCCAACACAAGTACGGCAGCAAACTTGCCATTGTGGCCCTGGCGGTGGAATCGCCGGAAGACAAGATACGCTCCACCGCAAGCTCGCTCGACCCCAGCCTGCATTGGGCCATCACCGACCCGGCGACGGCACGAGCCTTCGGCGATATTACCGCCGTTCCCACCCTGTTTCTGTTTGACCCGTCGGGGAGGACGGCGCGCGTGTTCTACGGCGCCTCACCCAACCTGCACGAGGAGGCGGGCAGCACGCTGGATGCGTTGCTTAAATAGATAAACCTGGAGCGAGTAGCCGCTTGAGGTAAGGTCCGTGGATTCCTATGGCCCCCTCCGGATTCTCTCCATTCGGATTGCCCCTCTTCTGGATTGCGCAGAGCGAAGCTCTGCGTCTGGAGTTTCTACATTTTCATGCGTCGGCGGCCTGGGTGAGGGCGCGGTCGGTGAGTTGGAAGCCCAAGGATTGGGGGCTTTCGGGATGGTCGACCATTTCTTTGCGCAGCA
>JBEKNU010000401.1:0-5341 GCA_049522495.1 Terriglobia bacterium
GTCACCCTGCTGCGCAAAGAAATGGTCGACCACCCCGAAAGCCCCCAATCCTTGGGCTTCCAACTCACCGACCGCGCCCTCACCCAGGCCGCCGACGCGTGAAAAATGTAGAAACTCCAGCCCTCTCCCGCCTGGGCGGGAGAGGGGGGAGGGGGTGAGGGTGGGCGCTCTGACCCACGGCTTGCGCCGTGGGCTACATTTTGTCGCCCGCCAGCTGACGGGCTGATTTCATCATCGAAATTCTGACTCAGGACACCAGCGCGACCCACAGAAAATTCATTTCCGAGTGCGACGATCCAGGAGTTGAGCGACTTGCCCTAAAGTGAGAGCAATCCGAGTTTCGCCAGCAAAAACGCCAGGCAGGCGACGGACAGCGCTGCGCCGCCGAGGATGTGGAGGACCACCTTGCGGCGCAACGTGGACTTCAGGTCCTTCCCCGTGCGGAAGGAAATCAAAAAGGTCGGCTCGTTTTGCCCCTTGGTGATCAGGTTGCGGTCATGCTCGTCGCGCGGGTTGGGGTTCTCAGTGCAGGTGCCGCTGACCCCGTACGACCCTTCGGGCACAATGCAATATTCGGTCAAGCGATAACGGCCGCTGGCGGCGCCAAACATACTCGCCGCTCCCGGAGAGCCCCCCTGCAACATGGCCATAAGTTTGTTGCCTCCCGCCGGCGCGCCGCTCGCCGCCATGGCGCGCGTCACGGCTTCCATGAATTCCGGACTTCCCACCGGATGTTGATACGCTCCGAGCGCCATCTGGCGCGCCTGCTCATGTATCGGATCGGATTGCGGCCCCATAGCTTCCAGGCGCTGCTTCATTGCCGGCGCCATCAGGCTGATCATCTGGCGCTGGAAATCCGGCGACCCCGGCGTGTGCTGGAGCAATCCCATAATCCCCAGGCGCTTCTGTTCAAGGGCCTGGTCGCGGAGTGGCCCCACAGCCTGCAAGCCGCGCCCGGCGAGATTGGCGAAAGAGTGCACGCCTGCCTGGGTGACGTACTGAAGCAATTCCTCGTTCGTGGCTCCGGGGCCGGCGCTTGCCCTCCCTCCGCTTCTTGCCTCGCGCTGCGCGGTATGGGGCAAGTCGAACTCCGCCTGGCGCGGGCTCACCAGGACCTTCCCGGTGGCGTCGGCGAGATAATAATCCACCCCGTCCACGTCCGTGCGTTCGTGAACCCAACCTCCTTGTCTGTCCGAATCGGTCTTCCAGCGCTCGATGACCACTTGATAAGTGAAGCACGGCGTGTGGCTCACCGGGCTCTGCACCGTCTTCTCGCCCTGGGCCTTTCCGTGAATCTCCACAAACCCCATCGGGACGCTGCGGATGGGAATCTCGGGCGTATCGGCGATGACGCGGTACTTGCGGAATTCGCGGAACCCCTTAAAGAAGAAATAGATCCCCAGGACGAACCCGACGCTCAGGGCTCCGAGCAAATTGTTGTCGTCTTGTGCCATGCCGGAATCTCCTGGTGGTAAAGGATGCTACTCCCTTTCTAGCAAGTGTAGCGCAGACTGGCCTTTTCGGTCCCCGGTTTTTCCCCAAGGAAGAACCGCGGACCGAAAAAGACAGCCCGCGCTACGCAGCTTGGTGTCTGACACCTAAATGGTTGCTGTTTCGATGGGTTGCACGTCGCGCACGATCCGCTGCGCCAGCTCGTCTTCCGCGACCTCGAGGTCGAAGCGAACCTGGAGGTTCATCCAGAAAACCGGTGTGTTGTTGAAGTAGCGCCCCAGCCGCAGGGCTGTATCGGTCGAAATGGCGCGACGCTCGTGGACGATCTCCGCGATGCGAGTGACGGGCACACGCAAGTCCAACGCAAGCTTATTCATGCTGAGGCCGAGCGGCTTCATAAACTCCTCGCGGAGAATTTCGCCCGGATGTACGGGCTTCAGTTTCTTCGCCATCCTGTCCTCCTAGTGGTAGTCCGTGATTTCGACTTGGTAGGCGTCACCCTCCAGCCAGGTAAAACATACCCGCCACTGGTCGTTAATCCGAATGCTGTACTGTCCTTCGCGGTCCCCGCGTAGCCGCTCCAGCCGGTTGCCCGGAAGCGCGCCGAGGGAAAGGCAACCATGTCACAAGCGCGGGTGTGTCATACAAATCAGGGGGTGTCCTAAATGTGTGTTGGTCTCTTACGGAAATTCTCCCCTGTGGCCATTTTCTGCCCGGCGCGAATTCCACCAGGCGCGAAGTCCCATGAGGCCGTAAGCCGCGGCCGCGTATACCAACACGTTGAAGAAGACCACCATAACATGCCACCGCGTGCTGCTATGGATAGGTCGGAAGGAGAAGAACCCGGCTATCCACCAGCCAGGAAAGAGGACAGGGAAGAGGAAATCCGGAATCTCCCATACCTGGGTAATTTTCGGGAGAATCCGAGCCACAACCCCTCCCAGGCTGCCAAATGCGATAGCAATTCCGATGCGGGGTATTTTCTGCCAGATGCTCAAGCCTAAGCCTCTGCACGAAGCGCCTTGGAGTGCGGTCGCAGCAGCTACCGCCTTTCCTTCTGTGACTCTTGCGCCTATGTCGTATTGACCGAAGTCGGAAGGCGGTAGCAGCAGCTACCGCCTTTCATTCCGTGACTCTTGCGCCTATGTCGTATTAACCAAAGTCGGAAGGCGGTAGCTGCTGCTACCGCACTCCAAGGCGGGAATAAGATCCCCCAATCCGTGTAGACACCTAAAAGTGAACAGTATTGCGTTTAAGTTCAGAAAAGCAAGAGCGCTCCGCGCGCGGCGAGGCTGATCACCACGGCGATGGCCAGCAGCCCGGAGGCGGCGAGCGTCGGGCGCCAGCCCAGTTCGCGCATCATCGAGGCCAGGGTGGCCATGCAGGGAGGGTTCTTGACCAGCAGCACCGTTGGCCGCGCAAATCTTCTTGTGAGTGATCGGCTCGCCTGATTTCAGTCGTGTCGCTGCGCTACAGAGCGGGGCTGCACGCCAGCCCGCCGGCCCCGCGAGCCCGCCCGGGTCAACTTCCGAGTAGCGCGTCACTCGTCCAGTACTTCAGATTGCCCCTGCGGATTAGTTGATATAGGACTAGGCGACATGGAGGGACCGACCCGCGTAACCGTCCTGTAGACCCATTTCGGCGCGGCCATGGGCCAAGCCTTTCGGAAGAACTCGCAAAGCTATCCCCACTCCTCTTCCGGTGGGGGAGGGGCGATAATGTCTCCCAGGCCCGTTGGAACGGCCAGATCTCTACATCAGGTGCGACAATGCGCAGTAAAAACGGTTTTCCAGCTTGGTAAAGTTACGGGAAAGGGCGTTGCTCCAGATGTCAAGCCGCCTGCGACCAACTGTCCGAGGACATGGTCTTGCCCGTCACGTTCGACACCTCAATCTTCTTAAACGTGATCTGAACCTCCTCCACCTCGCGGGTTGTGTAACCCGACCCCCCTGAGGAGCGTATTGGGAGGATCTTCCGCGCCCCGCGCGTAAGGACGGCGTGGGCCAGGGTGATCGCATAGAACAGCTGCGAGTCCCCACTCCCCTTAGGATCCGGCCTGTAGAAATTGAGCTTAACCGAGTGGAGCTCTTTGCCGATGCAGGAAGCGAACATTGAAGCGGAAGGGGGATCAATATCTTTTGTGATTGTAATTGACGAGTGCTGCCTGCTTCCGCTCGCCTGCCCCGTGAGGGCCTCGCGCCGCCATTCAAACGCAGGGTTTAGGTTGCCACCACTTAGGGTCGTCGTGCCATAGCTCATAGCATAACACCTAATCTTCCCTATTCTCGGTTGATCGCATTCAAAATAGAATTCGTAAGCCATAGGCGCCTCCAGTGTCGGTGCGCGGATCGTTGCCCCATTAGTAGCACTGCCACGCCAAGGTGTCAACTGCATTCGTTTTCCGTGCATTCGTTTTCCGCTTTGGAGCGCCAGTTCTTCAAGCAGTTCGGAGGCCCCAGGATCGAAATCAAGCGTCATTCGCTTCTTGTCCTTCTCAATCATGTTAACCAGAGTTTTCTTCTTGGCCTTTCTGAGAGCAGCAGTGTACGGCGCGCATGCCCGTTTTGGAGCGAGTTGTTCCGGGCTCTCATCACACTAGGATCCGAAGGTCTCCGAAACAGCTCTCGCTACCCACTCTTCCCGCGTCACTTCCCGATCTCGAAGCGGTTTCTCCGACACGGCTCCGTCCCCTACCTTCTCGGTGATGGACTTCTCTGCCTGCCGGGCGGTTTCTGCTGCGCTGGCCCGCCTCGGACTGGCGCGCGCTTACGCCCTGCAAGGAAACACCGCCAAAGCCCGCGCCGCGTATCAGGGCTTCCTCACGCTCTGGAAAGACGCCGACGCCGACATCCCCATCCGGAAGGAAGCCAAGGCGGAATACGCGAACTTGCAGTAATTACCCCATTTGAGCAATGAAAGCAGATAGATACTCAGCTATTCTCCCGCCACGCAGAGAAGTGACCTTCGCAAACGCCGACCGACGCATCTCGGGGTTGTTCCCGAGTGACGGCGTAGGGCAGAGCGAAAGCCAGCAACTCCTGTATCGTCGGCCACTCGGAAGTTAAGCCCAGCCACTGACTCACGATTGGTCCCGCTTCACTCCTTGTTTTTATCGATGAATCCGCACGGGCAATCCGAACTTCCGGCCCAGCGGAGGGGCTTTGCGGCTTGTCGACTGCCCGATGGGACGCAATTTGGACAGACGTATTCGGAGAACCCTCCTAAAACAGCAGCATGACCCCGCGCGCGGCGAGGCTGATCACCACGGCGATGGCCAGCAGCGCGCCGGAGGCGGCGAGCGTCGGGCGCCAGCCCAGTTCGCGCATCATCGAGGCCAGGGTGGCCATGCAGGGAAGGTAGAAAGTCACGAAGAGGGTAAAGATGAGGATTTGCGCCGCGGTCATGGCGCCCAGGACGTGCGTAGTGCCGAGCGCCTGCATCAGCATCAGCAGCGACAACTCCTTGCGCAGCACGCCGAAGATCAGCGTTAGGCCGACCGAGCGCGGCAGTCCCAAGAGCGCCGTGAGGGGCGAGAGCGCCGCGTTGATGCCGTGTTGCCAGCCATAAAAATCCAC
Source organism: Terriglobia bacterium (assembly GCA_049522495.1). Lineage (GTDB taxonomy): Bacteria > Acidobacteriota > Terriglobia > UBA7540 > UBA7540 > Bog-366. Next base: position 5,028 of record JBEKNU010000401.1, read on the forward strand.
TAGGCTCAGCACCACGCTGCCCACCACCAACAGGGGAAACGCCACCAGCACAAACTCCCGCAGCCGCCACCAGGTTTTGAGCGCCACCACGCGCGGCGCCGGCAGGCGATAGGCGGGCACTTCCATTAACATGCCGGGTGAAATTTCGGGCCAGAGGTGCGCCAGCAGGGCTCCTGACAAGGCGACCACGATGATATTCAGGACGTAGATGCCCAGGGCGTAATTCGCGCCCAGGTAGAATCCCACCAGCGCGAAAATCACCGTCATGCGGTCGGAGCAGGGCACCAGGACGGCCAGAAACGCCGCGATGAAAC
>JBEKNU010000402.1:0-5339 GCA_049522495.1 Terriglobia bacterium
GGTACACTAGGCACGTGAACATGAAAAAGATTATCCAAGTGCGCATCTCGAAGGGGGAAGAGCAGTATGTGGCGGAGTGCCTTGATCTTCCCGTCGTAACCCAGGGGAGAACCCTGGACGAGCTGGCACGAAATCTCCAAGAAGCGCTGGCTCTTCACCTCGAGGGCGAAGATCTGGCGCAGTTGGACCTCGCCCCGAACCCGTCCGTCCTCGCCAGCTTCGAACTTGAGCCGTTCGCCTATGCCAAAGCTTAAGACCCTCTCGGGTGGCGAGGTCGTCAAAATCTTCTCTCTTTTCGGATTCGAGATCGAAGCACAACGGGGTAGCCACGTTAAATTGCGCCGCTTGCTCCCCGGCGGCACCCGGCAGACCCTCACCCTTCCCCTGCATGACGAAATGGATAAAGGAACGCTCAAAGCGATCTACCGGCAGGCGCTGCGATACCTGACGGAAGATCAACTTCGGCCCCATTTTTACAGTGATTGAGGATGAAACGGTTGCTTTTACCACGCCAGCCTTCGAACCCCCGGCACGGCGTCGAAGTGACGGTCGCGGCTCAGCAGAGGCAGCCGATGCTGGCGGCATAACGCCGCAATCCAAACGTCGTTGGCAGGGATGGGCGTTCCGGCTCTCTTCAGTTCCGTGCGCACATCGCGGTAGGAGAGGGTGGTTTCTACGTCAACGTCAAGAATTCGAAATCTCGACAGGTAGGCAGTCAGCCATTCTTCGTAGTGCCTCCGGTCACGGGAATGCGCTATGCCATACCGGTATTCGCCCAAGACAATCACGGGTATGGCGACTTGGGTGGCTTTGCGAAGGAGGGGCTCAAGCGCCGGTTCGCCCTCGGCCAAGGCCGAAAGTCCGTTGGTGTCCAGAATCACCGCCGGTCCTCGGGTTCAATTTGTTCAAATTCTCGTTCGATCCGCCGGTTAATCCTGGCCGTTTCTCGGCGCAAGTGCCGGAGCCTGCCAAAAGCCGCCATCCAGGGCTTGCCACGGCCGTTCTCAGCCTGGAGTTTGTCGACGACGGCCTCGGAAACTAAGGCGCGAAACGGAATCCCCCGCTCCGCCGCCAGAGATTTGGCGCGCCGAAAGATGGCATCCGGAATTTCTAGAGTCGTCTTCATGGAGCTATTGTCCCATATTTATGGGAGAGGGTCAAGGAAGTAGTGCGGATGAATCGGTGTCGGGAACGCGTGAACATTTAAACCATCTCGCGCAGAGACGCTGAGGCGCTGAGATTTGGACCAAGCAACTCCTTTATTTTCTTTCTGGCCTCTGCGTCTTTGCGCCTCTGCGCGAGATGATTTTTGTTCGTTTTCGAATTTTTTCACACGTTCCTGACAGCGTTTTCCCCTGCTGAACAAACTGGCGTCTTGAAATAGTCGTCGCCTCACCGCTCCGGTGTCGCCAGCCAGATGTTGCCGGTGCGCTCGCCCTGGTTGAACACGATTTTGTCGCGCGCCACGGCCGGCCGCATGGCGCCACGCGAGAGGTTCCGGATGCAGAGCCGGGGGTCGTGCGAGTGATAGATGGCCACGGCCTCGCCGAGGGGGTGTTTGGCGGCGTCCAGCCGCTGCATCCAGATACACGCAAATCCATCGCGCTCGGAGACGAAATAGAGCGCCTCGCCGTCGGCCGACCAACGGTTCTTGCTCACGTAATAGGGGGCATCCGTCACTGACACCCACGCGCTTGCCGGGATACTTCCCCCCCGCTCGAAAGGTGCGATAAACAGGCGCCAAGCCGGTCCCCCCGACGAGTTGAAGCTAATCCAGCGCTCGTCCGGGGAGAGGTAGCCTTGCCAAAGGCTATTATTGGGGTCCGACAGCAATTCCGTACTTTTTCCCGAAACGGTATCGAAAAGGCCGATCGCGAACTGTTGGCCGCTCCTTATTTGCGTTACAACTGTCTTCCCATCCACAGATTGGTCCCACACTCCCCCGCAGTCCTCGCAGATCTTTTGCGGCAGGCCCCCCTGCGTGCTCAGGCTATAGAGAACGGAATGCCCGTTTTCCATCGTGTCGTAGATCACCGCCGACCCGTCACGCCGGAGAGCGGGCCTGCCCGCTCCGGAGCGCGTGGTCGTCAGGCGACTCTCGCGGCCCGTCTCCAGATTTTTCAGATAGACTTCCGCATGACCTGAGCGGCTGGAAAGGAACACCAGGTGTTTCCCGTCCCAGGAAATATCCGGCTGGTAATTCGGGGCGGCATCCTGTGTCAGGCGCTGCGGCGGCCCGCTCGCTTTCCCCTGCCGCGGGTCCAGGGGGATGGCCCAAAGATTGATGGTCTCGGTAAGACTGGCGAAAGCTAACCGACCGTTCTGTGCCGCGGTGGGCGCCACTTCCATGCCCGTTCCGGAAGTGAGCTGCTCAACCCTTCCGGCCTGGAACGACCGCGGTGAGATCTCGATCTGCCACAGATTGGAGTTGCTGCCGCTGGAGACGGAGAAGAGGACGTGATTGCCCGTCCATTGCGCGGGCATGCCCGCCGTAGCGAGCTTGTTTTCCCGGAAAACTTCAAGGGCTCCGGTGCGGACAGGTGTCCCGCCGTCGAGCGGCTCCACCCACCAATCCGTAACCCCCTGGCGGGTTCCGTAGAAAAGCAGGGCCCGCGAGTCGGGAGACCAGGTTGGAAAGGTGGCGGTTTCAAACTCGGCGGCCAACCGTCGAGAGGGACCTCCGGCCGCACTGGCGACATAGGCGTGCATGCCTGGGAACACTCCTTGGTCTTGGCCACCCGTCCAGTAGGCGATCCATGCCCCGTCCGGCGAGAAGCGCGGAAAGCGCCCCTGCGGCGCGATCAAGCGCGCTTCTCCTCCCAGCGCCGAAATCACGTACACGCCGCCCCCCTCCCGCTCGGAGCGAAAAGCGATCAGGCTGCCGTCGGCGGAAAAGGCGGGCTGACGCTCATCGGCCGCATCGCGCGTCAGCCGCACGGCTTCTCCGCCCGCCGTTTGCTGCACCCAAATGTCGAGGTTGTGCTCGCCGGCTCGATCGGAAGCATAGGCCACCAGCGTGCCGTCCGGGGAGAGTGCGGGGTCCGTGGTAAGGCCTGAATCCGAGGTCAGCCGTGAGAGCGTGAACCGAGGCGCCGCATGCCGCGCGGCAAGCTCCCACCAGGTTGCCGCCGCTACCGCGGCGAGAAGGCAGCCCGTGGCGAGAAGAATCGCCAGGCGGGGGATAAAAGGGCGAAGTCCGAGGCGTCGGGCGGCGGGCGCTTCCACCGGAACCGCTGGTGTCGTGAACGGCGCTGAGGTCGCCGGCAGCCGTCCGGAACTGGTGTCCCGCTTCAGGCGCTTCAGGTCGGCGCGCAATTCGGCAGCGCTTTGGTAACGCAGGTCGCGGTCCTTTTCCAGCGCTTTATTGATGATGCGTTCCAGTTCCGCGGGCAGTGCAGGATTCAATCTTGTCGCCGCAATGGGCGCGCGATTCAAAATGGCGTCGTGAATGAGCGCCATCGTGCTCTCTCGAAAGGCTCCCTGGCCGGTAGCCATTTCATATACTACGGCGCCAAGACTGAACAGGTCCGTGCGCGCATCCATCTCTTGCCCGCGCGCTTGCTCGGGCGACATGTAATCTACCGTCCCCATCACCATGCCTCCGCGGGTGAGCGAGGACCCCGAGTCGCGGGTCAGATGACCCTCCATCCCGGGGCCGCCGTCGGTCAACTTCGCCAGGCCAAAATCCAAAATCTTGGGCTGAAGCGATCCGCCGCGCGTAACCATGAAAATGTTGGCGGGCTTGATGTCGCGATGGATGATGCCCTTCCGGTGTGCGGCATCCAAAGCGTCGGCAAGCTGAATCGACAAATCGAGCAGGGTGTCAACGGGCAATCCCCCGGACGGGAAATTCGAAACTCGAAAATCGAAACTCGACTCCCGGGCGATCTTCGAATTTCGATTTTCGAATTTCGATTTCTCCAGAAGGTGGCGCAGCGTTTCCCCTTCCAGAAACTCCATGGCGATGAAGGGCTGGCCGTCTTGCTCGCCCACGTCGTGGATGGTGCAGATGTTCGGATGATTGAGTGCGGAAGCCGCGCGCGCTTCGCGCTGGAAGCGTTCCAGTGCGGCAGGGTCGAGTGCTGGCGACCCTGGTGGGGAAGGTGGCAAAGCCCATTCCGAATTCCGGATAAACTTCAGGACCACGGCGCGGCCCAGGCGCGTGTCCTGGGCCTTGTAAACCACTCCCATCCCCCCGCCTCCCAGCCTTTCGAGGATGCGGTAATGCGAAACGGTGCGGCCCAGCATGGCGTCCGGGCTTGCCGTGCCTGCGGCCCGCGCCTGATCTCGCACCAGAGCCTGGGCCGCCACCTCCAGGGCCGGCTCTCCCAGGAAACTCCCAGTTTCCTCCCCCTGCGCCAGCAGCACCTCCACTTCCTGGCGCAAGGATTCATCCCCGGCGCAGGCTTCGGCGAGAAAGCGCGCTCGTTGGCTCGCGTCACGCTCCCGCGCGTCGTGATACAAGCGTTCGACTTTCTGCCAGCGTTCAGGCTCCACTTTACCTCTGCCTCGGAATCCCAGCCGCGTTACAGATGCTTCTTCAACTCACAGCGTAGCCAGCCTTCGGCTATATTCCAATCCCGCACCACAACCGGCTGGCGCATGGCGAGCACAGCCATGCGACTCGCGATCCTCGCCGCGGGCGAGGATCGTTTCTTTGCGCTCATCGACGGGCCTCATTTCACGCTCCCGCTGCCTTGTTCGTTTTTCGAACCGCAGAGCTGGGCTCGCTCTGATGCGCCAGCCGGCCGGAAACCTGGTGAACGTCCCGGGTTTCCCCCCCCGTGCGCTGGCTCAGTGGAATCGGCCCATGACCCATATCAGAGTTCCCGCGTTGAGCGCCGTAGATGTATACCACCATTTTGACCCCTTCACAGCGGCAGGGACGGAGAGGACTACTGAAAGACATATGCCGATGAGAAGGGGGAAAAGATCGCCAGGCCTCTGCTTGAGCCATCCTACGGCAACGAACATGGTTATCCAGAAATAGATCACAAACACATAACTGACGCAGCCGACCGCGGTTGTCCAGCGCGGATTCGTCATCAGAACACGTCCTTCAAAGTAGAGCTAATGTAGACGGCCGATAACAATTATGATCGTCCCCAAGTTCAGTGCAACCGCAACAAGCCACCATTTGGAACCCTTAACGGCCGCGACCACCGATAACACGAGCCCTGCGAGCAGCGTCATCATCACGCCCGCAAGCTCTCCAGGGTAGTCGCTAGCCTTGATCGGAAATGCCTCGGCCCGAGCGCGTGACTTTTGGGGCCGGCACGATGGTGACGGGCCGGGGCATTTTCGATAAGGAGACTAGAAGGAAGCCGCTGGCGCGCACG
>JBEKNU010000403.1:0-5335 GCA_049522495.1 Terriglobia bacterium
GGGAATTCCGGCTTTCGAGTGGCTATAAGGACTTGCGGGGGTGAACGGCGGAGGGCGACTTCAGGGTAGCCCGCCGGTGATTGTTTGCGGCAGCAAGGAATTTCGACTCCCCCTTTCCCGTTTCCCCCTCCGGGGGAAAGCCGGGGCGGGCGGGTTCCCCCCACGCCGCCAAAGGCGGGCGGCTCCCCCCACAAGAGGGGTTTCAAAACGCTCCGCTGAAACCCCCCTTGTGCATCCCCCCCGGCTGGCCGGGTCCATGCACCCCAACGGCGCGTGTATCCATCCAATAGCCATGGAAGATCGTGAGCTGTACCGGCGTATTTTGGGCATCGAAAGCCCCTGGAAGGTAACCTCCGTGGACTTGCAGCTGAAACCCAAGGAAGTGCACATTTACCTGGCCCATGAAGACCTGCCCACTTGGCCCTGTGCCGAGTGCGGGACCCCCAGCAAACTCTACGACCATCAGCCCCAACGCCAATGGCGCCACCTGGACACCTGCCAGTACCGCACCATCTTGCATGCCGACCCGCCGCGCAGCCAATGCCCCACCCACGGCGTGCGCGTGGTGAAACTGCCCTGGGCCGAACCGTCCAGCCGCTTTACCGCGCTGTTTGAGGCCCTCGCCATTGCCTGGCTCAAAGCCGCCAGCCAGAAGGCGGTGGGGGATCAACTGGGGTTGAGTTGGGACGAGGTCCACGGCATCATGGACCGGGCCGTCCAGCGCGGTCTGCAGCGGCGGCAAGCCGAACCCATCCGCCATCTGGGAGTGGACGAGAAAGCCTTCCGTAAGGGGCACAAATACATGACGGTGGTCAACGACCTGGTGCGCGGGCGGGTGTTGTATGTGGCCGAGGACCGCAAACAGGAGAGCTTGGACGGTTTCTGGGGGACGCTGACTGAGGGGCAGCGGCAGGGGATCGAAGCAGTGGCGATGGATATGTGGGACCCGTACGTGAACTCGGTGCGCGAGCATGTGGCTGACGCCGACCAGAAGATTGTCTTCGACAAGTTCCACGTGGCGCAGCATCTGGGAAAAGCCGTGGATGAGGTGCGCCGGAAAGAGAACCAAGCCTTGCGAGCCGAAGGCGACGATCGGCTGAAGGGAACGCGTTACGACTGGCTGTGTAACCCGGCGACCATGGACCCCCAAGACCGGCGGGCCTTTGCCGCCTTACGCCAGAGCGAACTGAAGACGGCGCGCGCCTGGGCCTTGAAGGAGACCGCCATGAGCTTGTACACCTACGTCTATGAAGGCCCGGCGCGGAAGCACTTCCAGTGGTGGTACGGTTGGGCGGTGCGCAGCCGTCTGGGGCCGATGAAGGAAGTGGCCGGCACGCTCAAACGCCGCTTCGCCAACATCATCACCTACCTCAAGCACCGCATCACCAACGCGACCAGCGAATCCATCAACGCCAAGATCCAATGGGTGAAGTACACGGCCCGCGGCTTCCGCAACAAACAAAACTTCATCAACGCGATCTACTTCCACTGCGGCGGCCTCGATCTCGCCCCGGCAGCCACTAAATAGCCGGAAGCGCCCTCTTTTTCCAGCAGCTCCCGGAAGTCCGCGTAGGAAGCCACGCCCCTGAAGTTCTCCGATCCCCGCTTCTTCGCGTAGTAGGTATCGATGATCTCCTTGGCCATGTCGCGGCCGGCGCGAATGCCGCTGACGCCAGCGCCCCAATCGGGGTTCTCCAGAAGCTTGCGGATGCTATCGCGGATGCCCGTCTTGTCCCAGTCGATGTAATTCGTGCCGTCCTTGACGGGATCGCAAACGGCCGTAATCTGCACGTCCGGGGTGGCGACCAATCGCAGCATCTCTCGCGTTCCCTGAGTGCCGCAACCGATGTAGGCCAGGGTGATCTTATCGCTTGGAGCGACGTACCCGGGCCCGCCCAGCACGTGTCTCGGAACGAGAGTGAGCGCGATTCCAGCGGCCGCGGGGGTCAGAAATTCTCGACGGTTGATATCCTCTTTGGGAACCATTCTGCATCTCCTAATCTAGGCCAGCATCAATTCTACATCCAATCGCCTCCAAGGGAACCCTTCCGCTGTATCAAACGGTTGCGGCTAAACGCAGACGGAGGTATGATCATACTGAGAGTATGAAATGGCTGGCGTGGATCGTGTGACTGTCACCCTGCCCAATGATCTCGTCAGAGACATTGACCGGCGGGAGAAGAACCGCAGCAAGTTCGTCGCGGAGGCCGTCCGCCATGAACTGGATCGTCGCCGCCGTGCGGAGCTTCATCGATCGCTGCGGAATCCCCACCCCGGAAGCGCTGAACTCGCTGAGCAGGGACTCGAGGAATGGGCGCGCAGCTTGCCCGAGGAAGATGCCGAGGCTCTCGTCGACAGCAGCGTCGGCAAGCCGGTTCGGTGGGTCCCCGGCGAGGGCTGGGTGGAGGGGCGCGAGTGAGGCTCGGCCGCGGCGCAGTTGTCGTGGTGGAACTCGACCCCACAATCGGTCGCGAACAGCGTGGCGTGAGGCCCTGCGTCGTGGTGAGCGATCCGGACGTCATTGGCGACCAGCGCTTTCCGCTCGTGTGCGTGGTGCCGGTGACAGGAACTTCGGGCGAGGGACTCCTTTATCCGCCCCTCGCGCCTGGCCAGAGCGGTCTCGCCAAAAGGTCCTTTGCGCTGATTGACCAGTTGCGATCAATCGACAAACGGAGGATACGGCGTGTGTTCGGTGAGCTTGCGCGGGAAGAGATGGCTGCCATCGATGAGGGACTGGCGGCCTTCCTCGGTCTTAGCGACCGGTTTCATGGCCCGGACGCGCCTCCCATCCAGTGATGGTTGTCGGCGAGCGTCAGCGTTTTGCAGTGTTCTGCTTGGCCGGCAACCAGGATTCGGACATCTACGCGGCGCGGGTGATTGGCTCCCCACACTGGGCACGTTTCGAACTTTGATGGCCTGCCCGACTACCAGGTTCGCCGTCTCAACCCGCCAACAAAGTCGAAATGGGAGTCGCGGCTCATGACAGGCATCGAATGCTGCCGGCTGAGAGCGGCGATCCACACGTCGTTGGCCGGAATCGGCGTACCGGCGCCCTTCAGTTCCAACCGGATGGCCGCGTGGTGCCGCGCGGTCTCAATTCCAATATCAAGGACAGTGCACCGCTCCAGCATTCGCTGCAGCGACTTTTCGTACGCGTTGCGGTGGCGAGACAGCGCGATACCGAAAGCGAACTCCCCGGCTACGATAACGGGGATCGCAAGCTCACGCGCCCCGGAGACGATCTCCACCGCTTCCGGCGCACTGTCAAGATAAGCGGAAAGGGCATTCGTGTCCAGAATCAAGTCCGGTCCTCAGGTTCGATTTGTTCGAATTCCTCGTCGACGATCTTCTGTATCCGCATCGTCTCCTTGTGGAGATGGGCCAGTTCGCCCGCACATTCCAGCCAGGGCTTGCCCGGGCGTCGACTGCCCAGGGAGAGCTTTTCTTCGACAGCTTGCGTAACGTACTCGCGCAATGGAATTCCCAGGCCGGCGGCGGTGGCCTTGGCCTTGCGGAAGGTTGGGTCCGGGATTTCCAGTGTGGTCTTCATGACGCCAGTATCCCATATTTATGGGGGCGGGAGGAGGCAGAAGACCGTCCGGATTCGTCAGGGGTAAGAAGCTCGAAGCGACGACAACTTGGCTCCCCAGGTAGGACTCGAACCTACAACTCTTCGCCCTGGGGGCTTCCCTAATTCGTCTGCCGCGCGCCGGGCTTCTCTCCGCCGCGGCCCATCTTGTCGATCTCGTTGAAGTACACCTTGCGGCCTTCATCCATCGCCAGGTTGGAAAGCATCACGGCCACGGAATCCGCCAGGCCGATCTCCAGGCCCGCCTTCGGAGGCGTCAGATCCCGACAGCTCTGGAAGAAGCCTTCCAGTTCGATATCCACCGGGTTGTCTTGTTCCTCCTGCACCAGCACGCCCTTGGCGGTGAGCCACCGCCGCGCGAACTTGGCTTCGCGCCCCAAAAAACTGGCATTGGGCTTGAAGTCCAGGTCGCTGGTCATGATGGGAATGGGCCCGTTGGCGCCTCCCGACGCTACCATGGTGGCGCCAGCCACGAAGGCTTCCTTCTTCTTGGCGTCCGCGTTGGTCACGGTGGTGGTTTTGGGCGGCTCGAGGTACCACCAGGCGATGGCCGTGTGCAGATCGTCGCCCACCGTAATCTCGATGGTGCCATCCGTGCCCATGATGATCTCGCCCATCTCCGGGCGCGCGCCATTAAAGAACGGGTTGAACTGATTCGTGCTGATGGAAGAGTAAGTGAGCTTCTGGCCCTTGGGATAGCGGTAGATCAACTGGATATTGTCGTAGACGTCGCGCCCGTCCTTCAAGGTGTCCAGGCTGCCCAGGCCCATCACGAATTCCGGCGAGGCGCCGAACATCCAATCGGCCACATCCACCTGGTGCGAGGTCAGCTCGGCCGGCAGACCACCCGACATCGAGCGGTAGACCCGCCAGTTGGCGATGTTCGACTCGCCGCCCGGCTTCATGGTCCACAACGCGCTGGGCTTGTTGATCATGTTGCGATGCCATTGCGCGTGGATGTGGTGGACGTCCCCTAGGATCCCTTTGTCCACCATGTTCTTCACCACCTGGTAGAAGTAGCTGTAGCGCCGCTGGAGCCCGGTTTGCAGGATTTGCCTGGGATGTTCCCACGCCAGCGCGCGCAGCGCGTGTACTTCCTCCGGCTTGAAGACCAGGCACTTTTCGCAGAATACGTGTTTGCCCGCCAGCAGGGCATCGCGAGTCAGCGGGAAGTGCACGAACAGCGGCACGATCACGAACACCGCATCGAGATCCTTCCGCGCCACCAGATCGCGGTAGTCCTTGTACGTTTTCGGATTGCCGCCGATGGTTTGCACCCCATGGTCGAGCGCTTCCGGCAGGATGTCGCACAGCGCCACGCAGCGGCCGCTATCGATCTTCTTCAGATGTTTCAATAAGTAGGTGCCGCGGCTGCCGCAACCGATCATGCCGTATTGCACTTGTTCGTTGGCGGCCTTCACCTTTTGGATGAAAGGGGCTCCCTGGATAGCTGGAAGGGCGGCGGCGACGGCGGTTACGGCCCCGGCGGCTTTCAATACATCGCGGCGGGAAACGTCATTCTCCTGTGCCATGAAAAGGCAACCTCGCAATAAGGAATATTTTCATCCGATTGTAGCATGGGGGTTCCGAAACGCCCCGAGGCGCTAGAGTACACGAACCCGCGAATTTGATGCGAATGGGTCAACTTCCATTTCGACGCGGAGACGCAAAGACGCGGAGTAAGACGCGGAGAGGATGAGAGATCGAGAGTTTCCTCTTCCCCGGGTTCGAACGCGGAGGAAGCGG
>JBEKNU010000404.1:0-6958 GCA_049522495.1 Terriglobia bacterium
GACCCGGAGGACTGGGGCTATTTCCTGTCCAAAACCTTCGACGAATGGCGCCGGAACGACCTGGGCAAAGTTCTGGTGAACCACTTCGAGACGCTGGTATCGCAGCGTATGGGCCGGGGCTCGCAGATCTGCATCTACGGCGAATTCTGCGGCAAGGGCCTGGCAGTGGAACACAATGGTGGGGTCTATTCCTGCGACCACTACGTCTATCCCGAGTATCGCGTCGGCAACATCAAGGACAGCGCGCTCGACTCCCAAGCCTTTTCCCGCACCCAGGTGAAATTCGGCTACGCCAAGAACGAAACCCTGCCGGCCTATTGCCGGAAATGCCCGTATCTCACCGACTGCTGGGGGGAATGCCCGAAGAACCGCATCATCCGCACTCCGGACGGCGAGCCAGGCCCTCACCCCCAGCCCCTCTCCCATCGGATGGGAGAGGGTGGCCGAAGGCCGGGTGAGGGCGAGCCGGGCCTGAATTATCTGTGCCGCGGCTTGAAGAAATTCTTCGCGCACGCCATTCCCGAAGTGGACCGTATTGTGGCGGACTTGCGGAAGCAACCGATTCAACCCCGGAGGCGCTTGTGAACTATCTCACTGCTTACTGATTACTGATCACTCGGCCACTCGGCCACTCGGCCACCCGCCACTCAAAACCAATTTGCCCGGCGCTGCCTGAATCAAGCCGCGCCACGGACAGAGAAAACAAAACAACAAGACATAAAACAAAACAATGAAACGAAATGACCTAATGAAATACGGTCTGACCGTGCTGACCGTTTCGACGGCGCTGCTAGGCGCCGGCGGAACGGCCCGGGCGGCAGATGCCAAGAAACCCAACATCGTCATCATCTGGGGCGACGACATCGGCCAGTCTGATATCAGCGCCTACACGATGGGATTGATGGGCTTCAAAACCCCCAACATTGATCGCGTCGCCAAGGAAGGCGTGATCTTCACGGACTACTACGCCGAGCAGAGTTGCACGGCGGGACGCTCCTCATTCATCACCGGCCAATGCGGCTTGCGCACGGGCAACACCAAGGTCGGCCTGCCCGGCGCAGCGCAGGGACTCCAAGCCCGCGACGTGACCATTGCCCAGTTGCTCAAGGCGCAGGGCTACGCCACCGGCCAGTTCGGCAAAAACCATCTGGGCGACCGGAATGAATTCCTGCCGACCGTCCACGGGTTCGATGAGTTCTACGGCGCGCTCTACCACTTGAACGCCTCGGAAGAACCGGAACTGCCGGACTTTCCGAAGGCGCCGCAATACCCGAACTTCCTCGCCAACTACGGCCCGCGCGGCGTGATTGACTGCAAGGCCACCGACATGGACGACGCAACGGTTGATCCGCGCTTCGGCAAGGTCGGCCGGCAGACCATCGTGGACACCGGCGCGCTGACCAAGAAACGGATGGAGACCGTTGATGACGACTTTGCCGCCCGGTCGGTGGACTTCATCAAGCGCCAGCAGGCGGCCGGCAAGCCGTTCTTCGTTTGGGTGAACTTCACCCACATGCACTTCCGCACGCATGTGAAGCCCGAGAGCGTGGGCCAGTCAGGCCTCTGGCAGGACGAATACCACGACGCGATGATTGACCACGACAAAAACGTGGGCACGGTGCTCAAGGCCTTGGATGACCTGGGCATTGCCGACAACACGCTGGTCATGTATTCCACCGACAACGGTCCGCACATGAACTCCTGGCCGGATGCGGCCATGACGCCCTTCCGCAACGAGAAGAACTCGAACTGGGAAGGTGCCTACCGCGTGCCCTGCATGCTGAAATGGCCGGGTCACATCCCCGCCGGCACGGTTAACAACGACATTGTCTCGGCCCTCGACTGGATGCCCACGATCCTCGCGGCCGCGGGTGTGCCCGACGTGAAAGAGCAGCTCCTGAAGGGCATGAAAGTCGGCGACACGACCTTCAAGGTGCATCTCGACGGCTACAACCAACTGCCACTCCTGACCGGCGAGACCAAGGTGGATCCGCGCAAGGAATTCCTCTACTTCAACGACGACGCCGACCTGGTCGCCATGCGTTACGACAACTGGAAGATCGTCTTCATGGAACAGCGGACCCCCGGCACGATGGCAATCTGGGCCGAGCCCTTCGTCACCCTGCGCGTGCCGAAGCTCTTCAATCTGCGCACCGACCCTTATGAACGCGCCGACATCACGTCGAACTCCTATTACGACTGGCTGCTCAACCACGTGTATCTCTACGTGCCGGCGCAGGCCATCGTCGGCCAGTTCCTGCAGACGTTCCAGGAATTTCCGGCGAGCCAGAAGGCCGGCAGCTTCAGCCTGGACAATGTCATGGACAAGCTGAAACAAGGCACGACCGGCAACGACTAACGGCGCTTTGAAAGAAATGTTTCGATTGTGAAACACGCGGGCTGTCCAAGTGGCCGGCCCGCGACTTCACCAGCGAACAGACAAACACAAACATGAAAACCAAAACCATCCTCGCCGCCGCGCTCATTGGCGCGCTGGCTTTCATTTCGAACCGCGCGCGTGCCGTTGAACCTGCCCCCCGGCTCATTTTGCAGATTACCGTGGACCAATTGCGGGGCGACCTGCCGGGGCGATATTTGAAGCACATGGGCGACGGTGGGTTTCGCTATCTCATGGAGCACGGCATCTGGTATGCGGACGCCCATCACGCCCATGCCAACACGGAAACCATCGTGGGCCATACCACGCTTGCCACCGGCGCGGACCCTGCGGTCCACGGCATGATCGGGAACGTGTGGCTGGATCGCCAAACCGGGACGCTCATCTACAACATCGAAGATCCCAAGTATCACATCCTCACCCCCGGAGCGGATGTCAACAAAGCCACGGAGATTGATCCCACCCAGAAGGTGGCTTCCACGGATGGGCGTTCGCCCGCCGCCATTCTCGTCTCCACCTTCAGTGACGAACTGGCGATTGCCACCGCCGGCCGGGCCAAGATTTTCGGCGTCTCCGTCAAGGATCGCGGCGCAGTGTCCATGGCCGGACACGCTGGAAAGGCATTCTGGTTTTCCAAAGCCTCCGGCGGGTTCGTCACCAGCTCGTATTACTACGACCGCTATCCGGATTGGGTGGACGCGTTCAACCAGCAGAAGCTGCCCCGGGCCTATGCCGACAAGTCATGGGAACTGATGCACGAAAAGTCCTCGTATCTCTTTGGCGACGCGGATGACAGACCGTGGGAGACTGATTTGGCCGGTTATGGGCGGGTCTTTCCGCACCCTTACGGTCCATCCTCAGGAAAATACTTCAACACGCGGCTGACCCTGAGTCCCGCCGGTGATGACCTCACGCTGGCCTTCGCGAAGGCGCTGGTTGACGCGGAGCAACTCGGCCAGCACGAGGTCCCGGATTACCTCTCCATCAGCTTCTCCTCGACCGACTACATTGGGCATCTCTTCAGCCCTTCCAGCCTGGAAGCCGAAGACAACCAGTTGCGCCTGGACCGCACCCTTGCCGACCTTTTCGCCTTTGTGGACAAACGTGTCGGGCTGGCGAAAGTGCTGATCGTGTTATCCGCCGACCACGGCGGACCCGAAGCCCCCGGCTATCTGAACTCGCTCGGAATCCCGGGCAAATATGTCAACCCGGATGAGTGGAACAAGGCGCCCGGCATCAGCGCCCTCAAGAAGAAGTTCGGCCTCGGCAAGGAACTCATCGAGGCCTACCGCCACCCCTACGTTTATCTCAATCGCGAGGTCATCCGGAAGAAGGGGCTCGACCAGGCCGTGGTCGAGAAGGCGGTCGTGGAGGAGTTGCTTAAACTGGATGGCGTGGATCTCGCCGTCTCCAGCACGGCTCTCCAGGAAGGCAGAGTTCCCAACACTCCCGTCATGCAGTCGGTGCTGCGCAACTTCAATCCCCGGCGCTCCGGGGACATCTTCGTCGTCTTCCAACCGCACTGCTTCATCAATGACTTTGACGGATTGATCGTAGCCTGCACCCACGGCTCACCCTGGCGCTACGACACCTTCGTGCCCGTCGTGTTCGCGGGCGGCAACCTCATGGGACAGCGCGTTTACCGCCCGATCGAGACCGTGGACGTTGCTCCCACCCTGGCGGCAGTCGTTGGGGCCAAACCGCCATCCGGTTCGCGCAGTGGGCCGTTACCGGAAGTCTTGAACTCCGCCAGATGAGCCTTGGGACGAACCAGATTTACCCCTGAGCGCCTGAATATTTCCCTTTAACCAAGAACGAAACATCAAAAAGAAAGGACAGAACAATGAAACCCCTGATGAAAGTAACATTCGCGTGCCTCCTGGCGATGGCTGCCCTGAGCGCCCAAATCCAGGCTGCGGACACCGCTGGCAAGCCAAGTAAAGTCACGGCCATAGACATCCTCCTGGAGCCGGACGCCACGATGCTCCAACATTCCGCTGACAACAACGCCCGGCTGCTCGCGGTCTTCCCGAAAGGCTTTTCCCTGGATGCGACGCATACCCCGCACATTACGGTGCTCCAGTGTTTCGTCCGCACGGCGGATCTCAAGAAGGTCTATGCCGCCGCCGGCAAGGTTCTCGCCGCCGTCAATGTGAAGGGCATGAAACTTGAGGCCTTCAAATACTACTACGCCCCGGGCGGCGCGGTGGGAGTCGCGGGCATTTGCGCGAGGCCGACGCCGGAAATCCTCAAGCTGCAAGCAGACATCATTGCCGCCGTGAAGCCATTTACGATGGAAACCGGACCCATCGGCGCATTCACTGCGCCGCACGATGATGCCGCCACCGATGCGGCCTTGATCGGATATGTGTCCACGTTTGTGCCGAAGATGAGCGGCGAGAACTACAATCCGCATGTTAGCACCGGCGTCGCGCCCACCGCCTACCTCGACCAAATGCTGGCCGAACCATTTGCGACGTTCACCTTTTCGCCCGCCGGCGCGGCAGTTTACCAGCTCGGCCCGTTCGGAACAGCGGCCAAGAAGCTCAAGCAATTCGATCTGAAACCTTGAGCCGATTGAGCAACCAGAGCCAGTGATGAGAAGGTTAAGAAAAGGTCAGTTCAACGAGGCCACCCAGGCACTCTCCCTCTCCCCGGGGGAGAGGGGGGACCTATCGCCGCGCTTTGGCGGTGCGGGGTCGGTGGGTTGTCGAACGGCCTTCTCGACGAATGATGAAACAGCGGTGCTGGCACGGAAAACGCCCGAGCTTTCAATTGCCATCCAAAGGCTCTCCCTCTCCCCGGGGGAGAGGGCAGGGGTGAGGGCGAGCGTTCGGCAAACTGACTTTTCCCCGGGCGAGAAAGATGAAGCTGGTGTTTTGGCTCGCCCTCACCCCGTCCCTCTACTGGCCACTGGCCCCTCTCTCACCTGACATTCATCGAGCGGCCATGAACTACCCATCAAGCACTGAAAGAATACAACTATGAATCTGAAGAACATATTCGCCGCCGCGCTCGTCAGCGCGCTGGCCCTGTCCGGTTGCACCCATCTTGGCCCTACGACCGTGGCCGTGGACCGGTTCGAATACAGCACCGCCATCGCCGACTCGTGGAAACAGCAGACGCTGCTCAACATCGTCAAGCTGCGCTACATGGACCTGCCGGTGTTCGTGGACGTGGCGTCCATCGTCAGCGGCTATTCGATGCAAACGGGGGTGAGTCTCAATGGGACGCTCTCCACCAGAACCGCTATCCAGGGCAACTTCCTCGCGGGGGGCGGGTCTGCCATCTACACCGACCGGCCCACCATCACCTACGTGCCGCTGACCGGGGAGAAGTTCCTGCGCGGTTTGATGACGCCGATTGATCCGAAGAACATCTTCTTCATGCTGCAGTCCGGTTACCCGGCGGACTTCATCCTGGGCCTGGCCGTCGAATCGCTCAACGGGGTGCGCAACCGTTCGACCGCCGCCGGCGCGAGGCGGGAGGCGGACGCGGACTTTGTGCGCGCCCTCGAGTTGATGCGCGATGTGCAGGCTGCCGGCGCATTCGGGATGCGCGTGGAAGAGGACAAGGCTAAAGGCTCGACCGCCGTGATGTTCTTCCGGCGGGACGACGTGCCGGCCGACATTCTGGCGAAGACGGCTGAAATCCGGCGGCTGCTCAAGCTGCCGGCGGACCAGCAGAAATACGTGCTCGCTTACTCACCGGTGCGCGGGGCGGAGAATGAGCTGGCCGTGAACAGCCGCTCGCTGATCCAAATCATGGCGGCCTTTGCGAGCTATATGGACCTGCCGGAGGCGCACCTGAAGGATCACAGCGCTGTCCCTTCTCCCGACGACTCGTCCGCGAAGGACCAGCGGAACAACGTCCGCATTCACAGCGGCAAGAACAAGCCTGCCTCCGCCTACGCCGCCGTGCATTACCGCGACCACTGGTTCTGGGTCGATGACGGAGACTGGCAGACGAAGCGCGCACTCACGGCCATCATGTTCTTCTTCACGCTCGCGGAAACCGGCGAAAACGCAAAGCTGCCCTTGGTCACCATCCCGGCGCAATAGCCCCGCGAAGCAAACCAACCACTGACCACCGACCACCGACCACCGACCACTGATTACTGATTACTGATTACTGATTACTGATTACTGATCCCCCCGTGAGTACTCCGTCATCCAGTCCACCCTCCCGGCCCAAACGCGCCAGCGGCGTAGTGGTGCCGAATCGGCCCTCGCGTGGCCAGCGCGCGCTGGGCTGGGTAGTGGCCAACGGGTTGCGCCTGCTCACGGCCACGCTGCGCTACCGCGTCAACGGCGGCCCCGGCCCCGCCATGCTTCCCGACGAACCGGTCATCTTCGCCCTCTGGCACAACCGCCTGGGCTTGTGCATGAAAGTTTACGAGAGCTTCGTCCGCCCGCATCACCAGCACGATCATCTGGCGGCGCTCATCAGCGCCAGCAAGGACGGCGCGTTCCTCGCCGCCATCCTCCAGAACTTTGGCGTGGAGCCTGTCCGGGGATCATCCAGCCGGCGCGGCGCGCAGGCGCTGCTCGAACTGGCCTC
>JBEKNU010000405.1:0-5285 GCA_049522495.1 Terriglobia bacterium
CGACCTCGCGCGTGGCCTGGTGGAGAAGATCCAGCAGGCGCACAAGGACAACAAGTGATTCCAGACTGCCTTCGAGAAGTTCTTTGAGCTTTGCCGCACCGCGCTGAACCCCAATATCCGCGTCGAAGCCGTGGATGAGATGCTGGTGCAGCACCTGCTTACCGAGCGCCTGTTCCGCACCATCTTCAACAACCCGGAATTCGTCAAGCGCAACGCCATCGCGGCGGAGGTGGAGCGCGTGATCGACGCGCTGGTGAGCCATAGCTTTGACCGCACCGAGTATTTGAAGAGCCTGGACCGATTCTACCGGGCCATCGAAGGCGCCGCGCGCTTGCTGCCTGACTTCAGCGAAAAGCAGCACTTCCTGAACACCGTGTATGAGCGCTTCTTTCAGGGCTACTCGGTGAAGCTGGCGGACACGATGGGCATCGTCTACACGCCGCAGGAAATTGTCAACTTTATGTGCGCGAGCGTATCCGAAGTCTTGGAAAAGGAATTTGGGAAAAGCCTTTCCAGCCCGGACGTTTACATCATTGACCCCTGTACGGGCACGGGCAACTTTGTCGTGAACCTATTGCGCCGCATGCCCGGTCGCGATTTGCCACGCGTCTACCGCGAGCAGCTTTTCGCCAACGAAGTGATGCTGCTACCGTATTACATTGCTTCGCTCAATATCGAACACGCCTATTACGAACTCACCGGCAAATATGAGTCCTTTGAGGGCCTGTGCTTCGTGGACACCCTCGACCTTGCCGAAGGCAGCCAGCATTCGCTTGGCTTCATGACACAGAAGAACGCGGAGCGCGTGGAGCGCCAGCGCCGCACGCCGATTACCGTGGTGATTGGGAATCCACCGTATAACGTGGGGCAGATCAATGAGAATGACAACAATAAGAACCGAAAATACGAGGTGGTTGATAGGCGAGTGTCTGAGACCTATGCGAGGGCTTCCACAGCTAGCAACAGAAATGCTCTCTCGGACGCTTACGTCAAATTCTACCGATGGGCAACGGACAGACTCCAAGGTCGGGACGGGATCGTGTGCTTCGTTTCCAACAATGGATTTTTGAAAGGTATTGCCTTCGATGGGTTTCGAAAACATTTGCTCCAGGAATTCACAAACGTCTATCACTTGGATTTCAAGGGTAACGCTCGAACCAGCGGCGAACGAAGAAAACAGGAGGGGGGGAATATCTTTCACGACCTGATTCGGTGCGGTGTCGGGATCACGGTGTTGGTTCGGAATCGGACGCGCCCAAAGTGCGTCCTGAGCTATCATGCGGTTCCCGATTATTGGAAGGCACGCCAGAAAGCAGATTACCTTGCCTCGTTTGATGCACTTTCAGCCGTTCCTTGGAATAAACTCCTTGCAGACGGGCGGGGGAGTTGGCTTGTTCCTGAGAATGTGAGCGAGTTCAATGCGCTTGTCGCGTTGGGCACCAAAGCTGCCAAAGCAGACAAGGCAGGTGGAAACGAAACGTTATTTTGGACGTTTTGCCAAGGAGTCAAGACAAACCGCGATGAGGTGGTTTATGATTTCCAGAAAGACGCCTTGACTGAACGAATCCGAGAGTTCATAGAAAACTACAATGCTGAAGTTGATCGATTCAAGCGATCCGGAGGGAAGGAATCCGTCGACGATTTCGTCCACTACGACAAGATAAAGTGGAGCAGGGACCTAAAAGCCGCCCTCCAACATAACAACTACGCCGCGTACGAAAAGACTAAGCTGCGGCCCTCCTTGTACAGGCCCTTCTGTGGACGCACACTGTATTTCGATAGGGTCCTCAACGAAGAGGTATACAGCATTCCCGGAGTTTTCCCCAAGGCTGAAAGCGAAAACAGGGTTATAGCCCTCACCGCACCCGGCTCTGAAAAGCCTTTCCTCGCCCTAGCAGCCGCATTAATCGTCGATTTCCACTTGGTCGGCGCGGCTTCGAGCGCCCAGTGCTTCCCGTTCTACACCTACGGCGAAGACGGCCTAAACCGGCACGAAAACATCACCGACTGGGCGCTGGGGCATTTCCGCGAGTGCAATGGCGATAAGAAAATCGCCAAATGGGACATCTTCTATTACGTCTATGGGGTTCTGCACCATCCCGAATACCGCGCGAAATACGCCGAGAACCTGAAGCGCGAACTGCCGCGCATTCCGCTGGCGAAGGATTTCTGGGGATTCTCGAAGGCCGGGAAGGAACTGGCTCGCCTGCACATCGAATACGAATCGCTGGAGCCGTATCCGCTCAAATTCATTGAAACATCTTCCGGCGTTTTAGGGGCGGACGTAGCGGCGAGTTCACTTCGCCATGGCGGCGTAAAGCCGCCGCTACAAAAGGCCGAGCGCCGCTCGGCCCTACAGAATGCCGACCTGAAGGTCGGCGCTACGATTCCGCTTTCCTATCGCATCGAGGATAAAATGCGGCTCTCCAAAGATCACCGTTCGCTCAAGGTGAATGATTCCTTGACGTTGGGCGGCATCCCGGCCGAAACCTTTGAATACCGCCTGGGCAATCGCAGCGCACTGGAATGGGTCATTGACCAATACCAGGTGACGGAAGACAAGCACAGCGGCATCCGCTCCGACCCCAACCGCGCCGACGACCCCGAATACATTGTGCGCCTGGTGGGCCAAGTTGTGCGCGTCAGTCTCGAAACGGTGCGGCTTGTTTCGTTTTTGCCACCGCTATCACATTGAGGTGTATTCTTACCCTAATCAGACCCAAGAGGGCATCGACACAGAATGAAGCAAGTAATTCTTTACGAGCCGATTAAGGCATGGTTGGCAGCCAAGGGCTTTGGTGCCCTGATTACCGGAGAAAGGATCAAGTTAGTTATACCCGTCAGCGACCTCGTTCCGGCGGCTTACAAGATTCCTGACCTAATAGGCGTCAACAAAGATGGTCGGGTTGCAGTAGTTGAGGTTGAGAAGGATAAGGGACTGTTTTTCGATGCACTAGGAAGGTGCATGCTTTGGAAATGCGTTGCCACGTTCGTTTATTTGGCATATCCGATAGATGAGATCGTACATGCTCGTGTGCTGAGCAGACTTGGAGTCGGGTTGCTAGAGGTAGATTGCAATTCACGTGCTGTTTATGAAAAAGTTCCCCTGCCAGATGCCCAGACAGACCTCCTTCCACTGTGGGAGTTACATCCCACGGACTTCAGGAGAGAGCAACAATTGGCAGAGCTAATTCGCAACACTCTGCCATGACCGCGGGGCTATTTCCAGGACGATGGCCTTCGGGTCTGCGCCCGGTGCGACGAGTAGATACGGTTTGGGGGGAAAATTTACCAGTCACCCTCGGCAGAGGGAACCGCAGTTTGTAAGCAGCCCCGCAACGGTGGATGGTTTGGAAGTTCGAGCGCGCTCCCGGCGATTGGGTCCGCTTGGATGAGCTGCGCAAGTAAACAGGCGTAGCGCACTTCTCAGTCGTTGAGGTCTGCGGCTTTCCTAAAGAAGAACCGCGGACCCCAGGAACGGGGGTCCGCGCTCCCCCGTTGTTACCAGCATGGGTGAAAAATGAATGAAACGGTAAGCCCATCGAACATCACTGCGGCGGCACTGGTTATGCAGTTCTGCCTATGCTGTGTGGCGGCTGTAGGCGCTTTTTGGGTCCACCATCGCGAGAAGATGGAGTCTCGTTTCTGGGAGAATCCACAAGGCGTTGGGCGTTATGCGTGGATTTTGCTAACCTTCGCACTTGTCACGATGGGGCTGCTCATTTTTTCGGACCAGTTCTGGGCATTTTGGCGCCCGTTGTCCGCAGACGTCCGGATTATAGCCGTAACTTGGTCCACGGCACTCTTGTGGGTATTCGTGTCGGATATTGTTTGTTCCGCTGTGCTTGTCTATCTGACGGGCGGCAGCTACGGCAGTCCATTTACACCGGTCTATTTTATCCTGCCCGCGATGGCATTCTTCCTGAGGGAGTCGCCGAGGCGAATCGTATTTTATGTATTCGGTATCGCAATTGTTTTCTCGCTTGGCCTCAACTACAAGGAGGGAGGCCGTAACCGAAATTCGCCACCTGAGGGAGCGTATTGGTTTGTTTCCGTTTCCTGCCTTTTCCTGTCAGCCTTAATCGGCTACCTAACACGCCCACATTGAACGAATGAGGTGCGATTGCAGAATGCGTGCAGCCATCTCTGAAAGCGCGACGCTGTGTCGAGGCGATTTCAGGAAGCAAGCGTAGCGCGGACCCCCGTGGTCTGAGGTCCGCGGCTTTTCCTAAGGAGTTAGGCACCGATGGCCCCTTCCGTGGCCCGCGGAGGCGTCTGCAGGGTAAACCCGACTCACAATTGCATCCAGCGGCGGTCAGGCGTATGTTATCGGCGAGGCCGGAGGCCGAAAATGGAAATTCCGGTGCCTCGGCCGCCCGCCATGGCGGTTTCGGCGGGTCGGCCTAAACTAGAGCAGTTGAGAGCAAGGAGGACTGCAAAATGAGCGGAAAAAAGAACTACCCTATGAAGTTAATCGGAATCTGCATTCTATTGGTCGTGGGGACTGCTTCTGTGTTCGTTTATGCGCAGCAGGGGAAAATTGTCTCCAGCTATGGACCGACGAACCAGGACGTTTCCTTCGACCAGATCAAAGCTGCACGCATGGCCGTGAAAGCCGAGCGCGCCAGAGAGCACATGGCAATGCTGAACTCCCGATATTTGCTCGCCAAGAAAACCAGTTCTGAGGTTTTCATGTCGGGAGGGAAACCCATCCCCGTGGGACCGACAGCCAACCTCCGGGGAGTTACGTGGGAGCAGCTTAACACCATGTCCCCCGAACAAATCAAAGAAAAGGGGGTTTTCCCGTACAAGCCCCTACCGTTCGCTGACCACGCGGAGGGGGGCATGCTCTTCCCGGAGATGACCACCAAACCGTTGCCCCGGCTGGTTCGGTTTGACTTGGATTTCGACCTGCCCGAACATTTTATTCCGGACAAGGCCCCCGCAATTTATCTGACCACCCGGCCCGACCTTGGGGATGTGGCAAAAGGGCGCATCATTACCATCGATAACTACTATGAGATCTTTAACGGCATTTTGAACCCCAAGCAGCTTGAAGGCCTGCGCCTTCTCGTGACCCAGTTTCCACAACAACAATTCAACGCGACGGAAGACCGGCGGACGGACCGGCCCAGTCTGGGCGTGACCTGTTTCGACTGTCATGTCAACGGCCATACCAACGCGGCTAACCATCTGGTGGGAGACATTCGACCCCAGGAATTCAGGCATCGCATTCAAACGCCCTCCCTCCGGGGAGTGAATATCCAGCGGCTCTTCGGTTCTCA
>JBEKNU010000406.1:0-5284 GCA_049522495.1 Terriglobia bacterium
GTGTTATGAGATGGTGACCGGTCATGACGTTGGAGGCAATACTAGCACTTTAGCCGGGCGCGGGCCAAGCATGAATGGTCTGTGTCAGACAGTGGAAATTGTCGCTGGCGGGCGTGAAAAGCTCTTGCGGGGGAGGAGGTGGTGGTGGTTCAGGGCCTCCATCGCCTGTGGTGGAAACCATTACCGTGCAGGCCAGCGGTGCAGGAGTTAGCGGGACGCAGGCCGTCGGCACGCTGACGATTACGGTGGACTAAATCTCCGCAGGCTGTAGCGGCGGTTTCCGACCGCCGTCGTCGATCGGAGATCGACGCTACAACGCCCTGCCCTACGAAGTCTTGTCTGCGGTGTGAGCCGATTTCGCTTTGGCTGCTTCCCCAGTCAATGATTACCGAGGCTGACGACCCCCACGGCGAGGCCGGGCAGGGTGAACGTGTCTCCCGTCAGGCGAGTGCTGCCCGGTGGGTTGGAACCGGTAATTTGATCCACCGATTCAAAGGTTGCTCCTGATGCCCCGGAGAGCGTCACCTCAAACGGCCGATTGCGCCGGTTGACGAGAAGCATTTTGCGTTGGCCATCCGCCGCGATGAAACCCTGAGCGTAAACGTAAGGAAGGCTGGCGCGGGCGGGAACCACCTTGTCTCCCGGACCGAATCTCTCTCGCAGAAGTTTCAAGACCCAGTAGCGGGCATTCGGTTGTCCGGTATTCCAATCGACCATCGTGACGCTGGGGTAGAAGGTGGGGAGCTGCGCCAGGGCGGATTCTCCCACTCCCTCGATGCCCAAGCCGGACAACTCGGCGTACACGTAAGCATAGAGAGCCCCGCAGAGGTTCCAGTAGGCGTCGGGGATGGGCTGGGTCACGTGTCCCGGCTCGTTTTGTTTCGCGTCATCCGGCGTAATCGCCCCAATTTCATTAATCGTCGTTGCGGTTTCAGGCGCCAGCCTCTGCCGCGTGGCTTGGATATGGCGGACGACATTCAGGAAACCTTCCGCCTGGGTAAAAAAGCTGTCGGGCCAATCCTCGAATCGGAGATCGGAAGACGGCACCGAGTAGAAGTGATAGGAAATCATGTCCAGAGGTACGCCGGGCTTGTGATTGGCGTGGTCCAGGAAATACTCGAAAAACTCCGGGTGCACGCTGGGGCCGCCCAGCGCCATTCCCACGAATTTGATTTTGGGATCAACTTTGTGGATTGCCGCCACCGCGGCATCGTAAAGTGCGGTATAGAATTGGGGGCTCATGTGGTGTTCGAGGTCGACTTCGTTGAGCACCTCCCAATAGTCAATCTTGTAATGATAGCCGGATTCGTGGCGCTGGCCGAGCTCATCGGTGAATCCCCCTTGCGTGTACCAACTCACCAGCCGGGCGTAATAATCCGCCACCTCCTTCATGCTCGGGTCGCGCAAATCGGTCCCCTGTTCGTAGTTCCAAACCGCCTGGATCGGGTCGGCTGGATAGGCCACGGGTTTATCCGTCTTGAACATCCACTGGGGGATGGTGCTGAAATTCCAAATGGTCGAGTGCCCCTCAGTAGCCTGCGCAAAGTCGATGGCGTAGGTGTCGATGAGGGAGAAATCCCAGGAAGTCTTGCCGTTGGCCGGGGGTTCGAGCTCCGCCACCGCCAGCTTAGGGTAGGGAAGCCAGGGCACATAGCGGACGTCGTCACACTCGAGGTCCTTCAGAGCTCTAAAGACCTTATCGTGAAGGGGCCAGTTGCGGGCCATCAAGGGGGTCACGACCACCTGAAGCGTGGCGTTCGCTTTCGATACCCCCGCCACTTTCTCCCAGTCAACTTTTACGGCCACCTTCTCCACGGGGGCGGCCGGGGGAGTTTTGTGAGCACAACTTGTCCAAGCGAGCAAAGATAACGAGAGAATTATTCCCATTTTCTTCATAGCAATTCTCCGATCCAAAACTGGCCCTCCGCGGTGACATGAGGCGAACGAATAGTACCACGCAGTGCCCTCCCGGAGGCCCTTTTACAATGCGGCGCAGGAACATTGTTTCCAGTCCAGCGGACTGCGGATTTTGTCATTGGGGCAGGACCCGTGCCTGCTCTGGGCCGATTCGGCCACGGTTGCAGTGCCGAAGGACATTCGGCCTCGTGGCGAGCCTCATCCGGCCTTGTCGCTGGTCAATCGTCACTCGTTACTGCTCTTGTACGTGGGCGACAAGAAATTTCTGATTTAGGAAGAAATTCAGCCGCTTCCCGGGATTTCATTGTGGATAGTCCGAAAATGCCCAAGAATAACTAAAGATGATCACACTGTGTGCTTGTAAGGTGTTCATTTTAAACGAGATAGCCTGGAATGTCGTTCTCACCTTCAAAGTTGTTCTGCATTGTTTTCATAGACTTAGCGGGACCGATGGGCATTTTGGAGCCTTTTGCTGGCCCGCGCCCAGACGGGTTAGGGTAACGCTTGCCAATCACAAGATTCTGCCTTTTGCCAGAATCTTACCCGAGCAGGCGCAACAGTGAGTTCAGCCCATGAACGCTGGCGGGGCGAGGCACTGCGGACCTCAGACAGCAGAAGTCCGCGTTGCGCTTCCTTGATGAGAATATCTCGACTTGGCGAGACATTGCAGCTAACAACACTCCTTGCCCTGCAACGCTTTCTTCCCCTCAAAACAGATGACCGGTACCGCGACCAGCGCGGCGGCGGGGTCTATCCAGCGGATATGAAGAACCGCATTGAGGACCAAGCCCGCAAGGGTTATGCCGGCAAGGTAGGCACAGGTTGCGGACTGCACCGCGTCGGCGGTTAACGCCGCGTTGTGGGCCGTCTTTCCGGCTTTTCGCTTCGCCGAACTCAGCGCGGGCATGACGGCGAGCGCGGCAATGGTGACGCCGATGCCGATCCAACTTGTTTCGGGCCGCACACGCTGCCACAGCGCGAGGGCAGAGCTCAGGGAAATGACCGCAGCGAGCAGGAAGAGAAGCATGCCCGCCAGCCTCGTAGCCCGACCCGTGCTCAGAGCAAGGCGTGGGACGAATTGCAAGAGCACCACGAGTGCCGACAAGAGTTCGATCAGACTATCGGCGCCAAAGGCCAAAAGCACGGGGCTCCGCGCGCGCCATGCAGAAAAGAGAGCAAGGGCGCACTCGGCCACCATCCAGATCAGCGTGGCCACCTGCAACCGCACAATCTGGCGCGATATTTCGCCGGAAGTTCCTGCGCATCCCGAGGCGTGCGTCAATGTCCCGCGTCCTGTTTCTTCTTCAAAGCTCATAGTGCCTGTATTACCGCCCCTGGCAGATCCTGCTTGGGCATGGCCGTAAATGCCTCCCGCAGGTACATATGCCACCAGCCGACAACACGCCGTCCGTGGCCAAACCCATTGAGGCGCTTTGGACCTGCTGCGAAACACCTTAGGCGGGGCGCCCTGGGCTCAAGTAGTTCTGAAGATGCGCCAGAACTGCAACTCGCACGCGCCGGGCTTCCTCGACCGCGTGCTCGGCCTCACGAGTTCTGCTCATAGAGAAACTTGCCGCCGTGAGAGGCGGGATAGGCGATTCCGCCAATCACATTCCTGGTTTCTTCAAATTGCTGGCTTCCCATGAAGACGATTTGAAGTCTCACGGGAAGTTGAGCTTGGCATTCGGATTTGGTGCGGGAAGCTTCTCGCCATCCCGGCGGGTTTGCCATGACCACCAGCAAATCCACGTCGCTGTCAGCGGTTGGCGTGCCAGTGGCATAAGACCCAAACAAAATCACCCGGCAGGGCTTGACCCGCTCCACGATCTGATCCACGAGTTTTTGAATGTCTGGAATCGCCACCGGCGCCGTCGCTTGGGCCATCGCTTTACCTCCCGCTCGTGTAAGACTGCGGCCACTCCAAACTTACCATCAGCACTGCCCTCTTGTCTTGAAAATCGATTCCATCTATGGCCTCTCGAGAATCTCAAAGGTAGACGTCTACCTTCAGGTTGGGAAGCGCGAGTCTCGGGAAGAACCGCAGACCTCAAAGGCGGAGGTCTGCGCTACGCTCGCTTGAAGCCGGCTTGGGAATCAACCCTCGGTTATACCCGCGACAAACTTAAGGCCAAGCGCTTCTTTGACTTCGTCAACCCTGACGACGTGGTGGCCAGCCAGAAGGCCACGATCACGAAGATGTCGCGGTCATAAAGGAATCGACGCCCCAACCTGGACATGCGATCAATCTATCCGCGATGCTGTGCGGAGGCAATAGCGAACCGAAGGGGCGAGCGCTGGCGCGCGCGAAAACCCGCGGACCTACAAGACAGGTCCGCGCTACTCTTGCTTATTAGCGGGAACAACCGTCAGATTGAACTGTGCTCTGACCCACTAGTTGTGCGCATCGTTCCGCTTATATAGGGTTTGGCCCCTGCAAGGAGTGAGGCCTTTCACGCGTGCTATCCTAGTCCCGGCGCTCCTTGCAATTGAGGCACTGCTGCGTCCAGGGGACCGCCCGCAGACGGAGACGCCCGATGGGGCGGCCGCAGTACGTACATGCGGCGTACGTTCCGTGTCTTATCCTCTCCAAGGCGTCGTCAATGGCGCGGAGCAAATGGGAGTTGCTCTGACAGCGTCGCATAGTCAATTCAGTTTCCTGGGAGTTCCTAGCCACGTCGCTTAAGTCCGTCGGTTCGCGAATGCTAGGATCCGTAGCCACGATAGGCCTTCCCTGCTCGAGAAGCTCATTACGCCGAGCCATCAACATTCTTTTGTAACTTCTGAGTTCCTCCTTTCGCATGCTTTGCCCCCCTTGCAGGTAGCGATTCTGCGCATGGTCGGTGCACCGAGGCACCTATCACCGGAACGGGACGGAGTACCAACCAAGCGATGAAGCCAAGCAACGCTAGCCAGCCCACGAATTGCAGCCACGGCATGATTCTAGTGATCCAATCAGGCGTCCCGCGCTTCCAGGCCCATCGACGCTCTCCAGCGATTTCGTATCTAATCTGGTATCTTGATATCAGATAACGCCTTGCAAGCCAGGGAAGCAGACACAGGACAACGCCAATCACTTGTCCAGCCATCCCCTACCTCATGGGTTCGCAGGATTTCAGGATGACGAGGCACACCCCTCCCCTTCCACCAGAACCCAGCCTTTTCCTGACGAGCTTTCTGCGGGCCTCTTGGCCTCACACGCCTTAGCTTGGTTTGGTCGAGAACGCCTTCGCCAGCGCTTTCCCGGTCGCGGTAACAACAAAGGCGCCTACAAACGCCCCAAGTAGGGCCGGAATCAGATAGACGTTGGCAAGCTTGGCCCGCTCAAACCAGTGACCCAGCACCGGTGACCCTAGCCAGGCTCCTACCC
>JBEKNU010000407.1:0-5251 GCA_049522495.1 Terriglobia bacterium
ATCAGATAGTAGGTGCACATGACCCAACCGAAGCTGACCAAGCTCGAACTGCGAATCCTCGAAGCCCTTTGGGCGCAGGGGAAGGCATCCATCCGGGAGATTCAGGAGACTTTTCCGGAGCCCCGCCCTGCTTACACAACAATTCAAACCACGGTGTACCGGCTGGAACGGAAGCAAGCCGTGCGACGCGTGCGGAAGATCAGCAACGCCCATATTTTTGAGCCGATCGTCCCGCGTGCCACGGCGCGGCTCCGGCTTCTGGATGAAATCCTGAGTTTCTTCGGAGGAAGGGCCCTCCCCATGATGGCGCAGCTCGCGGAGGCAGGGAAGATTTCCCGGGACGACGTTCGCGAGTTGGAGAAGACCCTAAAGAAGCTTGAGGTGCAAAAGAGAGCAGAAAGGACGCGGGCATCCAAATGATTGGCGAATTGAGCAACCACCTCTGGCAATCGACCGTGTTCGCAATCCTGGCGGGGCTTCTGACCCTGGCGTTCCGCCGGAACCGCGCCCAGGTGCGCTACTGGCTGTGGTTCAGCGCGTCGCTGAAATTTCTCATCCCGTTTTCCATTCTCCTGACCCTCGGCGGATATCTTGGGCGGTCACGGCCAGCCAGCAGCGTGGCTGTCCCTCCGATCACTTATACCGTCGTACAAATTGCCGAGCCGTTCCCCGATGCCCATGCGCCCGCGCCGATGCCGCAACCGCACGCCGACTGGATCCCCATCACGCTGATTGGCCTGTGGGCGTGCGGACTGGCGGGCATCGGCTTGATGCGCTTGCGGGGCTGGCTCCGCATCCGCTCGGCGATGCGCGCGAGCACATCGCTGGATATTTCCTTTCCCGTTGAGGTGCGCTCTTCCCCCGGCCTTCTGGAGCCCGGCGTAGTCGGTTTCTTCCACCCCATTTTGTTGTGCCCCAAGGGCATTGTGGAGCGCCTGACCCCGAGCCAGTTGCAGGCGGTGCTTGGGCACGAGCGGTGTCACATCGAGCGCCGCGACAACCTGACCGCGGCGATCCACATGACCGTCGAGGCGGTTTTCTGGTTTCACCCGCGGGTTTGGTGGATCAGCGCGCGCCTGATGGAGGAGCGCGAGCGCGCCTGCGACGAAGGGGTCCTGGAATCGGGCAGCGAACCGCAGGTCTATGCTGAAAGCATTTTGAAGACTTGCCGGTTCTGCGTAGAGTCTCCATTGACCTGCGTGTCCGGAATTACGGGAGCTGAACTAAAGGAACGGATCGTCTGGATTATGACGGAGGGCTTGGCCTACCGACTGAGTTTTGGAAAAAAGCTGCTGTTAATAGCCATCGGCGTAGCTGCTGCGGCCGGGCCAGTGGTGTTCGGCCTGGTGAACCCCCCGCAAATCCGGGCGCAATCGGTACAGATACCTGATGCGCCCTTGCCACCCTTCGAGGTTGTCTCCATCAAGCCGAATCGTCCTGACGACCGGCGCGTGGAACTCATGTTTCGGCCCGGTAGGTTTGTTGCCGCCGGCCTCCCCATAAAATCAGTCATTACACTTGCATACCAGGTAGGAGACTTTCAACTTTCGGGACCAGGGTGGATTAACTCGGAAAAATACGAAATTGAGGCGAAGGAGGAGGACTCGGTCGCCAAGGAATTGGAAAGCCTTCCTTATGAGCAACGCTGGGTGAAACAACAATTGATGCTACAGGCGTTGCTTGCAGATCGGTTCAAATTGAAGGTGAGCCACAAAACAAAGGAAGGCACCATTTATGTGCTGGCTATTGCCAAGAACGGCCCAAAATTTCAGGAGGCAAAACCCGGCGACACTTACCCCAACGGAATCAAACGCCATGACGGCCGTCCCTTCGGACAAGCGAACGTGGTACAGTCCGGATGGGGCCATTTCACCGGTCAGGGGATTGCCATTGCGAAGCTGGTGCAGGTGTTGTCTGCAGAACTGAACTCTGTTGTCGCGGATCAAACCGGCCTGAAGGGCAACTATGATTTCTCCCTCCGGTGGACCGATCAAGCCCACCCTGCGATGCCCAAGGGACAGGAGGGCAGTAAGCAAGGGACCGATGGGGGTCTCCTGCCCATGTCTTCCGAGCCTTCGCTCTTCACGGCGCTCCAGGAACAGCTTGGGCTGAAGCTGCAATCAACAAAAGCCCCGGTGGATTTCCTCGTTATCGATCACATCGAGCGGCCCTCGGAGAATTAGGCCGGTCCTTGCGCTGCTTTGCGCCTTAGTCCGCCGGCTGACGGATGAGATTGTTTTGCCTCTAAGAGAAAAACATTTTCACGCCAAGGCGCAAAGACGCAAAGACGAACGCTCGAGTGGTCTGATATCATCTCACCTGCGTTAGGGTTTAACACACGTCGACAGACTTCGCGAAACGGATTGTCCGCATCATGACCCATCGCTTGGCAAGCAAGCTCAGTTTTGGCAGAAAACTGTTGTTGGCTGCTCTCGGGATAGCAGTCATCGCCGGACCCGTGGTGTTCGGCCTCGTGAACGCCCCGCAAATCCGTGCCCAAGCGAGCCAAACAAGCGGTGCGCCCTTGCCGTCATTCGAGGTTGCCTCCATCAAGCCGAACCACTCGGTAAACCAGGAAATGAACGCCGTATCTCAGCCCGGCAGATTTACGGCTACCGCTACCACGATAAAACGCCTCATTGCATATGCTTACCATGTTAAACCGTTCCAGGTTTCGGGAGGCCCAAGCTGGGTTAGTTCTGACAAATTCGATATTGAGGCGAAGGAGCCGGACGCGCTCGCCGAAGATCTGCAGAAGCTTCCTGTTGAACAGGCAGGCAGAAATTGGGATTGCTGCTTCAGTCGCTATTCGCGGATCGATTCCAGCTCAAGGTGAGTCACGGGACAAAGGAGCTTCCTGTTTATGCTTTGGTTGTCGCGAAAAACGGTTCCAAGCTTCACGAGGCAAAGCCTGGAGACACTTACCCCAAAGGACTCAAAGGTTCTGACGGTCGCCCCATTGGGCATCCCAACGTTTTACACATCGCACGGGGCCAATTGATAGGTCAAGGAATCCCCATTGGGACTTTGGCAATGCTGTTGTCATTTCAGTTAGACCGCACCGTTCTGGATCAGACGGGACTTAAGGGAAACTATGATGTCACCCTTCTGTGGACCCCCGACGAAGCCTCGGCTGCGATGACCGCAGGGCCGGGAGGAGGCGCGAGCGGGGCGGGAGCAGCCCCTCCGCCCGAGTCTTCCGGGCCTTCGCTCTTCACGGCGATTCAGGAACAGCTAGGGCTGAAGCTGGAATCCACAAAAGGCCCTGTGGAAGTCCTCGTCATCGAGCATATCGAGAGGCCCTCGGAGAATTAGAAGAACAGGGGGTGGGGGTTGGGGGTTAGGGATTAGGGGTTGGAGTGGCGCAGGGGTACCTCTCTTGGGTGCCCAACGGGGGGCGGGGACACGCACGCTATTTCCCATTTCTTCTCGGGCAAATTGACCCCCCTGATCTCATTTCACTTGACCTGCCGCGGGGCTGGGCGTACAGAAAATGCAAGGCCGGAGGACCGTGCTGGGGGTTCGGCGCATAGCGGAAAGGTAAAGGCGGCATCACGGGTCGCTCAGAGCCTCAGAGCCTTGAAGGATGCCCTCGAGAAATGGGAAATACCGTGCCTGTCCCCCTTCCCCGATGCGCAGCGATTAAATTAATTGCATGTTTCGGTCGCCCCGGCCGTTCCTAGAGAGTGACCCGCCGCGCACCGCCCGACCCCGGAAAGGAGTTCCCGATGAAAACGGACTGGCTCGTCAAATCCCTGCTGCTGCTCGCCGTAATCTTCCTGGGCATCATCGCGCTTCGGCCTTACCTTGCGCCTCCGGTGGTCCGAGCCCAATCCGAGGATGTCTACCCCATCACCTTCGGACCCAGCCGAGTGATCGCTCTCAACCCTAGCGCATATGAAGGCAATGTCGTACTCGACCTGCGCAACGGCAACGTATGGCAGTTCCCTCAGTTTGCCCCACGCCTCGACGTATCCGACAAATCGCCGCGGGTGTCCCATCCGGTGCTGCTCGGCAGGTTCGCATTGGAAGACCTGAACAAGAAGTAATGCGCGACATCCGGGAGATGTCCCGGTCCCGCCATTTCCAGAGGCCCATCATGATGTGTCGCAATCTTCGATCACTCCGAATCACAGCGCTTGTTGGGCAGGCTGGCGCAGAGCGAGCGCAGCTCTGCGTTTCGAAAAAACGAAGAAGGCAGCGGGGGCTCGAAATGAGGCCCGTCGATGAGCACATAGAAAGTATCCTCGCGCGCGGCGAGGATCGCGAGTCGCATGGCTGCGCTCGCCATGCGCCAGCCGGCCCGCCTACTCGTAATCGATCATGTCGAGAGACCTTCCGCGAACTGATCGCAGGCGTATCTGGGGCTATACACGTGCATGACTGTCCAAATTAAACTTGGTCTCCAGTCAGGCAGGAATCAAAACCGCGCCGGGAATTCCTCGATCGAGCGTCGCCAGAGCAGCGCCGTTTGCTTTGGCAAGCTCTAAGAGGTGTCCGTCGGTAAGTTGCTTTGCTGTCTTGACCCAACTCGGAAGGTGCGTGACGTCGTGGTGGTCCACAATAAACGTGAACTTCACAACGTCCGCCTTCTTCAGGCGCACCAGCAGGTCGCGCGCCTGAGCGACGGTGAATCCGTACTGCGGAGCCTGGGCGAGAACGCGCACGAACCCGAGCTCCGTAATCGCGCACGTCGCCAGTTCCGTGATGCCGTTCTTGGCCAAAAACTTTGCCGTGCGGTCATGGAATTCATGATCGAGAACGCCCAGCGAAAGCAACGCACTCACATCGAGAAGGAATTTCATGGAAAGTCCGCGAGAATCTGTTGCACCTGCTTATGGGTCAGCCGGGGGGCATGGGGACCGGCTGTCAAGACCGGCAAACCCGTTACGGGGTCTTTGACAATCCGAGCGCGCTGCGGCCTTCTTGATCTTGGGGTTAAGATAATACGCCCCGACTCGACGTTGGCGTCGAGTGAATCGCCTGCCTGGAGACCCAGCGAGCGGCGGACCCGCACGGGTAAGACAACCTGCCCTTTCGTGGATACTCTCGTTTGCATGGTAAGATAATCTTACTACGCCCGCGCCACGGGAGCAAGTGTGAAGCCCTCAGACAATTAGCGGCGGGGACGTAGGGGCACCCCTCGTGGGCATAAGCGTTAACCTAAGGGTTGGAAGCGCCCTAAAGCCCGCAAAGCGGGCGTCGTCATTTAGCCCACGGCGAGCCAGCCGTGGGGCAGAACGCGACCGCC
>JBEKNU010000408.1:0-7146 GCA_049522495.1 Terriglobia bacterium
GAACTGGCCATGCATTACGGCGTAGGAGTGCTTCCCACGCGGCCTTACAAGCCCCGCGATAAAGCCAAGGTCGAAACCGGCGTGCAGATCGTGCAGCGTTGGATCGTGGCGGCGCTGCGGCATCGGAAGTTCTTTAGTCTCGCCGAACTCAACCAGGCCATCCGGGAACTGCTCACCAAGCTCAACCAGCGGCCGTTTCGCAAGCGCGCCGGCTGCCGCGCCAGCTTGTTCCAGGAGTTGGACCGGCCGGCTTTAGGGCCACTGCCGCGCGAACGCTTTGAGCTCCAGCAGTGGGCGACGGCCCGCGTCAACATCGACTATCACGTCGAGATCGACCGCCACTACTACAGCGTGCCCTACGTACTGACCGGGCAGGTGGTGGAGATCCGCTCGACGCTGACCACGGTCGAGATCTTTCACCGCGGCGAGCGCGTGGCTTCGCACGTCCGTAGCCACCGGCCCTATAAAGCCACCACCGTCAATGAGCATCGACCCAAGAGCCATCAGCAACACCTGGCGTGGCCGCCTTCGCGTCTGCTGCACTGGGCGCAGTCGGTGGGAGTGTCGACGGCACAGTTATTCAAGGCCATCCTGGAAAGTAAACCGCACCCCGAGATGGGCTATCGGTCGTGCTTGGGGATTCTGCGCCTGGGCCAGCGCTATTCGACCGAGCGGGTAGAAGCGGCGGCGGCACGCGCCCTCGCCACCGGCGCCTGCTCCTATCAGAGTGTCAAGTCGATGCTGGAACGCGGACTGGATCGTCAACCGCTGGAGACCCCGGCGCCCCGACCGCCCCTCGCCCACGACAATCTGCGGGGCGCGGCTTATTTCGATCCCTCGGATACCCCGAGGGTGCAGTAGTTCCATTCCCAGAGAGGAGAACGCATGTTGAATCAGCAGACCCTGGAGAAGTTGCGCGCCTTGCGCTTGCACGGCATGGCCGAAGCCTTGCGTGCTCAGTCCGAGCAGGCCGGCATCAGCGAGTTGAGCTTCGAGGAACGCTTCGCGCTGCTGGTCGATCAGCAGTGGAATTGGCGCCAGAACCGTGCCTTGGAGCGTCGCCTGAGCCAAGCCAAACTGCGCCATCGCGCCTCGGTGGAAGACTTGGATTTTCGTACCCCGCGCGGTCTGGATCGTGCCTTGCTGCGGTCGCTCACCCAGGACTCGGCTTGGGTGCGCGAACATCAGAACATTTTTCTGCTCGGACCCACGGGGATCGGGAAGAGCTTCCTGGCTTGCGCCCTGGCCGAGAAGGCCTGCCGCGATGGCTTTACGGCCTTGTACACGCGCGCCCCCCAACTGTTTCGCGACCTGGCGCTGGCCCGCGCCGATGGCAGTCTGCGCACCTTGCTGGCACGATGGGCTCGTCTGCAGGTGCTGGTCGTCGACGACTGGGCCATGGCTCCCCTGGCCGACACGGAGCGTCGCGACTTCCTGGAAATCTGTGAGGATCGCTATCAGCAGCGATCCATGATCTTGACCAGCCAACTGCCGGTGGCCAAGTGGCATGAGCAGATCGGTGATCCTACCCTGGCCGACAGCATTCTTGACCGGCTGGTGCACAACGCTCACCGCATCGAGATGCGCGGCGAATCGATGCGCAAAAAGCGCGGCGGCAAAGAATGAACATCGTCGCTACGCTCCGAACACCCCGAGCGGGCGCTGTGGAAATGCCGCCCCGTGGAAAGCGTAGAAAATTCCAAGAACGAGTTTCCCACCCTTCCCACCGGGCTTGGAAATCCGGCACAAGGCGGCCGGATTCCCACATTTCCACAGCGCCGGCGGCGAACCTATTTATGGAGAAAGGAGACAAGGAAAGATGAAGAGAAAAACCGAATTCTAGTTGACCGATTCCGGTAACTTCAAGCACGATAAGAACGCCAGCGTCGCTTCGCTCCGAAAACGCCCGGCTTCACCTCGGAACCAGCGACCGGGATCAAATCGGAATCACTGACCACCTTCATCGGAATACGCAGGCTAGTTTTTGCAGAATGGGCTTTCCTTTTGATTTGGAAGCTTGACGACTCATGGCCCTACGCTCCACATCCGTATTTTGAATTCAGGGAAAAAGACTCCAGGATTATACTCCCAAGTCAATTTGCCAAGCGTGGATCGAGGGGTAGTGTCTGAAAAGTGCGTTTAAGCTCCCAAAATGAATGAGGCAGTGGTAAAAGTTGCGTTGAGACTAACACCTAAGATGCTGGATAGACTTTAAACGCTATTGAAAATCCCCCTATTTTCTTTGCCTTAAGTTTATAGGACCTATCCCGTGATGCGCTGTTGTAAGATTCATCAAGGCATAAAATCTGAACTCTAACCTCCTGAATTTCTGGGAAGCCACTCCAGTCCTTTTGTACAAATAGCAATGGCGCGATCTCTTCGGTAATGTCCAGTGAATCCTCACCGTGGGGACCGACGTGCAGGTCTGTCGGGACCATTAGTGGGTCAGATGAGGCAGGAGTAAAGAGTTTACAATAAGAAAGCGTTAGGTGTTGTGGCCCAAGGTTCCAGATTGAAAGCTGCAGGCCCGAAACTTTAATATCCGCCCACTGTATTGGGGTGATTTTGGCTTTGACTGAGGTTGAGGAATTCGCGGAAGAGATTAGACGAAAATCGAACCTGATGATATTCCGATCATCCTGCTCCTCTCTTAACCTGGCGAGATCACCTCCCAAGCTGTTTAACTGGACCTGCTGCTCTGCGTGTATGATGGGTGGCACCCGGATAAGGTTTATCAGAAATGTCCCGGCCCAACTAACAACGAAGCTGAATATGAGAAAAATTGCCGCCTCTTCTAGAAAACCGTGCCATCCCATAACCGGCTTCCACCTTTTAAAGATCAGCCTCAGGACTACCGCTCCCAATGGGGTTGCGGCATATTTCCAGACCTGATGCAGATTCCAAAATTCGCTTGTTTTAGCGAATGCTCGTGAAATTACCAAACGGTAATAAGACATGGTGGGAACTTTCAGCTTGGGGGGCCGAAAAAGGTTGCCAAAAAAGGTTCCAGGTACCTTTTCCCCCCGCTTTGAATCAGGAGCGCGCAGCGGCATGTAGCACTGGCCCTTAAGGACATTACTTCGTCGCGCAGTCGGGCCCTTTTAATCTTACGCCAGTTTCGCTGCGGTTTCCTCTTTCAATTTTTCCCGGCAGTGCTCTAATTGTGTACTGCTATACCTCTCCATTTGATAGAATCCGCAACGTCATTGGAGGTCAATTGTGCTGTTATTTGACTCGTACCCACCAGAGGCATTTAAAGACGGTCTCTGGGCCAAAGGGCTGAAAGATAGACTCGACCCTGATTATCTGCGGGAGCTGCTGGGATCGCCCGCCCCCATTTTCATCGCCCCCGGTTGGAAGTGCAAAGTTCGCCATTGGACGACACCACTTGTGCAGTGGGTTCAATTCGAGCGAGAAGAGTGGCCATCAGGCCCGTGCTTCTGGAGATGCAAACCGGCGGTTCTGGCCTCCCCTTCTTCCCCTTCAGCTCTCTACGCCGGATTCTACATCGAAAGAGGGCTGCCTCCCGGAGCAGCTACCCCGGCCGAGGTAGAGCGGGGACAGGTCATGGCCGATGATGATGAAAACTGGGACTGGAACAGGTTCTACCCACGTCTATCTACTGAGACTGGCCTCGGCGAGATCATGCTAAAGTTTCCCGCGCAGCGGCGGTGCATCTGGGTTTGGGACTCGACAGCCAAATGCGGGAAACCATTCCCCTTCCAAGGGCGGCCCGCATTGGCAGACGTTCAGAAACACATCACAGGCATAGCCCGAGATCACTGGATTGATCTCGTCGTTGGCGTCGAATACAGCCTTAGTGAATGCGTACACCTCCAGGACGGACTCGTAAAAGAGTTAGTTAAGGTCGATGCCGACGGATTGGCGGCCGGGCCACTCAAGCTTGCCTGTGAGCTGTGCCAGCTCATCAGACCTCATCAGGGAGAGGGGCACGAAATTTCCGATTCCCCGACATCATAGCTTCCGCCGCCCCCCAACAAAGGATTAGGGATTGGGGATTAGGGAAGCTAGGGAAGCTGGGGACAGACGGAACGATACACAGGTTTATTATGTCCATGCTGTGCCTGGGGCCATCCGAAACCGAAAAAATTAATCTCTACTGCGTTCCGTCTGACTAACGACCCCGGCCCGCTGCACTTGATATCATTTAGGATACAGTGATATCATTGAGTCGGACAAAGGGGGGTGCGAGAATGCCGGCGATTGTGGTACGGAACATCGGGGCGGAAACGCATCGGGCGCTGCGGGCGCGAGCGAAGCGGCACGGACGGAGCACGGAGGCGGAAATTCGCGCGATTCTTGACGGGGCGGTCACGCCTGCCACGCGCGTCAGGCTGGGCTCCGCCCTGGCGGCTCTCGCCAAGCCCCTGGGCGGCCTCAAACTCAAGATCCAGCGCGACAAAACCCCCGCCACGGCGACAGACCTCGGATGATCCTGCTCGACACCAACGTTGTTTCTGAGCCCTTGCTGCCCCGGCCTGACCGCAGGGTGCTGGGCTGGCTCGATGCCCAAGCGGCTGAGACCCTCTATCTTTCCACCGTAAGCCTGGCCGAACTTCTGTTCGGCGTCGAGAACCTTCCCGCCGGCAAACGCCGCAAGGCTCTCGCTTTTTCCCTCCAGGAAAGGATCATGGCCTTGTTCGGCGAGCGCATCGTTCCCTTCGATCTCGCCGCCGCAAAGGCCTATGCGAAAATCGTCGTTCGTGCCCGCCGCCAGGGCCATCCCATCAGCGTGGCCGATGCCCAAATCGCGGCGATAGCCGCAGCGCGCCGGTTCAGCGTGGCGACCCGCGACGAAGCCCCGTTTCATGCTGCCGGCGTTCCCGTCATCAACCCGTGGACGGCAGGGGACGCAC
Organism: Terriglobia bacterium; assembly: GCA_049522495.1. GTDB lineage: Bacteria > Acidobacteriota > Terriglobia > UBA7540 > UBA7540 > Bog-366. The sequence goes on from JBEKNU010000408.1 coordinate 4,878, forward strand.
CGTAGCGCGTCAACCCCGGCGAACCTGGGGACAGAACGATACACAGGTTTATTATGTCCATGCCGTGCCTGGGGCCATCCGAAAGCGGAAAAAATAATCTCTACTGCGTTCCGTCTCACCCTGTACTCCCTGATGATAGAGGCGGTCACGTCCGCTGGATCCTAGGGTTCGTGCGATTGCCTCTTGGGGACACGGGGCACGGGGCTAAGGGCAAGGTGTCGGGTGCCAGGGGTCAGGTATCAGGGCGGTTAAAGGCGAGGCGTCCGGCGAGCTAGGAAAAACTGCCTTCTGCTTACTGCCTTCTGCCTACTGCTCACTGCCGTGGAAACCGGCACGAACTCCGTATTGGATTCCGTGGCCTTTTTCGGCGCGTACCCGTGAGAGCGCATGAAGAGATTCACTTCTCGCACATTAGCGCGATCGATCTCCAAGGAGATTTCAGGCCGGAAGCGGTCGAGGGTTTCCACCGCGCCTTTCAGCACATGCACCTCTGCGTTCTCCACGTCTATTTTCACGGCATCTACCCGCGTGACCGCGGCCTCCCTCAGGATGTCATCCAGCCGCCGGGCGCGCACTGGATAGGAGGCCGTGACTGGGCCTTCCCGGGAACCGGCCGCAAGATCGAGTGAGCTCTCCCCCGTATTCGTGCGAGGAGCGGAATAAAAGGGCAAGGTCGTTTCGGAATCATAACAAGCTACCGGCACCACCACGATGACCGCTTCGGCGCCGCTGGCACGGATGTTGTCGCGGAGTTTGCGGAGCGTCTCGTGGTCAGGTTCTATGGCGATGACGTGCCCTTGGGGTCCAACGATTTGGGCGGCTTTCAGCGAGTACCACCCAATGTGGGCTCCCACATCGACAAACGTTCCGCCCACCGGGACGTGGGGCCGCAGGACGCGCCACGTCTGGGGTTCCCACTGGCCCGTCATGAGAATCTCCTGGGATACGTAGTCGTGCGGGTCCAGCCGCATCGTGACGCCGGGCTCGATTTGGGTCCAAACCGGGACCAGCGGTTCGAAAATGGGCGCCACAATTCCGGGCCACAACTTATCATTCTCAGAAGAACAATGCGCAATGTACGTCCGGGATAAGAACGTAAACCACTTGGTTCTCAAGGTAGGGTGCAACATGAAGATGCCGCCAGTCACCACCAAACCCAGCAGTACCACGAAGCGTTTTCGCACCCCTTGGCGGGTCAGAGAAGCCTCCCTGGTTCCAACTTTAGCGGTCCCCTGCCGAGCTACTATATCCGAACTGGCAAGGAAATTGGGACAGGAGCATGTGAAAAAATCGATTTTGCCGACTTTGCCATTATGAGTTTTCAATGAGTTACATTGTGAATAACCTGCCCAAAATCGTTTTTTTCACACGTTCCAGGCACGATATTTCCGATTTACCGACCTCATAGCTTTCGCCGCCTTCCACCAGGGATTAGGGATTGGGAATTAGGGTCCTGCTAGGGATTAGGGACTGGGGGCTGGGGACTACTCACCCCGCCCGCCCTGGCGGCCTGTGGCGCGGAGCATCCGCCGGTTTTCCTCTGTGCCTCAGTGCCTCCGTGGTGAAGGTTGGTCTGGGGGGAAAACCGGGACAGCGCGGATGTGCCGGGGAGGCAACCAGCGCGGCCATCAGCCGGGGCGAGCAGGGGGCCCAACGTTTTGGAGGTCGTGGAGGTGAGGGGTCAAATCCTCAAGAAGTGGATTTGGGGGGAAGGGAAGAGGGAAAGGGATTCAGCGCAAAGTGGCTGATCGCGGCTCGACGCCTTAAATGTTATACGGGCTTCACTTGGCGGACTGAAGGGCCAGCACGGCGAAAGCCGTGGCCGCGTCACTCATGAAATGGCCGGTGTAGGTCGACAGATCCTCTTGCTTGTTCAGCGAGTAAGCCAGCCAGCGGCCTTCGAATTTGTCCTGATTCTGGCTGAGCCAGGTGAGGCCCCGTTTCAACTGGGGCTGATCGGGCTTCATGCCTGCCTGCATCAGCACGAAGGCGACGACTCCCGTGGCATATCCGTCGCTCTTGGTCTCCAGCGGCGTGCCATCGTGCCGCTTCCACCCTCCCACGAACGAAGACAGGCTGAAGCCTCCGTCCGCCTGCTGCTTGCCAAGCGCTTCATCCATGATGGACATCTGCTGGGCAGGCGTCAGAAGGCCAGGCACCTTCGTCGACGCCCAGAGCAGAATCACGCGGTTAATCAGGATTTGCGATTCGCGCTCCTCAACAAGATACTCGCGAAGCAACTTCATATTGTCCTGAATCTCCGGGGCAG
>JBEKNU010000409.1:0-5222 GCA_049522495.1 Terriglobia bacterium
CTACGATCCGGGAACCTCGCCGCGCATTGTCGAGGGCATCCGCGATTACTGCCGGCGCAAACGGCTGCACCTCGCGGACCTCGTCGGCTCGCTCCGCATCCCATGACCCCAGGCCTCGTTCGAGCTCCCCGATCAAGCAGACGACAGGCAGTGGTACAGTCTGAAGGGGCGTCTTTATGCCGCCATTTGGTCCGTCGATACTTCTGCGCCGGCAAGTTCGCCCATCCGGCCCGTTTTGCGCGCCCGCCGTATTTGAAGTAAACTGGACGAGTATAATGAACAAGGAGACCCCTATGACCATCACGCTCAGCCCGGACCAGGAGCGGGCGGTCCGCGACGCCATTCGCGCCGGCAAGGTCGCCTCGTTCGACGAATTCATCGCGCGGGCGATTGCCGGCTTGCCTGTGGGTGGCGAAAATCCGACCGTGAATTCAACCTTTAGTGTCTTTGAACAGGGCCTGGGCTTGTTCGGAAGCCCGGAAGACGCTGCTCTGCTGGACGAGGTGGTCTCCATCGCCTACGCGGAGAGACGCCGGCCCAGCAAGAGGGAGCCGACGCTCTGAGATGACGGTCAAAGCGATCCTCGACACCGACATCCTCTCCGAGTACCTCAAGGGTCACAACGTTACCGTGGCCGGTCGGGCCGCGGAGTACGCCAAGGACCACGGCATTTTCAGCTTCACGAGCGTCACCGTCTACGAGATCGTCTATGGCCTTGAGCTCAAGGGAGCTTCGAGCCAATTGAAAAAAGTGATGGCTTGGCTGAAGTAGAACGAAGAGATTACCCCCCTCGACGCCGACTTCCTTGCGGCGGCTACCATCAAGGCGACGGCAAAAAAGCAAGGCTCTGTTGTCGAGCTCCCGGAAACCGAAAACGGGAGAGGCACGATATTTCCGATTTTTTCTCTGACATATTGCCCCTTCGGCCAGCATTTCGCTTGACCTCCCAGGGTGCTCGGCGTATTACTCCCCTGCTGAAAACCTAAGGCCGGAGGATGGTGTTGCGGATGGGATGCACGGCAGCGGCGCTTGACGCCCCGCCTGCGCCCCCGTCCTCGGAAAACGCCGGAGGTCGAAATCCCCCCGCGCAGACGGTCAAAACCTGACCCAGAACCATGAAGGAGGCTCCAGAAAAATAGGAAATATCGTGCCTGTCCCGGTTTTCCCGTCCGCGGAAAACCGGCGGCGGCGTGGCCGGGTCCACCGCCGCGGCGCACGGGGAAACAGGGGAAACAGGGCACCATACTTTCGATTTTTTCGATTTTTTTCTCAGGCATATTGACCCTTCCACCATCATTCCGCTTGACCTTCCACGTTGCCGGGCGTACTACTCGCAGGTTGATAAGGTAAGGCTGGAGGACCGTGTTGCGGATTCCGTGCACGGTGGGAGGGGATGGACGATGCCTCGACTGGCGCGGGTGGAGATGCCAGCCGTTGCGCACCCTGAGACACCGCGCGGGCCCTGAACAGAGCCCCCAGCGGCGCTTGGCGCCCGGCCCGCGCGGTCGTCCCCGGAAAACGCCGAAGGAAGAAATCCACCCCGTGCTGAGGCTCAAAACATGAGCCAGGATCATGAACGACACTCTCCAATAATAGGAAATATTGTGTCCCGGTTTTCCCGCCCGCGACACCAACAGCGTGTGGTGGCTAGCGGCCATCGCTTGGTGCGCGAGCCGGCGGCCCGTGAAACCTTGGAGGCAGGAATAAACCCTTAGTTAGGAGGTGGTGTATGCGACGAAAACTCACTCTGGGATTTGTTACCGTGGTTTTTTCCCTCGCTTGCGTAGCTCATTCGCCCAATCGGGAATCACAACGGCAGGCCAACGACGAAGTGAGCAGGGGCGAGAACTCATTTCGGAACGCGCAGTACGTTCAAGCCATCGACCACTTTAAGAAAGCCACTGCCCTCGATCCGGCTTTGTTCCAGGCCCGCCTGGACCTGCTGGCAACCGCTTACTTCCGGATTTCCACTTCGGACAAGGATTCGCCCGACTTCAAAGAAATCGGCGATCAGGCCATCGCGGCTTTCCAGGACGTCCTGAAAAATGATCCCCAAAATCCCATCGCCTTATCGAACATCGCCATGATTGATTACGTGGAGCAGAACTTCCAGAAGGCGAAGGAGATTTGGGAAGACCTAAGGAAAGTTGAACCTAACAATCCCCAGGCATATTATTGGATTGGAGTCTCGGATTGGTCGATGGTGTATCCGAAAATCCAGAAGGCGCGCGCGGGTTTGGGTCTGACAACTCCCCGAGACTGGACTAAGCCCGGCATTTTGCCATCTCTGCCGGATAGCGCTCGCGCCCAATTGCGGGCCGAAAACGGGGCCCTAATCGACGACGGCATCAAGGCCTTGGAGAAAGCCAGCGAGCTCATGCCCCATTATAAGGATGCCATGGCCTATCTGAATCTGCTGTACCGCCTAAAGGCCGACACCGAGGAGAACAAGACGGACAGCGGCGCGGACATTAAGAACGCTGATGAGCTCGTCGACCAAATCAGGGCGCAGCAGAGCCGGTAGCATGACTTTTACGCCGTGGGCTTGGGGACGGGGGGGGGAATGCTGTCGGGGGGAAATGGGAGCGGGGGAATGGTGTCAAGCGGGGGAATGGTTCCTGACACCATTCCCCCCCAGGGGTTAGTCGCGCCGTGACGGGGTCGGCGGTGCCAAGCCCTGGCCATACAAGCCGCAGTGGTCGGTTTGGTCGTTGCCCCCCGGCTGCATTCGGATTAGGTCTGGCACCCGCCGAACGTGCCTGACCCGGACAACGAGCGGAGGAACCACGGATGAAAGGCCGCAATTTATCTTGCATAAGACATGTACTTGTCTGGGTCCTCTTCTTCTCTGCAGTCAGCAACGGAGCATCTCAAGATCGGCTAGGGAAGCTAGAATGGTTCATTGAAGGTGGAGGATCGATTCTGAACCTTGGGAACCAGCCCAATGAGGTTTCTATAGCGGGGACCTCAGATTCGGGGTACCTAGTCTCTCCGGATCACTTCTCATCAGGCAAGATGCAAATCTTTACGGGGCTGCGCTATCACCTGACGGCGACGGATGCGCTCGAGGCCGCGTATAACAATAGCGTTTCCAACTATTTCCAGATTCAACCGACAACAGCAGGCGAGCCGGCGGTCTCTTCCAGGTTCGAGCGAAATGAGTGTTCCTTCAATTATGTGAGGTACCTACCTCGCCGGGGAGCCGTGCAACCTTTTCTAACCGTGGGTTTGGGGGTGACTCAGTCATCTACCTTGGCAACAGGCTGGCATCGCTACAACCCAAGCCTCAACTACGGGCTGGGAACGGATTTTCGAATTAACGAGCGCCTCGCCTTCCGGGTGGAAGTCCGGGACCACGTCGGTTTTCTTCCCGCGCCGCTGCGAGGAGCCAGCCACGATTTGGCGCCTACGGCCGGATTGGTGTTTTCGCCTCGAACCTCAACGCCCGCGCCAGCGCACTTTCCGCAAGTGGAGGTTTTCCTCGGAGGCGGGAGTTCGATCCTCACTGGCGGCGGTTCCGGACCGTATGGTGTGCTTGCCATTCTCAACCCGAACGGTCAAGAATCCCAAGTCTACAATACCGTCGGGAGCAACAAGTATTCAAAGTCCGGCAGGCTTCTGGCCGGCTTCCGAGTCGTGTTCAGCAATAATAATGGCTTGGAGTTGAGTTATACGCAGGGCCCGAACCGGTACCAAGTACAGCAAAGCATCCCTGCAATCTCTGTCGAGCTTCCCCCTATGCAGGTAACCCTGGACGTCGAAGACTATGCCACGAATTACGTTCGTTATCTCCGGGGTGGGAGAAGCTTGAAACCTTTCGTGACCGCCGGGGTGGGTCTAGCGCACTTTGCCGGAGCTAGGTCGGACATTAATAGATTCGGTTGGAATGTTGGAGTGGGGGCCGACCTTCCGCTTTGGAATCGTTTGGCGGCGCGCTTCGAGATCAGGGATTACATGTCGGGGCAGCCCGCCCCGGGCACCGGGCTAGTCCACAATATTGCGCCGACCGCCGGCTTGGCCTATCGCTTCAAGTGACCGCTGGCTCAGACTACTGCCCCCAACGAGCGAGTAGCAGGGGAGATCTACTGTTCGGTGATGCAAGATGTGGCGACGGTGCGAAACCGGTTGGAGGCCGTCATGAGACTGCACCGCCTGGCGAGGCTTGGTATCGTTTTCACCGGATTAGCCCTGTCCCTTGCTGGCGCAGCCGCACCGGGACAAGATCGGCCGGAACCCGAGACGATGAAGGTGCTCGTGGCGGGAAGCCCGCCTTCTAAGGGCCCCATACATGCCCTAGTAACCGTAGTCGCATTCGTGGACTTTCAGTGTCCTTCCTGCCGTGAGTTAAGTCAATCGATGGCAACCCTCCCTGCTGAAGAGGCTCATGCGATTCGTATTATCATCCGCCACAAACCTCTTCTTTTTCACACGTGGGCGCGGGAAGCAGCCACGGTTAGTATCTGTGTTGACTCTCAGGACCCCGATGCCTTCTGGAAATTACACGACTTCGTTTTCGCCCAGCAGAATGAGTTAACAGCCGAGAATGTCAAGCCTCGGCTCTTGCAATACGTAACGGAGGAGCTCCATATCGACCCCATAGCAGTTAATGCCTGTCTTGAGAGTCACGGCTATGAAGATACGCTGGCGCGTGACCACCAACTCGTAGAGCAGTTCAACATCCGAGAGACTCCCACAGTCTTCGTAAACGGACGGAGGTACGTAGGGCTTAAATCGTCCGAAGATTTGAAGCTGGCAATCGACGCGGCTTTAGGTGTAGCTCGCCAGGTCTCAGAGCCGGCTTCCACTCCTCCTAAATGAGGTAGCGGCGTGCGGAAAACGGGGGCGCTCCACCATCGTGCCTGTCCCGCAAAACCTTGTGCGTCTCTTCCCTGGCCACCGCAGTTGCCCTGTCGTATGATAACGAACGCGGCGGTTGGATCGTCCAGCGCATCCGGGATGCCTCCGATCCGGGCGAATGAATTAGCTGCACGTTTCGATGGCCCCGGCCGCTCCTAGGGTGTGACCCGCAGCACACTGACCCTGGAAAGGAGTTACCGATGAAAACGGACTGGCTCGTCAAATCCCTGCTGCTCCTGACTACCATCTTCCTTGGCATTATCGCCCTTCGACCTTACCTTGCACCTCCGGTGGTTCGGGCGCAATCCGAGGATGTCTACCCCATCACCTTCGGGCCCAGTCGAGTGCTCACTGTCAACAATGCT
>JBEKNU010000410.1:0-5213 GCA_049522495.1 Terriglobia bacterium
GGGATAGCCGCCCGAAGCCAGCATCACATTCATCAGAAAGCGTGCCATCCGCCCGTTGCCGTCCGGATAGGGATGGATATAGCCGAACAGCCAGTGACCGAGCACGGCGCGCACCGAAGGCTTGACCTCCCGTTCGAGAAGATCAAAAAGCACCGGCATGGCGTCGCGTACCGCCTCCCAGCGTGGCGGCACATAGCGCGACGTCCGCAGATAGACCGGAATGTTCCGGTATCCGGCGAGCGCGCCTGGTTCGATCAGGCCCGCCGCCACGCAGGGCTGGAACAATTCGCGATACCACTCCTTGTGTGCCGCGCGCGCGCGCGCGCCGGGATTCTCCCCCGCGATCACTTTCTCCACCGATCCTTTCACGAGCTGGAACGCTTGCCAGTATCCCCGCGCCGCCAGCGCGTCGCGGCCCTTCCGGTCATCCTCGTGATGTTCCGGGTCCCAGTCCCCTTGCCGCACCCTCTCAATGACTTCCGGTGTGACCGAATATCCCTCAATGGACAGAGAATGGTAGGCGTCGCTTTGATAAATTCCGTCGACGAAACGAAGATACGCATCCCGGTCTTTGGGAAGCCCCGGTTCTTTCGGGAATGTCTCCACCACGGCGCCGCGCATCGACTCCCAGAGCATCTCCACGCGCCCCACGATAGGGGCCCGAGGCCGACGCAGCGTGCCGAATATCTGCCCGGCCTCGAAGGGATTGCTCTCCCGCACATCGTAGCCAGCGCTCTTCATCGCGCTAAGGATCTCACCCGCCAAATCGGGACGACCGGTCTGCCGGAACGCTCCCGCCAGATAACCCGCTTTGGCGGAGTGGCCGCCATTCAGCAAGAGCCGCAGCAGGTCCGACGCATCGCCGAGGCTCGCCAGCAGCACCTGCGTTTCAACCGGATTTCTCCGGAAAAAGGATTCCACCACCCTCACCAACGCCGCCGCCGGCGAGAAAAGCCGCAAGCCGTCCCTTACCACCAGATCCGCCGTCGCCGGCATTGTGGCTACCTTCAGGTCGTAGAGCGATGTGCCGAACAGAAGCTCGATTGCATTGTTCTTGCCCTTTGGGCTGTTGACCACCACTTGGTCCGGGATGACCGTTCTTTCGCCATGGAGCAAAAGCGACTGCTCCGGCGACAGGTGCCACTCCTCGCCGAAGCGGTCGTTGCAGTAGCGCGCGCAAAATTCCCAGAATGAAGCGTACCATGGTGTGCTTTCGCCCTCGTGCGCGCTCGGGCTGGAGGAGATCAACCAGCCTTTCATGACCTCCTGAAGAAAGCCATTCGCCACCAGTCGTTCACGGTGGACACGGCCCAGGTCGTCCGACCGAAACACACGTCTCCCGCCCTGTTGAAGTGCTTTGAGCACATCGAGGGACGCAGCCAGTTTCTCATTCGGCGTCGCCATAGAACCTCTCCCGTTTCGGGATAAAACAAGCTTATTATGTTGTGCAAATACAAGTGTATTATGAAGTGTAAATGCAAGTCAATTGTGCCGTACGAATGCAAGTATATCATGCATACAACTTAATGCAGTGTTTAATTACACCGGCTTAGGAGAAAACCGGGGTAGCGCAGACGGACGCGTAATTTGCGTTCGGTTCGCCGTTTCGCTTCAATAAACGTGTGAATGCGCGATGAATTAAAAACCGCGGAGGAGGGCGGACTGGACCCACCTCCGCGCTGCTGGTGGCAAGGCAAAAGGTCACGACAACGAAAGGAACCGAAGGTCACCATTGACCCGTGAAGAGAAAGCAGTTGGGGTACGTCAACGGAAATACGGGATGTTCGAATATCGGCCAACATTTCCTTTTTTTCCCTCTGAATCTTCGGATCATATTCACGCGGTTATAAGCACGATGAACCGGGACAAGGCGTCAGCATTCAAACAACTGGCGTCAGCCCCCCCTCAAGTCTCTCGCCAGAAATTCGGCCGAGCGGTTCAATGGTGAGGTGTATACTGCTGTGGTGCTGGATGCCAGAAATGGAAACCCTGGCGAAGGGGACAGACCACGCGAATGAACCGATTCGCAGCGCTAACTTCTCCGTGAAAGACGAAAAAGTAAGCATTTGGCAGCCGCAAACCACGAGGAGCAATTGGAGTGTGTTGCATGAGCAAGACGATCCAGTGGACTTGCACAAAATGTAAGAGTGAGAGGGTGTCCGACGTTGAAGTCATTAACCGCGGCCTAGGTATGCCTTTGCTTTGCCCAACGTGCGGCGAGATAACGGCTTGGCTTCTGCCGGACACTTCAACAGTGGTTCCAGGCAATTCAAGTAGACCATATTAGGTACAGGTATGCAGCCTGGAACGTCGCGTCCTGAGCAAAGGCTTCGTTGAAGTCGGCCAAGAATCGAGGCCATGGGGCGACCGGCAGGAATAGGGCGTTTTCGGGATGGGGAGAGGATCATTATGATAGATTGCATCGAGGGCGGCTGATGCTTGTAACCAGACTCATTCTGAAAAATTGGCGAAATTTTCGTTCGATTGACGTCGAACTAGGCCCCAGAGTTTTCGTCGCAGGGCCAAACGCCTCCGGCAAATCCAATTTGCTTGACGTGTTTGTTTTCCTGAAGGACATTGCGAAGCCTAGCGGCGGCCTGCAGAATGCGGTAACTGCGCGTGGAGGGATATCAAAGCTGCGATGCCTCGCAGCAAGAAAGTACCCGGATGTTGAACTGGAGGTGCATCTCGCTGAAGACGGTAATAAATGGTCTTATGCCATCGGTATCAAACAAGAAGCCCGTGGTTACCGGCAACCATATTTGGCATATGAGAAGGTCACTAAGGGGGACCAGGTAGTTTTAGACCGACCCGATCCGTACGACTCGAAGGACCCTGTTCGTCTTACTCAAACCCATCTCGAGCAAATAAATGCGAACGCTGAGTTCAGAGAGCTGGTCCGTTTTTTTGATTCCGTGAGCTACCTTCATTTGGTTCCCCAACTCCTGCGGCACCCTGAAGCCTTCTCTGGACCTGGAATTCCTGGGGATCCTTATGGTCGAAGTTTTCTTGAGCGAGTTGCTAGGACTTCCGATGGCGCGCGAAAGGCCCGACTCAAGAAGATTGAGGCAGCGCTACGTATAGCGGTGCCACAGTTAAAGGAACTAACGGATGTTAAAGACGAAACGGGCATTCCTCATTTGGAAGCTGTGTACCAGCACTGGCGCCCGCATGGCGCAAAGCAGAGAGAGGATCAGTTCTCAGACGGAACCCTACGCCTCATTGGTCTGCTATGGTCTCTGCTCGAAAGTGACTCCATGCTACTCCTAGAAGAGCCTGAGCTTTCGCTCAATTCTGGGATCATTCGAAAGTTGCCTGCGTTGATGTACAGGGTACAGAAACAGAAAAAACGGCAGATGCGCCAGATAATGATCAGTACTCACAGTTCTGATCTACTTTCCGACGCGGGGATAGGTGGTGAAGAAGTACTGCTGCTGACGCCTGACGAAGACGGCACAAGAGTTGAGTTGGCCTCCTCAATTAGTGAGATAAAGGACTTGCTGCAAGGTGGCCTAACCATCGCCGATGCGGCACTCCCACGGGTCGTACCCCGTAACATGGCACAACTGGATCTATTTGAATGAGCCCTGCAATCCCCCTAAGCCTCGCGTTCGAGGACGAGCTAACAGAGTTGCTGGCACTTAAAATACTTCGGACTATTCCAAACGAGTATGCCACCAGAACGATTTACAACCGCGGTGGCAATGGATACCTCAAGAAAAACATCAATGGCTTCAACAACGCCGCAAGTGGAGTGCCATATTTAGTGGGAACAGATCTTGATAGGTACGATTGTCCCCCCGCTCTCATTTCTGATTGGTTGGCGCATCCAAAGCACCACAATCTATTGATCCGTGTTGCGGTTCACGAAGCTGAAGCTTGGGTTCTTGCCGATCGCGAAGGCTTCGCGTCTTTTCTCGGTATTAGTGCCGCGAAGATACCCGAGGATGTCGAAGCGTTGGCCAAACCGAAGGAGACATTGATTCAGCTCGCGCGCACGTCTCGCAAGAGAAACGTGCGCGATGATATTTGTCCACCCCCCCATAGCACGAGCAAAGTTGGACCGAACTACAATGCTCGTCTCGGCGGTTTTGTCAGTCAGAGTTGGAATCCGACTGTCGCGAGATTGAAATCGCCGAGCCTCAATAGGACAATAAATCGCCTAATCGCGTTTCGCCCGCAATGGGATATTCCTGCTTAGAGACTGATTTTCCACTGCCGCACTATTGGTAGACGATACGGTCAAACCGTGGAAGTGACTGTTGGGTTCCGCAGTGGGTAGCCATCACAGTCAATGGATAGCGGACTGTGGGCTTTTCTCATGCCCAGGGCCTCAGCGGCAACTGCGCGGCGCCGAAAATCAGTCTTCAGTTGTCAGTTCGCAGTTGTCAGTGGCAAAGGACAAGAAGTCTGTAGACAGTAGACGGTAGACAGCAGAAAGCAGTCGGCAGAAGTCGGTAGGCGCTGGGTTCAGATGCTGGGAACAGGATTTAGGATTCAGTATCTGGAATTTAGGATTCAGGATTTTGGATTTCAGGGCCTAATTCTGACCCGTAGCCCCATCACCCGCCCCCAAACCCCACCCCCGTGGCTCTTCCCTGGAGCCCTCGGACTCCCCAATCCGGCGATGCCGCCGACAGCGATTCCTACCGGTAGGAAATTTAAGCCCTCAATATCAAAAATCGCTCCTACCGGTAGGAAATTGGCAGGCATCTGCCTGCTGAACGGAAGACATATTGCTCGCCTAATGTATGGAGAACTGGGCCGGGGGGGAAATGAGCACTTCGGCCAGGTGTCAGGAGTTAGGAGACAGGAGTCAGGAGACAGTAGACGGTAGACAGGAGAACGCATAGGGTAGACGGGAGGGAGAGCCGATTCTGCAGTCCTGTTTCCTGTATGCCGTCTACCGCCTACCGCATTCTGACTCCTTTCTCCTGACTTCTGACTCCTGTCTCCTGTCTCCTGAACTCTGACCACAATCCCCTGCCCTTTGGAGGTTCCCATGTCACTCGTCAAGAAACCCGAAATGACCGAGAAGAAAGTGGCCGCGAATGCGCGGAACCGGAAGCTTGCCCATGGCCCGGCGACGGTGGAGGGAAAGGCGCGCATTGGCGCCGCGCAGCTTCGTCATGGTTTTTATGCGAAGTCGCGGGAGGCGGCTTTGCCCTGCCTGGGCGAAGACCCGGCGCATTTCGAGGAATTGCTGCAAGGGC
>JBEKNU010000411.1:0-5141 GCA_049522495.1 Terriglobia bacterium
TCCAGAGTGCGGCATTACGGGGTGGTTTACCGTTGCTGCTCCTCTTCCCGACTCGGGGTCGGGATATGGCCACAACCCAACCCTGATCGACTATTCATTTACTGATGCAAACACTACTTTGACCCCGCTCAATTCCTACAATCCAACCATGTCTTTTGCCGTGGATGCTTCCGGCAACATTACGACGCTCTGGTATCTCGCGGTAGTCTCATTGATCCCAGGGTTTTCAGGCGTGGGCAACCCCCCGACCGGGAGTAGTTACGTGGCTCTTTCTGCGGTTTACGAGGTTGTGCCCGGCTTTACTGAGATTGGTGATATCAGCATGCACACTTCGGACTACCCCTATATCGACGGTGAGGCATATAACAGCGTGGCCGGGACTTGGTCGGGTCCCATCCCTGTCTCAACAGCACCGGAGCCCACGTCCGTTGTCCTACTTGGCTTTGGGTTGGCCGCGCTGGCGGGAATGCTAAAGACCCGGCGCCTGGCCGCCAGGTAAAGGTAAGACTCGTCAAATCGAACCGGCATTAGACTATGGAGGGTGAAGTGTCGAGTCTCGCGTGGGCGCGCACCTCCCGTCCTGTTCTGTGCGAGTTGCCCGGGGATTTCACGTCAGGTTACCAAGGGCCGGGGTACATCACCTCCCCGGCCCTAGCCTCAAGGTTGTAAACCCCCAGAAGGCATTTGACTGACATTGTGGCATGGGCATCCTGACCTCGGCGGCACCGGACCGGAAGGATGCCCTTAGTGGCACAGCCATACTCGCCGCTAAGAGCCTGCCGATCGTTTTATTCTGCCTTGCTTTGAGTCGGAATGAATCTGGCGAACGTTGGCAAAACCAGATTAAATCCCAACAGCAATTTTCGTGAAGTAACCCGCACAATTTGTGTGGATTACGACCAATGGGCACCGTTTAACGGGTGCCCGAAAAATTGGCCACAGTTCACCTTATTTCGCCTTTCCCGATGTTTTCCCTGGCGCGTTTGCATACGCATGAAAGGAGAGTTGTGCGGGCATTCTTCCCGCCCCGCTTGCCTGCGTGCATTTGCGTGCATTTGAATTTGCGTAGAATTGCGGCATTTAGCGGCATTTGGGTTTTGCGAGAAACAGTGGCGGAGGGCCGATTTTAGACCCTCCGGTTGACCTTGCTCGACAAACCAAAATGCACACGATATGTTCAGGGTCAAGTGGGAACAAGGATTCTGCCAGCCCGCAGAGCCAAAGAAGAAGAACGGCCTCGTGGAGCTGAAACCGATTGTTCTCCACGCTCCCTCGAAGCCATTCGAGCCAACCACACACGAACACTGGTGTCCCAAACACCGTGGGTTCTGGAAACATGACGACTGTTACTCGTGTGGTAGCACCCCAGAGCCCAGGCTGTGTTACAACTGCGTGCCTGCCCGCGGGTCGGAGTTCGGAAAGTACGAGATCGGGGCGGAACTCAGCCGGGGTGGCATGGGCGTTATTTTCAAGGCTCGTGACCGTTTCCTCGGCAGCATCCTCGCGCTTAAGATCCTCGCTCCGGAACTGGTTTCTGACCCCGAAATCCTCAAGCGCTTTTATCTTGAGGCGCAATCCGCCAGGGCCCTTCAGCACCCGAACATCGTGACAATTTACGATGTAGGGGAAGCCGATGGCCTCCCCTACATCGCCATGGAGTTTGTTGAAGGCGAAACCCTCCAGAACATCATCAACCGGCGGGCCAGAATTCCCCTTGCCGTCAAGTTGAAATTGGTACAGCAGATCTGTGAAGGACTCGGTCACGCGCACAAACATGGATTTGTTCATCGCGACGTTAAGCCCGCGCACACCCTGGTAACGAATGACGGCACCGTTAAGGTGGTGGGTTTCGGCATTGTCCCTTTAGAAACCGCCAACCTCACCAAAACCGGGATGTTCCTGGGGACCATCCACTATGCCCCGCCGGAGCAGTTCAACGACGGGCGTTTCGATAGCCGGTCCGACATCTGGTCCGTAACCTGCGTGGTGTATGAGCTGATCGCTTACAAGAAGGCTTTCGACGGCTCAAACACCGCTGCCATCATCGGAAAAGTCTTGGCTACGGACCCGGAACCTCTTAGCCGCTGCTGCCCGGGGGTTCCCACCGACCTGGATGCAGTCATCAGCAAGGGATTGAAAAGGGACGCGGACGAGCGCTATCAGTCGCTGGATGAAATGCTGAAGGATCTTCTTCCCGTCGCCCGCAGCATACAACAGCCCTTTATTGCCGAACTGGTGCGGGAGGCCAAGGATCTTCGGGAAAAAGGTGATTTCACCGGCGCGCTGATGAAACTGCGTGCGGTCCTGATCCTTGACAATTCGCACGGAGAAGCAAAGCGCCTCTCCGGCGAGATAGCACAATTGTTGCGCAACTTCGCTGCCGCCCGCCCTTCCTCGACGGCCATCAACTAACCACTCAAGCGAAAACCCAGAAAACCTAGGAACAAGGTCATGGAAATTCATCGCATCCACCCAGAGTTGCTCGAACGGCAAGTGCGCGTGCTGGTCGTAGGTTGCGGAGGGACGGGTAGCGCAGTCGTTGCAGGATTGCCTTACCTGCACCAGTCGCTTGTGGCCCATGGCCATCCCGGAGGACTGCACGTCACGGTGATAGACGGCGATACGATTTCACCGACCAACTGTATCCGCCAACCTTTTGCAAGGTCCGAGATTGGCCTCAACAAGGCGATAGTTTTGGTCAACAGGCTGAATCTTTTCTGGGGACTAAAGTGGGAAGCGGTCCCTGCCCATTTGAAGCCCGGAACGTTTATCTCCCGCAGTTATTTAGGCGATGACCTGCGCGCTCACATTGTGGTGGGGTGCGTGGATACACGGGCGGCACGGGCCACAATCAGGGATGCAGTCAGCAAATGGAGCACGGTTTCCTACCTTGCCGATTTAGGAAATAACGAAGACAGTGGGCAGTTCATCCTGGGTGAGCCCCTTAACGAACGTAATCGAAGGTCAAGACTGCGACTACGAACGGCCCCCGACCTTTACCCTGAACTCGCTGACCCAAGCCTCGACAATGACGGAGAACCAAGCTGTAGCGCGGTTGAGGCCCTTGAGAGACAGTTATATTAGCAATTGCCAATATGTGTATGATACACACCCGCGTGTTTGCTGCGTTTGCCTCACCTGCATAGAAAGAATCTATATGTCCATGTTGGAAAGCGGCTTGGCGGATGAGATCGTTGCGAACCACGGTCAGCCGACGCGCTCATTCATTCTTCGCACGAGATTTTCTAGAAGGTTTTATAAGCTTTCTCCAGGTCTTGTCCATCGAGCGCACTCCCAACACCCATCCGATCTCGGCGTGTAACCGGTCCAGGCACTGCGGGCAGCGCATCACGTGTCGTTCGACCCGTTGGTGGTCACGAATCGAAATCTCCTTCATGGCATACTGCTCCAGCAGCCCAATCGGCAAGTGCTTCATGGGTTCCATAATAGCGCGCCTTGTCCGCAGGCTGGAGATGAGAATGAGGGGGAGGCCGTGGATCTCAACGCAGATTGACTCCCGCGCCAGTGATTGTTGCGGGTATCGTCAAGGCAAGGTGGGGCTTGGAATGGAGCTACATAGGCTGCACAGCGAATTGCTGCGGCGCGAGGTGCGAGTGCTGGTCGTCGGATGTGGCGGAACGGGGAGTTCAATCATCGGCGGATTACCCTATCTCCACCAAGCGATGCGCGCACAGGGACACCCTTATGGCTTGCGCGTGACCGTGATGGACGGGGACAACATTTCACCCGTCAATTGTGTGCGCCAGCCTTTCAGCCGAGCGGAGGTGGGGTTAAATAAAGGGATCGTCCTGGTAAACAGGCTGAATATTTTTTGGGAGTTGGATTGGGAGGCGGTGCCGGAGAGTCTGACGGAGAATCATCAACTCCGGTCGACGGACATCGTAATTGGTTGCGTCGATAGGCGCGCCGCGCGAGCCGTCATTGAACGTCGGACCACAGGCAACAGTGCGATCCATTACGCGATCGATGTCGGCAACGGCGAGTCGAGCGGCCAGTTTGTTCTGGGCGAGCCGCTGAACGCCGTGAATCGGAGGTCGAGAACCCGCCTGCGGACAGCCGCTGAGCTGTTTCCCGAGATTATCGACGCCACGCTCGATGACGACGGGCAACCGAGCTGCAGCGCGCTTGAGGCGCTCGACAGACAACATAGCTTCGTAAACGCCCTACTGGCGCAACACGCCCTGGCCTTGCTCGCCCAGCTATTCCGATACGGCCAGATTTCCCATCATGGTGGCTTCGTAGACGTCGCGTCTTCGCGGGCCGTGCCACTCGCGGTTGATCCCCTGGTCTGGAGCCGGATCAGGAAAAGGAGGCAGAAAAACGCGCGAAGCAGGATCGCCGCCAACTGAGGGGGCGGATCTATCGGCGGTGCGGATCAGGCCACCGCATCCGCGACAAGGTAGCGTTCACCGCATTAGCATCGAACTCTTCCGGCTGGAACCGTTCCACCGACTGGGTCAAGGCCGAGGGCCCCCCGGCCCAGCGTACGTTGTGCGCATACTCTTCGTGATGGGGGTCGAAAATGACTTCCAAAAATTCCTCGTATCCCGGCGTGCCCCCTACGTCCTCCGGTGGGCAGTGGCGTTGCCCGGATAGGCAGACCGGGCGCACCGTCGTACCTGGTGCGGGCAGAATCTTCTCCAGCACCACCTCGTGCCGCCAGTCGTCGCCCAAGTCGTAGACGTAGAGGACGGAATCGCCCTGTTCCTTTAGGACGTCGCTGATCTTCGTCCGGCGCTCGTCGAGGATGTCAATATCGCCGTCTTCGAAGTGTTCGGGCACGCCCCAACACTTGCCGTCTTTCTCGAATTGATGAAGATGGCTGTCCGTCCAGCCCATGACCACTTGCAGGACATCATGGAGACAACACAATCGGGAGGTACTGGGGACCCGGATCAGTCGCCAGATCGGCGGCCGAATCTCTTGCAGGGTAACCCTGAGTTCGTAAATATGGGACTGAGTTTTCACCCTGCTGTTATCTCCATTGGGGTCCGCCAAGTGCCAGGAACTCAAGGGCCAGTTTAAGAAAGCAGGGGCAGAGCCGAACTCCGCCCCTGCCCATCTCGGCCCCTGGGTCGGCGCTCGGGTTGCTTCCCAGCATTGCCCTATCCTCCGCCCAG
>JBEKNU010000412.1:0-5035 GCA_049522495.1 Terriglobia bacterium
AGTTGACGCTGCGAAAAGCCTATGGCTTTCGTACCTTCCGCGCCGCTGAAGTCGCTCTCTACCATACTCTTGGAGCTCTACCTGAACCACAGTCTACCCACAGATTCTGCTGAGGAACCGAAGAAAAAGGGGTGAAAATTGGGCCTAAGCTTCATTAAGTCATTGAAAAAAAATGTAGAAAAAAGTCAGCTTTTTGCCTTTCCATGATATCGATGAAAACAAACGAGTTAAACCATTCCTTCCATGATGTTGATGAAAAAAAAGGGGTTAGTGAAGAACCGTGGCTTGTGCAGAGTGGCTAGTGGCAAGCAGGCGAGGCTGGGAAGGCTAGTGACACACGACGAGAGCCAGGAGCAGTGATGAGTGCCGAGTGACGAGAAGAGGCAAAACCCCGGACTGGAAAGATGGCGGCGCTGACGGCGAAACCCCTTCGTGACACACTACGCCACTTCGGTTATTGGCAGTGTCCGGCGAGAAAATGAATCAATTTGCGAACTTCGAAAATCACAAATCGCAATTCTCAAATCACCTCATCACACTATGAGCCGATGACCCGATGAACCGATGGTGAGATGACCCGATCACAGGGGCATCGTAAGTAGCGCGGCGGGCATCTGCAACGTATAATAAGTTTATGGCCACCAAACTCCGACAATCGCTGGGCGCCTTGGGGATTATTGCCGGCCTCAGTGCCTTGCTGGTGGTCTTGGGAGTTCTGCAATTCCGGTGGAGCAATCGGATTCGGACCGCGGAACTCGAAAGGAAGCAGGCCGCGCTCCAGGCGGGCATGAACGGGTTTCGTGAGGATTTCCATCGTGAGCTGGCGGGAATCTGCACGAGCTTCACCTACCGCCCGCCGGATCAGGCTCCCGCGATTGAGGATCTCTTCGCCCAGGATTGCGGGGATTGGGCGCGGTCTTCCGACCACCACGAGTTGGTGGCCAACTATTATCTTTGGGAGAAGGCCAAGGGGGAAAGCTATGCGTTCCTCCAATTCAATCCCCAGGAAGACACTTTTCAGGGAACGGCTTGCCCGGCGCGATTGGGCGTTCTCTGCGACACTTCCCATCTCGCGGCCACGCTGACCTCGCGGGGCGGGGATTTCGGACTTGCGGGGTTACGATGGCGAGTTCAAGGGGCGTCGCTGGCGATGGTGCGGCCTATTCCCCAACCGGGCTGGCGCAATCGAAGGAATCGAAGAGATCGCCCGCCGGACTCCTCGCCTGCGGGATTCATGATTGTGGAACTGAACCGCGAGGTTTTCCTGAAGCGATTTCTTCCCGAACTTGCCCAGCGGTACTTCGGGGGGCCGAACGGCCTTCTGTATGATGTGGCCATCGCCGATGCCGCGCATCCTCCCCAGTTTGTTTATTCCTCGGAGGCGCGCCCCTCGACGGACCTCGTGAGCTCTCCGGACGAGACGGTGCATCTGTTCAGCACGCGGCGAGGGCGGGGGTTGGAACCCCGTGATGGAGATTCCCGCGAGCCGGGCAGCCCGGCAAGACGCGAGAGGATCCCGCCACCCCCCTCATTCCGTTTCCCGGGAGGCGGGCGCGAGCCCGGAGCACGCGCGCGGGGCTTCCTGGCCGCGCCCATCCTTGCTGACGCTACCGCCGCGGAATGGCGGCTGGTGGTGCGGCATCCGGGTGGATCGCTGGCGGAAGCGGGGGCGATGATCTGGCGACGGGACTTACTGCTGGGCTTCGGGGTGTTGCTGGTGCTCGCGGCCAGCATGGCATTGGTTTTGATCTGGACGCAGAGAATCCGGCGGCTGGCGAAAATGCAGATGGATTTTGTCGCCGGGGTGTCCCACGAGCTGCGCACTCCCGTCAGCGTCATCTCCTCGGCGGCGGAGAATCTTGCCGACGGCGTGGTGGAGTCCGGGCCCCAGGTGAAACAGTATAGCGTCCTCATCCGCAATGAGGCCCAGCGCCTCGCCACGATGATCGGGCAGGTGCTGCTCTTTGCCGCCACGCGCAATGGTCAGCGGCAATACCAGCCGCAGCCCGTGCCGGTGGCGGAGACCATTGATTCGGCCGTAGAGGATTTGGCCCATCTTACCACCGTCAACGGTTTCACCGTCGAGAAGCAAGTTGCCCCCGACCTTCCTCCCGTCATGGCGGATCCGAAAGCGCTCGGCCGCTGCCTGCAAAATCTCATGACCAATGCCTTGAAGTATGGGGCGGGAGCACGCTGGATGGGCATTCGCGCCCACCCCGGGTCGGGACCGGAGGCGGGAGAGGTTTTGATCACTGTACAGGACCGGGGGCAGGGAATTGAGCCCGACGAAATCCCCCATATCTTCGAACCCTTCTACCGCGGAAATGCCGCTCGGGCTTCGCAGGCGCATGGCACCGGATTGGGTTTGAGCTTGGCGAGGGAAGCCGCGGAGGCGATGGGGGGAAGGCTGACCGTGACCAGCCATCTGGGCGAAGGGAGTGCGTTCACACTGCATTTTCCTGCGGCGAAGTCAGTCTAGTGCATTAGCTGCAGAAGTGACCGACCTTATTTGCCGGCGGGTGAAAGGGCGGGGTTTAGCCCCGCCGCAGAACTCGAGAGGGATTTAGGGGTTTAGCCCCTGAATTGACGAGCCTCCAGGGCCTAGAGGCCATTTAGCCCTCCGCCCTGCGGCGGCGGGACTGAAGCCCCGCCCTTCCAAAACCGTGGCGAGAAATCCGGGCTGGCTCCCTCCGGGAAAGGTCATGGTGTGTTAAGCTTGGCGCAAGCGTCCAAGGAGAACCGGACATCCCCATGAATTCTCGTATCCTGTTAGTCGAAGATGAACCCGGGCTGGTGCTCACGCTCGGCGATCGTCTGCGCAGCGAGGGTTACGCGGTGGATGCGCTTTACGAGGGAACCGAGGTCGTCGAGCGAGCCACGCGCGATCGTTTCGGACTCATCATTCTGGATGTCATGTTGCCGGGCAAAGGGGGCTTTGAGGTGTGCGAGGAATTGCGCCAACGCGGTTTTACCACGCCCATCCTGATCCTCACGGCGCGCACCCAGATGGCCGACAAAGTTAAGGGGCTGAAGATCGGAGCCGACGACTACCTGACCAAGCCCTTTGAAATGGCCGAGCTCCTGGCGCGCGTCGAGGCCCTGCTCCGGCGGGGAAGCCGTGCGGGCACCGAAGGACCGGATTTTTACGATTGTGGACCGCTTCACATCGATATGCGGCGTTCCGAGGTGTTGCGCGATGGCTCGCCGGCCCCGCTTTCCACCAAGGAATTCCAACTGCTGCGTTATCTCCTCGAACATCGGGGCAGGACCGTGAGCCGTGAGGAACTCCTGAAGGAAGTTTGGGGTTACGCCTCGGCGCCTTCCACACGCACGGTGGACGTCCACGTGGCTTGGCTGCGGCAAAAACTTGAAAACGATCCCAAACAGCCGAAATACATCCTGACCGTGCACGGGCAAGGGTATAAGTTCGCCGCTTGAGGGCCCTTCGCTCTTGCCATTTTGAAATCCTATGAATGATCGCGAGCGCTTTCTGGGCACGATGCAATACCAAGCGGTGGATCGCGCGCCGCTCTATGAATTCATGTGGCCCGTCTGGCCGGAGACCGCGAAAAGGTGGGCCCGGGAAGGCGGGTACGTCCCGGGCCGGACCGATTTTGGCTGCGACAAGTGGTTGGTGGAATTCTCCTGGTTCTGGCCCCAACCGCCTTTTCCACGGGAGATCCTGGCGGAAGACGACGAGCACGTAACCTACGTGGACCCGCAAGGCATCGTGATGCGGGAATTCAAGAACAATCCCTTGAGCTCCATGCCGCAGTTCATCCGCTATCCGGTGGAAACCCGCGAAGACTTCCGCAAATATTGGCGCGAAAGGATGCGGCCGGACCTCACCCAGCGCATCGGGCCTGACTGGCGCGAGCGGCTGCGCCCCTTGCGCCAGCGCGACTTTCCCTTTGTGGTCATCGCCGACCGCTGGGGAGGATTTTTCGGCCCACTGCGGAATCTGGTGGGCGTGGAGCGCCTCTGCACGCTTTTCTATGACGACCCCGCCTTCGTGGAGGAGATGCTCGACGCCGACGCGGATTTCCTGATTGCAATGCTGTCGCAAATTCTGGAAGAGACGGACGTTGACGTTTTTGGTTTTTGGGAGGATATGGCCTACCACACGGCCCCGCTGCTCTCACCGCGATTGGGCCGCAAGTTCATGCTGCCGCGCTACCGGAAGGTGGTGGATTTTGGCCGCGCCCACGGCGTGCACCTGTTCGGTCTGGACAGCGACGGGAATATCGACCCGCTCATCCCCGTCTGGATGGAATCTGGCATCGATATTCTTTACCCCTTTGAGGTTCAGGCGGATATGGATGTGGTGGCTCTGCGGAAGAAATACGGGCGCGACCTGCGCATGTGGGGCGGCGTCGATAAGCGTCCCCTGACCGTGGGGCGCGCGGCCATCGACCAGGAGTTGGAGCGCGTAAAACCCCTCATCGACGACGGCGGCTATATCCCCATGCTCGACCATAGCGCTACGCCCGATACACCGTATGAGAACTACCGGTATTTTCTGGAGCGGTTGAAGACGATCCTTTAAGAAGGTGTAGTTTTTACTGCAGTTTGGAGTGAATGTGCCGAGGCGAGGAACCAGGCATGGCGCACGCCCCCGTTTTTGAGATTTGTGGTATTTGCAGAGGAAGAGCCGCGGACCTCAAAAGCGGAGGTCCGCGCTACACTTGCTCACACCTCGGCGCGTTCCAACACGAACTGTGCGGCAAGGGGAAATACCAGAGCAACGATCGTATAAATGGCGAGCTTACCGACAGGAAAGGCGAGCGTGGGGCTTGTCGCCCATTCGCACCCTACCAATATGAAACTACCGACCGAGGACAAATGGACATGCCAGAAATGGCCCGCAATGGGCAGAAGCAAGTCGATCACGAGTATGCCCAAGCCATAACTGACCCCTTGCTCACCGCTGCGCGCGAGCACGGTCAGAAAAAAAGTCAGGCTGTATACCGCAGCGGCGCCGACAAACAGAGACAGGGTCGTGGCCAGCAGCCGCCAAGTGTAAACATAGCCGGAA
>JBEKNU010000413.1:0-5010 GCA_049522495.1 Terriglobia bacterium
CCAGGAGTTTGGATTCCGGTTCGGGTTGCGTCAGGAGCGTGGTGGCCACCCACACCACGGTGGTGAGGATCACCGTCAAGACCAGGTTCTTCGCAAACTGGTTGGGGTCGGAAGCCGCGAAGGGGCTGGCGAATTTCAGCACGATGGAGACCGTCGCCGCCGTGGCCATGGAAGAGATTTCCGACCAGGCGTTGATGCGCCACCAGTACCACCGCAGCAGGTACACCGCTCCCGTGCCGGCGCCGATGTTGACCACCATATCCCAACCGCCTGCCACCGTGTGCATGACATAGGAAACCGCCGCGGCCACGACCATCAGTCCCATGGTGGAAATCTTGGAAGCGGTTACGTAGTGGCTGTCAGAGCGATGGCGTGCCAGGAAACGGCGATAGAAATCGCTCACCAGGTAGGACGACCCCCAGTTGAGCTGCGTAGCAACCGTGGACATATAAGCGGCGGCAAAAGCAGCGAGCATCAGGCCGCGAAAAGCTCCGGGGAGGTATTCCACCCAGACCCGAACGAAGCCACCCTCCGCGTCTGCCCCCGGCAGACTCAGTTGGGGATAAAGGACGACCACCGTCAGCGCGGTGAGGATCCAGGCCCAGGGCCGCAGGGCGTAATGGGCGATGTTGAACCATAGAGTTGCAAGCAAAGAATTTTTTTCATCTTTGGCGCAGAAGATCCGCTGCGCCACGAACCCACCCCCGCCCGGCTCCGCTCCCGGATACCAGACCGACCACCAGTAAACTCCGATGTAAACGAGGAAGGTCATCACCGGCATCCAGGGAGAATGCAAGTCGGGAACGAAGGAGAGGATGGATCCGGAGCCACCCACCGCCGCGCCCCGCGCTGCGTCCACGGCGGCGAGCTTTGTCTTGAGCGCACTCATGCCACCCACGGCGCGCACCGCATAAAAGGCCAGAAGAATCAACATGCCCATCTTCAGAATGAACTGCACCAGGTCCGTCCAGAGCACGCCCCACAGGCCGGAGATCGAGGTGTAAATCGCTGTGATCGCCATGCAGATGACCACGGCCCAGAACTTAGGGATATTGAGTGAGATCCCCAGGATCTTCTCCATCGCCAGGTTGACCCATCCCAGAATGATGCAGTTGATGAGGATGCCAAAGTAAAGCGCGCGAAATCCCCGCAGGAAAGCCGCGGGCTTGCCGGCGTATCGCAACTCGACCAGTTCCACGTCGGTGATGATTTCCGCCCTTCGCCACATGCGCGCGAAGAAAAACACGGTCATCATGCCACTGAGCAGAAAACTCCACCAAAACCAGTTGGCGGCCACCCCGCGCCGCACCACTTGGCCCGTCACCCAAAGGGGTGTGTCCGCAGCAAAGGTGGTGGCCACCATCGAGGTTCCCGCCAGCCACCAGGAGACTTCGCGGCCGGACACAAAGAAATCGTCCGTGCTCGCGCTCCCCTTCTTGCGATAATAGAGCCCAATGATGAGGTTGATCAGGAAATAGGCCGCGACGACCAACCAGTCAGCGAATGTAAGTTTCATGTGGCCAAAATCCCTTTTAAGAAGCTGATAGTTGACAGCCAACAGCTAACAGCCCATGGTAACTGTAAGCTGTCGGCTGTGAGCTGTCGACGTCTTTCCATTGACAGCGAGAGCCCGCGAGTATATAGCAAAAAGGCTCTCCGTAGAGGGGCAAACCAAGGGAAGGAGCAAGGTGTGATGCGTCGTTCTGTGATTTGGATTGAATCTGTGGCGTGGTGCCTCTGCACAGTAATTCTGGCAGCAACGGCCGCACAGGCCGCGCCCGCTTTGAGTGAAAAGCGCCTGGAGGCAATCGCTCCCCTTGTGGAATCCGCGATTCAGGCCAGGAAAATTCCCGGCGCTGTCGTTCTGATCGGTCACGAGGGGCAGGTTGTTTATCGAAGAGCCTTTGGCGAGCGCTCTCTGGTGCCCGCGCGCGAGGCGATGACCGTGGATACGATCTTTGACCTAGCCTCGATGACCAAGGTGGTGGCCACCACGACAGCCGTAATGCAGCTTGTGGAGCAGGGCAAAATTGTGCTGAGCGCGCCGGCGGGCGATTACTGGCCGGAATTCAAGCAAAACGGCAAGGAGTTGATCACCATCCGGGAACTGATGACGCATTATTCCGGCTTGCCTCCTGACCTGGAACTGAAACCCGCCTGGACGGGCTATGACACCGCGATGCAGATGATCGTTGCCGCCAAGCTCGATGCGCCTCCCGGCACGCGCTTTGTTTACAGTGACATCAATTTTGAAACGCTGGGGGAAATTGTGCGCCGCGTTTCCGGCGAGCCGCTGGACGTATACTGCGCGGAGCATATTTTCAAACCACTGGGCATGAAAGACACCCTCTTCACTCCCCCCGGATCGCTTCGCGGGCGAATTGCTCCTACGCAGTACGAGCATGGCAGCAGCGGGCCGGTGCTGCGGGGCGTGGTGCATGATCCCACCTCCCGTTTTATGGGAGGAGTAGCCGGCCACGCGGGCCTCTTCTCCACCGCCGACGATGTTTCCATCTTCGCGCAGATGCTGCTGAATGGCGGCCTATACAACGGCGCGCGCATCCTCAGCCCGCTGTCGATCGAAAAGATGACGGAGCCGCAAACTCCTCCCAACGTGATGGTGCTGCGCGGGCTGGGATGGGATATTGACTCGCCTTTCGCTTCCAACCGGGGTGAGTTGTTCGGCGTGGGCTCCTATGGGCACACGGGCTACACGGGAACTTCCATTTGGATTGATCCCGTAACCAAAACGTACGTAATTCTCCTGGCCAACCGTGTGCACCCCCTCGACAAAGGCGAGGTGGTAGGCCTGCGGACGGCGCTTGCCACGCTGGTGGCGGGGGCGCTGGGGCCGCTCTCGGCGCAGCAGATTCTGGACAGCCGCCGTTCGCTGAATGGCTATTTCGAGTTAATGAAAAGTTACCGGGTGCAAGGGCTGCGGAATGGCAGGGTGAAAACCGGAGTTGACGTGCTGGAAGCGGAACACTTCGCCGCGCTTGCCGGCAAGCACGTGGGGCTGATCACTAACTCGTCCGGTCGCGCGAGCGATGGCCAGCGCACCATCGACTTGCTGAATCACGCTCCTGGTGTGAAGTTGGTGGCCCTTTTCAGTCCTGAACATGGACTGGAAGGCTCGGCAGCAGAAGGGGCCAAGGTGGATTCCTCCCGCGACGCCGCGACCGGCCTGCCCGTGTACAGCCTTTATGGTGATGTGCAGCGGCCCAGCGCCCAAATGCTGGAGGGCATCGACACTCTGGTTTTTGACATTCAAGATGTCGGCGCGCGCTTCTATACATACATCACTACGCTGGGATATTGCCTGGAAGCGGCGGGGGAAAAGGGCATCGAGTTCTACGTCCTCGACCGGCCGAACCCGATTAACGGCGCCGAGGTTGATGGCCCCGTCCTTGACCGGGACCTGCGTTCGTTCATCGGCTACTTTCCCATCCCCATTCGTCACGGGATGACCGTGGGCGAACTGGCGGAAATGTTCAACCGCGAAAATCACCTGAACGCCAAGCTGCACGTGATCAAGATGCAGGATTGGCAACGCACGGACTGGATCGACGAGACGGGCCAGGTGTGGATCAACCCCTCCCCGAATCTGCGCAACCTCACGGAAGAAACTCTCTACCCCGGCGTCTGTCTGCTGGAAGGCGCAAACGTCAGCGTGGGCCGCGGCACGGACACGCCTTTCGAAATGGTGGGGGCTCCCTGGATTGACGGCAGAGCGCTGGCCGCCTATCTGAACGGCAAGAAGATTCAGGGCGTGCGCTTTGTGCCCATGGATTTCAAGCCGCTCTCGGGAATTTATTCTGGCGAGGTTTGCCATGGCGTACAGTTCGTATTGATTGACCGTCAAGCGCTGGAGCCCACCGAGATGGGAGTGGAGTTCCTCGCGGCTCTCTGGCGGCTTTCTCCCCAGAACTTCAAATTGGACGGCACCCTGCATCTGGTCGGAAGCCGCAAGGTCCTGGAATCCATCCTGACCGGCGAAAGCCCCTCGCGCATCTGGTACGACTGGCAGGAAGATTTGGAGAAGTTCAAGACAGTTCGCGCGCAGTATTTGCTGTATCCGTAAGCATTGACCGCACCCGATGAGGTGCAAGGGAGAAGATGAAACACCAAGACGCTGCACTCATAAAGCCTGGGATTCGATGAATTACCCTTTGATCTCTTGGTGTCTTAGTGCCTTGGTGGTTTTTTCTCCCCCCGGTCCCCCGATCATCGAATCGGCGAATTCCCGCGCAAACGGAACTCCGCATCTTCGTCGGCGTAGGCCGCCACGATTTCGCCGAAGTAGACCCGGTGGAAATTGCCTTCCGGGTAGGCTTCGGCACGAATGGCTTGCGCGAGCGCGTCCGGGACCACATCGTTACGGTGCACGGTGCGGCACTCATAGTGCACAATACATTCCTGGATGATGGGCGCGCGCACCTCGCGGCTGGGCATGGCGGTCAAGTGCATTTCCTGAAACTTGTCGTGATCGCGCCCGGAAATCGTTCCGCAATGGCTCGCGGCCGCGGCAAGTTCCCGCGGAGGCACGTTGACCGTGAAGTCGCTTACCTCTTCCAATCGGCCGTAGGTGTACCGTGAGGGCCTGACCAGCACGATGAAAATCGGCCTTGACCAGATTGACCCCATCGTTCCCCAGCCAATCGTCATGACATTGGGTTTACCGTCCGCGCCCTGCGTCACCAGCAGCAAGCCGTCCTCGCGCATCCGCTGGATCGTTTGAGCGAAATAATCCGTATACCGCACGGGTACTTTGGCCATGCGCATTTCACCTCAATCAGAATTGCGATGCGAGACTTCGGGGGCCGCGGGTTGGAAGGAAGTGGCACGGCCATCCTGGCCGTGACCGGCACGGGCAAGATGCCCGTGCAACGCCGCGCGGCAAAGGGAGCATTGGCAGGGGCAGGCGCATTTCGAGTGAACACGTGCGGAAACGAGGTGTTGGGAGGTCCACCGGTGCGAGCCGCCTCACGCGCTACGGGCGCAGGGGTCCGC
>JBEKNU010000414.1:0-4977 GCA_049522495.1 Terriglobia bacterium
GGCATGCAGAATCAGGGAAAGCACCAGCGTGCCGCGCAGGGTGTCGCGGCGTTCGTCCATTAAGGCTATGACGTGTGTGCCCATATGCAACCGATTACAAATTGTTTACTGCCCACTGTTCACTGTCCACTGCTTTTTGTCTCCAGCGGCTCGGTAACAATGTTCAGATTAGTAAGACCCGTTTGCTTCAACGCATCCACCACTCGCGCGAACGCTCCGAAACTCACGTTCTGGTCGCAGCGAATAAACACCGGCTGGTCGCCGGCGCCCTTGAGTTGGCCGAGGACAGTATCCGCCAATCGGTGAATATTGACAGGGTCATTCCCGACATAAATATTCTGCTTCTTGTCGATGGTGATGACGACCTTTTCCTCGGAAACGATTTTGACGGTCTTGGTTTTGGGAAGATCGATCTCGATCCCTGATTCCAGAATCGGGGCCGTCAACATAAAGATGATCAACAACACAAGGACGACATCCACAAAAGGTGTAATGTTGATTTCTGAGAGTGCGGACTGGGTCCGACCTTGAGGGTTGCTAAAAGCCATCAGGTTATTGCCTCATTGATTCATTTCGCAGTCCAGTCATTAGCGCCTCTCCCTTGCCGGGTGACGACCTTGAAACTTCCAATGCCGTTGCCCCCGTTCACTGATCGCTGCGTTTTGTTTCGAGCGGCTCCGTCACGATGACCAAATTGGTCAGATCCGCTTCCTTTAACGCGTCCACCACCTGTACGAACGTCCCAAAATTTACGTTCCCTTCACAGCGGATATAAACGGGCTGGCTGCAGGAGCCCCCAAGTCGACCCAAGACGATCCCACCCAGCAGGTGAATATTGACCATATCATTCCCAACATAATAATTTTTTCCCTTATCGATGGTGACGACGACTTTTTCCTGGGGAGCCCTCCTGACAGTCCGGGTTTTGGGCGTCTCCATAACTATGCCTGACTCCAGAATGGGGGCCGTCAACATGAAAATGATCAAGAGGACCAGAACGACGTCCACAAAAGGGGTGATGTTGATCTGGGAGAGGGACGTTTGGGTTCTGCCTTTTGCATCCGTGAACGCCATCTTCATTCCTCATTGAGTCATCTGACAAGTCGGATTGCCGATTTTCGCCTGAAAACCCCTGTTGCCTGCCTCCGCATCAGGTCTTCAATCGGCAATCGAAAATCGTCATTCAGTAAAGTAGCGCTCCGTCATATTCAGGAACTCCAAGGAAAAATCATCCATCTGCGCTCCAAACTCTTTGATGCGCTGGAGAAAGATGTTGTACGCGATGACCGCGGGGATGGCTGCGAATAGTCCTGCCGCAGTGGTAATGAGGGCTTCGGCGATGCCCGGTGCCACGCTATGCAAACTTGCGGTGCCGGCCGTCGCCAGGCCATGGAAAGCGTCAATGATGCCCCAGACGGTGCCGAACAACCCCACAAAGGGAGTGACTCCGCCGGTAGTGGCAAGCCAGACCAGCCATTTTTCCATCTGCCCGAGTTCGGTGGAAGCGCCAATCTGGAGGGCGCGCCGTACCGCCTCCAGGCTGCGAATCCGCGGCTTGCCCGGATTCTCACCCATGGTGGCTTGGCTCTCGATTTCCCGATAGCCGGATAGGAAGACCCCCGGCAACGGGCTCTCCTTCAGAGTGTTGCAGAAGGCTCGAATCTCAGACAACTTCTTGCTTTGCCGGAAGACTTTGAGGAATTCCGCAGACTCGCGCCAGGCGGCCCGGAAAGTGCGAAATTTTCGGATGATAATCGCCCAAGAGAGAATCGAAAACGCCAGAAGGATCAGCAGGACACCCCTGGCCACCGGACCCGTATTCGTCAAGAGTTGCCAAACTTCGCCTTGGTAGAAATCTTGTGTGAAACCCTGGTAGAGCACCAGAAGCGCAGCAGCCAATTAACCTCCTCTTCGAGACCAGGAGACTTAAAAATCCAATCAAATCAACGTAACACACCGACCCAAGGCAGTCAACGTATGATAGACTTCCGCCCGGTAACGCCATGCTGCGCGAAATTCACATCCAGAACTATGCTGTCATTGATAACCTGGCCGTGGAATTTGGGCCTGGCTTGAATCTGCTTTCCGGGGAAACGGGTTCCGGCAAGTCCATCCTGGTGGACGCGCTGGGATTAGCGCTGGGCGGCCGCACTTCGTCCGAAGTTATTCGCACGGGCGAGGAGCGCGCGCTGGTCACCGCGGTTTTTTCTGCTGAGGGAAAAGCTCCGTGGGCCGATTGGCTGGAGGAATATGGGGTGGCGGGTGGCGAGGAAGGCGAGCTGCTCTTGCGGCGCGAATTGCAAGCGGGCGGCAGGAGCCGGATGCTGGTGAATGACCAACCCGTCACTCTGGCGGCCGTCCGCTCGCTGGCTCACGCTCTCGTGGAAATGCACGGTCAGAACGAGCATGTGGAGCTTTTCGCGCGCAACGCGCAGCTCACCTTGCTCGATCAATTCGCGGGCGTGAGTGCGGAACTAGAAGCCCTACGCGCCCTGCACGCGCGGCGCCGCGAGCTCGAGCAGGAGCTGGAGGGCCTCAGCCACAATGAACAGGAGCGGCTGCGCACCCTTGACCTTCTGGGTTTTCAAGTGCGCGAGCTCGAGCAGGCGAATCTGCAAGCGGGGGAAGACGCCCACCTGGAGGAGGAGCGGAGGATTCTTAGCAACCTGGAAAAAATTCGCGCCGCCGCCACCAGCGCTTTCGAGCAGTTGTACGAGGACGAAGGCGCGGCGATTTCCCGTGTGGCGGCTGCCGCGCGACAGCTCGATGAGCTGCGGCGCTACGACGCTGCAGTTGCGCCGCAGATCGAACCGTTGGCCGCGGCGCGGGTCACGCTCGAGGATATCGCGGCCTTCCTGCGCGATTACGTGGGAAAGCTTGAAGCCAATCCCGCGCGCCTGGAAGAAATCGAGGACCGGCTGGCGCTGATCGATCGTTTGAAGCGCAAGTACGGGAGCAGCGTGGAAGCGATCCTGGCGTACGCCGCCGAGACGCGCCGTAGCTTGGCCAGCCTGGAACATGCCGATGAGCGGCGGGAAGCTGTGCGGAAGGATTTGGCCGAGGCGGCGACCGAGTATCGGAAGGCTGCCGAAGCGCTTTCGGAAAAGCGGCGCGACGCGGCGCGGCGGCTGGTAAAGCTGGTGCGCGAGGAGCTGGCGCAGCTCGGCATGGAGAAAACACGCATCGAGGTCCACTTTGAAAGCGCCCCGGAAGGCCAGGGAGGTGCCACAGGAATTGATGAAATTGAATTCCGCATTTCGCCCAACGTCGGGGAAGAACTGCGGGTGATGGAAAAAATCGCCTCGGGCGGGGAAATCTCGCGCCTGATGCTCGCCTTGAAAACCGTCGTCGGGCAGGCGCGAGTGAGCCGTGGCGCACGGGGCGCCCGCCACCGTGACGTGACCTTCATTTTCGATGAGATTGACTCCGGCATCGGAGGCCGCGTGGCGGAGTGCATAGGTCAACGCTTAAAGCGCCTGGCTCGCGACGCGCAAGTGCTGTGCGTTACCCACTTGGCGCAGATTGCCTGCTTTGCCGATAGCCACTTCTACGTGGAAAAATCGGCGCGCGCCAACCGAACGGTGACCACCATCAAACCCCTGGCCGGCGAAAAGGAACGGGCCGAAGAATTGGCGCGTATGCTTTCCGGCAGCCAAATCACCGAAGCCGCCCTGAAACACGCCGCCACCATGTTACGGCAAGCAGCTTCGTAAGGGTGGTTCGCGACCCGCCCCTACGATGTTCGACCGCGAAGAGGGCGCATCCCGATGCGCGCTGTGACGGAGCGATTGAATCGCCAGCCGCGTTCAGTTGTTTGATGATGAGTTGGTTCTGGGCAATGGGAACCGCCCACGGCAGGCTGATTCCCGCCGTGGGCCTTTGGGCCTTCAAGCTATCTGCGACTTAATCTAATTCCTCGATTTTACCGCCTCGCAAAACCCTGCCATCCACCGCGACCGATAAACCCGCGTGCCAGCCCCAAACCTCTCCCGATGATACCTATGCCTATCCCGGGACCCGTGTAGTAGTCAGGCGGGTAGTAAGCAGGAGGGTAATATGCAGGCCCGTAGCCGTAATAGGGGTATGGGTACCCGTAATAGCCAGCCCACCCTGGGACATAGGCGAAGCCAAATCCAAAGTTAGAACGGCCGTACCCGTAGCCACCGCGGTATCCTGAAAATCCTCCTCCAAACCTTCCGCCTCGAGCGCTTTGTCCGGAGAAGTGGCCACCATATGCTCGTCCATTGGAGCGGAAGCTTCCGCCGCCGTAGCTGCGCCCGCCGTTGCCCCTGTAATGAAAACTGCCCGAACCTCCTGAGAAGTGTCCGCCGCCAGAAAAGGACCTGCCCCTACCCTGGGCAAACCCCGTTGTGGCCACCGCTAAAGCGATGACGACCACCATCATAAGCTTTTTCATGTCAGCCTCCTGCCATCATTAACTCCTGCCGCGATTTTAGTGGGGAACAACCAGCCCCCCTTCTAGGCAATTGCTGTGCCATTTCTAATCGGGGGTAAGTGGTTGAAAAGTCAGCGCAGGGTACCCATGGCCCATGAACAAAATCCACCATACCGGTGGTGGTTTTCGGCCGGTGCACAATTTGGGGTTGTCAACTTTCTATAAAGGGTCTCGGGCCAGGTCCAGCCCAACCATTACTTTGGGCGCAATGGGGCAGCAAGTGCGGGCGGGTGCAGAGTCTAATCCCAGCGTTGGTGGGAGAATCCAACTGCGAGGATACCGATCCCTAAATCACCTGATGGCCCGATGGATCAATCAACTTGCTCTTGCTACTCAAAGTTGAGGTTTCAAGCTATACTGGTTTTGCAGGGTCTGCGCTGCTCCATGGGGAATGATTTGATTCAAATTGGCAGTGTCCAACCGCTGGGAGGCGTGGCCGTTGAGGTGTTGTCGGCGGCGGACTTCGGGGTTTCCCCCGTTGTCGCGGGTGAATGCAAGACCTTTTATATTGAAACTTTCGG
>JBEKNU010000415.1:0-4968 GCA_049522495.1 Terriglobia bacterium
AGCAAGAGCAAGGTGTTCGGGGCACCACTCCCGACGCTGGATGTGGCTTACAACGGTTTTGTGAGTGGGGAGGGGGCGGGGGGGCTGGCTGGAACGCTTGCCTGCACCACGACGGCATTGGTCTTGAGCCCGGTCAGCGGTAATCCGTACAGTATCAACTGTTCGGGCCAGACCTCGACCAACTACACCTTTGCTTATGTGCCCGGAACACTCACCGTTACGCAGGCCACGACTTCCGTCGTGGTGACCTCCTCGACCAACCCCTCCCTCCTGAACCAGTCGGTAACGTTCACCGCGACGGTTTCGCCGCAGTTCACCGGAACCCCGAGCGGCATGGTGATGTTCAAGGACGGGGCCTTGACGCTCGGCACGGGCACGTTGAGCGGCGGTGCGGCAACGTTCTCGACCTCCGCGCTCGCGGCAGGTATGCATTCAATAATGGTGGTATACGGCGGCGATGGGAACTTTGCCGGGAGCGCGTCGGTAGCCCTGACCCAGACCGTTACGTATCAGACAAGCGGCGTCTGCGATGGCGACTTGGGCCACGCGATCCTCCGGCCTATGAACCTGGAGGGCACCAGCGTTTTCAAGCAAGGAAGCACTGTGCCGGCCAAGTTCCGCGTCTGCGATGCGGGCGGAGCTTCCGTGGGGGCGGCGGGCGTGGTGGCGTCATTCAACTTGGTGCGGGTTGTGAATGGCACGATCGTGCAAACAGTGGATGAACCTGTCGACAGCACCACGCCGGACCCAGCGTTCCGGTGGGATGCGACCGGCCAGCAGTGGATATTCAACATTGCGACGAAGCCCCTGCCCGCGAACCAAACGTACGTTTTCTTGATCACGTTGAACGATGGATCGACCATTAGCTTCCAGTACGGGCTGAAATAAACGCACCGCATCGGCGCAGCACGCCGCGGCGGGAGTGTGGAACAACCAAACGCGACCGTTTGCGCATTTGCCGTCGGAGTGAGACATCCAGCAAGACGGCTCTGATCCAAGGAAGATTCAATCTAACCATGAGGAGAATGCATGATGAACAAGTACAAAGTGCTCGCAATTGCTATGTGTGTGATCAGTTTGGCCGTGGCAGCCTCTGCTAAAGACAAGGAATACGAAGATGGAACCCTGACCAGTGTCGGCATTATTGGGAAGGAGTGGGTTACCAACGTCACCGGCAGTGGCCAGCACGAGGAGTGGGTGTACGCCTTTAATGTGCAGATTGGGGACCAGCAATACACCGGAAAGTTCGATTCGAGGAGAGATAACTTGGTCCACAAGAATGACTGGGCGAGCGGCGGACCCGTGGAGGTTCGATTCGAAAAGATGCACCTGGGATTCGCTCATGGAACGTTTATGTTTCTGAAATTTCCGAACGGGAAAGACAAGGAAATACGAACCCTGACTGAAAGTGGTTGGGGAAGAGGAAACAAAAAAGATAAAGGCGGCAAATAGATGGGGTTGCGGGACGGCGTCGAGGCCCGGGTGGTGCGTTACCGCCCCGGCCTCGGGCCGAAGCACACTCGAGGCTGTTTAGGGCCTTGATTCTTCGCAATGCATTCCTGCAATCCGGAGGGGGGAGGCATGCAAATGAAACGCCACGCGCGCGTGCTCGTTACGGCTGTCATGCTGGCAGCACCCGGCCTTTGCTTAGGAGTAGGCCGCTTTGATTGCACCTATGTGGGCGGGACAGTTCCCGATCTCGCCCGAGAGACCGAAGGCCTGACCCACACCTCCGACGACAAGGTATTCGAGTTTCAACACAAGGGCGGAAAACTTACGATTCCCTACGCGCAAATCACCAGCCTGGAATACGGAGAGACCATTGGCAAACATGGAGTTGCCTCCGCGATAGGAGCGACGGCGGTTGCCGGCAGTGCAGGTCTTTTGGTTTTTGGTATCACGACGCGGCATCGCCATTACCTTACGATCGGGTATCTGGACAATGACCAGAAGCCCCAGACCGCGGTATTCGAGATTGGGAAAGACCGCATTTGGGCGACCCTGAAGAACCTCCAGAAATGGTCGGGAAAGAAGTTGGAATATCAGGACGAAAAATCTCGCAAAGAAGTGGTCAACATGGCGCCCTGAAACGGATCTTGCGCAGTCTTCACAGACGGATGGCTCGCCGGTGACTCCCATGAAGTCCAAAGCCCTTGCGCTCACTCTATTGACCTTCTCGGTCTGCGGGACCGTTTCCCAAGCCGGACAAAGCTGGTCTTGGCAGGAGAAACAGCAAGTTATCATTGACGCAGCCCTGCAAGCCAAGCAAGCTCAGGAACACCTCCTGCTGGGGGATTCGCTCTTTCAACAGCACAAGCTCGATGAAGCGATCGCCGAGTACCGCCTGGCTGTGCATCTGAAGCCGAACCTTGCGGGCGCGCACCGTCATTTGGCCAAAGCCCTTGAAGCAAAGGGAGACACCGAGCACGCGAAAGCAGAGTACAGCCTGGCAGGCCATCTGAAGACGGAGACTGCGCAAGACAGAATCGACTACAAAGAGCTCACCGCCATGCAGCGAGAAATTGCCGAGGCGACGCCTGCGAATGTTAGTCTCCGCTTGATGCTCGGTGAGGACTTCGAAGCCGATGACAAGCTCGAGGAAGCCGTTGCCGAGTATCACGAGGCTGTTCGCCTGAATCCTTATTCCATTGATGCACGCTTCCATTTGGGCCAGGCGCTGGCGGCGCAGGGGAAGGAGGAGGAAGGTGTGGCGGAACTGCGCAGGGCAGCACGCCTCAAGCGTGAAGGAGGCTCAGAGGGTGCATGGTCGGGAGTACTCCCTCTGGAGCAGGCGCTGGAGGAGGATCGCCGTGCCCTGCGCAAGAACCCGCGCGATGCCTTCGCGCACTATAAATTGGGGCTCGACCTTGAGGCGCGCTGGTCGGTTCGGGGCGCCTTTACGGAATATCAGGAAGTCTTGCGCTTGAATCATGATTTGGCCGATGCCCGCGCCGATTTAGGGCGACTGCTCGTTCGGGATGGAGAGGTTAAACAAGGCCTTGCGGAGCTTCGCAAAGCAGAGCGCCTTAAGCCTGACGATGCGGAAATCCATGTCGACATCGGCTACGGACTTCTGGAGAGGAAGCCGCAGGACGCGCAGATGGAGTTTCAGGAAGCCCTGCGTCTGAGGCCGGAGGACGCGCAAGTTCACTTAGACATTTGTGGCGCTCTGCACGAATGGAAACAGGTGCCAGCCGCCTTGGCAGAGTGCCGCGAAGCCGTTCGTCTTAAGCCTGAATTCTATGAAGCCCACGTTCATCTCAGTGCCGTCCTCGAGGAAATGGGGAACCAGCCGGGAGCGGTGGCGGAGCACAACACCGCTACCCGGCTCATGAATTCGGACCTACACTATTAACCACACCCCGGAGAGCGCGAAGCCAAACAAAAGGGGTAGCACGGCATCGCGGGTGGGGACGCGCTACAAGTGCCGCCGTAGAGCCATTCCTTCCGCACCTTCGGCACGTCCGCGTCCAGCGGCGCAACTTTGACGCAAGGGCTTGCGGAGCCTTCACCCGGGCGGTCGTCCGCGGAAAACTGGCGGTGGACGAAACGCCGCCGGTCCTGACCCGTAAAGAATGAGCCCCACCCATGACCCTCGCTTTCTGTTGGAAAACCTGTGTAACGAGGTGTCTGTCCCCGTCCCCCCCGTCCCCCGCGGGCGATGCCCTCCTAGTGACATGTGGAATGTGCCGGGGAACACCGACAAAATGTACCGAATAGATTTGCAGTGATCTTCCATTGACAAGTCGTAGTTCAGGCGAGCACTATTTCGTCAATTAGCCAAGCTCGTTAGCGAGGCCAAGAGGGAGGGCGCCAATGCCGAAAAGCGTTCACTCCCGTCTCCCGTTGCGCACATTTCTTAAGCCCCGAAGATGCGCTGAGGGGTGGTTTGCCCGCGATTGGACCTGCTGGAAGCCTCCTAGTAAAAACCACGAAAGAACTTTCTCAAATAGACCTCCAACGATCCCACGGACACTGAGCAACACCGAGGCAGGAAGAGACGATCCAGTGCGTCATAGAGTGCCCTTCCGCATAAGGTCCTGGTAGTCGCGCCTAGTTCACGATGATGACCTGGGCAGGCAAGAAGAGCGCGCCAATCGGCGGCCCGTGTGCGCGTTCAGTAAACCCGAAGGATTACGGATTCGCGCCCATGCCCGTGCCATGGCATAGGAATGCGGAGGCACTTATGAAAGGTATCGCTACGAAGGTTTGGGGGATGGTTTTGGTTCTGGCGTCATTGGGCATACTAACAGCGGAGGTTTCGTCGCGGAACAGCGATTCGCCAGAGAAGCGCTCAAACCAGCAAGTCCAACTCGTTCACACCCGTCAGCCCCGACTTGCTCAGAACTACGGCAAGCTCCCGCTCAGCTTTGAACTCAACCAGGGCCAGACCGACGCCCGGGTGCGATTCCTGGCGCGTGGCCGCGGCTATACGATTTTCCTCACCGATGGCGAGACCGTCCTGACCTTAAAGAAGTCGTCAGTTGTCAGTGGTCAGTCGTCAGTCGCCGCCGATAGTCTGCCACCAATGGCCACTGGACGGCGGGCAGGGATATTGAAGGCCGGGCAACGGACAACGGACGACGGACCACGAACCACGGACAGCGTTCTTCGCATGAGGTTAGAGGGCGGCAACGCCCAGGCGCGCATCGTCGGCCTCGACGAGCTGCCGGGCAAGAGCAACTACTTCATCGGCAACGATCCCAAGAAGTGGCGCACCAACGTGCCGAATTACGCCATGGTGAGATACCAGGACGTCTATCCCGGCGTGGATTTGGTTTATGACGGTACCCAAGGCGGGCAATTGGAATATGACTTTGTCGTCGCGCCCGGCGCAGACGCGCATTCCATCGGATTGAGCTTCCGGGGCGCTGGGCATATTCGAGTTGATAAAGGGACGGGCGATCTTGTATTGGCCCTTGCTGGCAGCGAACTCCGCTTCCGCAAGCCGGTGGTGTATCAACCGAC
>JBEKNU010000416.1:0-4931 GCA_049522495.1 Terriglobia bacterium
TGGATCATGGCCGTCCGCCGGCTCACGCTCGCCCAGGTCAGCCTCTACCTCGGAGCCTGGATTCTGGTGCTGGGCGCCGTGTTGGTGATGTTGTTTCACTACCCCCGCCTTTCGGAAACGCCCTCGGTGCTGGTGGTGAGCGCCGCCGCCGTTTTCACGGCGTGGATCGGCGTTCGCTGCTGGCGGCAGAACCAACGTCGCATTGCGGTGGCCTATCTCCTGGCCTTTTGCCTCCTGTTGCCGGTGGCCTGGCTGGTGATGATGGGCAGGTTCAAGCTGCTGATTGCGCCCAGCCACGGCGACGAAGCGCTGGAGTTTCTCGCCCAGTTCGCCACCTTCAAAAGGACCACCAACGCCCAACTGTGGTGGTCCATCCTGTTGTCTCTGCCCGCCTACTTCTGGCTTCGCCGGTTCACCCGCGCCTCAGTTTTCTCGCTGGTCTTCGCGGTGATGTCTGCCGTGCTCACGGGGGTAACACTGCTGCGAATGGGATTGCTCGGATGGCTCGATACCGACCCGGGAAAACCCTACCTCGAGCTCATACCCTTCGCGCTCCTGTTCTTTCTCGCCGGCATGCTGATCGAGCAACTTCCCTACCCCGCGGACTCCCGCTACTTCTATTTTGTGGCGGTGCTCGCGACCTTCGTGAGCCTGAGCGGAGTAGCTTTGTACCACGAGCCTTACGCGGAGTGGCTGAAGCGGGTGGCGCCCCGGACGCGCGGACAGTTGGAATACCTCTTCATCATCAACGCCGCCATTTATCTATTGCTGCAATCGGCCTGCGAGAGGCTGCCCCTGGCGCAGATGCGCGGCGTGGCTAAGACCTTTCGCTTCGTCATTCCCGGGCACGTTCTGACCTCCCTGCTATTGTTGGGAATGGCCGCCTCAGACCTCTGGGATAAATCGCACCAAAGCGCGGCGCTGCGCCACGAAAGCCGATTCTTTGAAGTCCTGTTGCCCCTGGTGGCCTGCCTGTTTGTTTTCGGAAGCATTCCCAAGCAGATGAAGAACTTTCTCGCCACCGGCCTGCTGTTCCTGGCCATTGGCATCGTGCGTCTCGAACAAGGTCTTTTCAAGGAACACGCTGCCTGGCCCCTCAGCCTGCTCATCGCCGGCCTCCTGCTGATGTTCGCAGCCGCCAATTACTCTCCCCTGCGAATGACCCTCATCCGACTAGTCCGCCGCAAGCCCTGAGGTCAGTGGCCAATCGGCAATCGAAAATCGGAAATTCTGTGCAATTCCAGCCGGAGATTGTCGCTATAGCGTATTAGGAGGCTAATATGCGTAGCGCGAAAATCTTAATTCCCTTGGGATTGCTCGTGATGATGACAGCCTGCGGTCCGGCCGTGTGGCTCAATCCCTTCT
Source organism: Terriglobia bacterium (assembly GCA_049522495.1). Taxonomy (GTDB): domain Bacteria; phylum Acidobacteriota; class Terriglobia; order UBA7540; family UBA7540; genus Bog-366. The sequence continues at coordinate 1,366 of JBEKNU010000416.1, forward strand.
ATAACGATGTGGATGTGACCTTCGATCCGGCGCTGGTCGGTCGATGGAACGAGCCGGACGGCAGCATCCTGCGATTCCAGAAGGCCGACGACAACGCCTACAAGGTAGTTTACACCGAGGTTAAGTCCGATGGCACCCGGCAGAAAAGCACATTCGAAGGACATCTTGTGAGATTGGGCGAGTTTTTTTTCTTGGACCTGCTCCCGCAACCAGCGAGCGCTAATCCCGGCTCTTATGCATTTTCTCTGGCGCCATCCGAAGACAAAAACGGACCTCAGCCACACTTGACCGAGGTTGGTGAGGGGCTCTACGCCAGCTTCGTCCCAGCGCAGCAAGCTTCGGCTGGAGACGAAGGCGGCTCCTACGAACTTCATCTGATCCAAGGTCACTGGGTCTTCCGAGTTTGGCTGGATGGAGACACGCTGCGCCTCGGCGACCTCGACGAAGATTGGCTTAAGGAAGCCGTAGATCAGGGAAAGGTCGAAATCGGTCACGAATCAATAAACGATACCCTGGTGTTTACCGCGCCCATGCCGGACCTTCGAGCGTTTCTCCAAGAGCACGCCGGAGACCCGGGCGCATTTCCCGAGCCGGAGGAAACTTGGTCCCGCCAGAAGTGAGTATCCCCTGGGCCACGCTATTTGTCGCCGGCGCGGGGGTCGGGAAAGCAAGGCGGCGTCCAGCCGCCGCAGTCCAAGGTGCCTCGCACATTTTCATATACAGTGACGAGTGCCGAGTGACAAGTGACGAGCAAGAGTCCCGAGTCCCTAATCCCTAACCCCGATAGGCAGGAAAGGTGCGGTAAACTGGGCGTATGGCCACGATCGATATCGCAAGTCTCAGCTTGGAAGAACGACTGCGACTCTTGGATGAGCTTTGGGAGAGCCTGTCCCGAACGCCGGAGACGATCCCCATGACCCATGCCCAGCGCGAGGAGTTGGACCGGCGGCTGGATGAACTGGACCGCGAAAGCCCCATCGGCATTCCTTGGGAAGAGGTGACTCGCCGGATTCGGGGTCGCACCTGAGCGGGTAGTGGGGGCAATTCGCTGTAGCGGCGGTCTCCGACCGCCGACGTCGATCGGAGATCGCCGCTACAATTCCCGCAGTCTGCGACCGCCGACGGCGCTCGGAGAGCGCCGCTACAATTCACGTTGCCCTGGGCCATAGTCAGGCGCGGCCGGCAGAATATGAAGATGCTGGCCAGGAACGTTTGGCGGCATTCGCCGTGTTCAGAACCTCAACGATCTTGGCTCCGTATTTTTGCACGCGCCACTCGCCGAGCCCCCGGACTTTCGTGAGATCATCCAAAGTCCGCACCGGCATTCGGACCATCTCTTCCAGCCATCGGTTCTGTGCCACCATGTACAGCGGGACGCCCTCCTGCGCAGCCTGGTCCGTCCGCCACTTTTTTAAGGCGACGATCAACTTCACCTGCTCGCCAGTCAGGGGAGTGCCGGGATCCTGCATGGCGTCGGGGCTGGCCGCAGCTCTCGGCGTTACTTGCGCGCCATCCTCATAGAAGAAGAGAACAGACCACATGGGACCTTCCGGCTGATTGGCAAGAGAAGCAAAAACGCGCTTCACGTTGGTCGCACCGAGAAAATCATTCAACTTCCGCTCCCGATCCAGCGCTTGGTCGGACTCGAGGGGAACACTGAAAATTTTGCACCGCATGACGCCTCCTGTAATCGAATGAATCTGCGTTTCCAGACGTATCATCGGCGGATGGGGAGGGGAGGATGAGGGGATTCTTATCGTTTTACCCGGTTTCCCGGAATTTGATTGTGGATACCCCAACACTGCCCGCATGTGGAGGCTAATCGGCGCCACAAGGCATGACGGCAAAGGCATCGAACTCGCGGTTTATGCGACAAATTGTCACAAACTCATCGGCCGCTCCAACGTCTGGACCTTATTCAAGAACAGACATAATGTCGTGATCCCGCGCTCGCTTGAACCTTGGGGAATGCCGTGCCCGCCTCCAGCGTAGGCCCGCGGCCCCGCAGCCAACACCCGTCATAGGGCTCCGTCCCGGTTGTGCCGCAGGGGCAGTCGGGCTACAATGGTTGAAGTGGGTGATCTGGTACAAATCGGTTTGCCGCAGGCGGCCGTGCGCCGGCCCGAATGGCTGAAGGTCCGGCTCCCCGCGGGCGATAATTACTTCGACCTGAAGCGGCTGATGCGGGGCCTGGGGCTGCACACCGTGTGCGAGAGCGCGCGTTGCCCGAACATCGGCGAGTGCTGGCAGCATCGCACGGCGACGTTCATGATTCTGGGCGAACTCTGCACGCGGCGGTGCGGCTTCTGCGCCGTGCCCAAGGGCAAGCCGGCGGGCGAAGTGGATTGGGCGGAACCCGCGCGCGTGGCGGAGGCCGCCGCCAGCATGGGATTGAAGTATGTGGTGGTGACGTCCGTCGACCGCGACGACCTGGAGGACGGCGGCGCCACGATTTTCGCCCGCACCATCGAAGCGTTGCGCGAGCGCCTTCCCGCCTGCCAGGTGGAAGTGCTGATCCCGGACTTCCGCGGCTCCGATGCGGCGCTGGAAATCGTGCTGCGCGCGCGGCCCGACATTCTGAATCACAACACTGAAACCGTGCCCCGCCTGTACCCCGTGGCGCGGCGCGGCTCGCGCTACGAGCGGTCGCTGCGCCTGCTGCGGCACTCGCGCGAATTTGCCCCCACCATTCCCACCAAGTCCGGGCTGATGGTCGGCTTGGGCGAAACTTTCGATGAAACCTGCGCGGTGCTGGGAGACTTGGCCGCCGCGGGCGTCGATATCGTCACCATCGGCCAATACCTGCGCCCTTCGGGCGAGCAGTTGCCCGTGGCGCGCTTCTACTCACCGCAAGAATTTGCCGCCCTCAAGCAGCAAGGCGAGCGCGCAGGGATTCGCCACGTCGAATCCGGGCCGCTCGTCCGCAGTTCCTACCACGCGCACGAGCAGACACAGAAATTGAGTCATTGATTCATCGGATCATTGGTTCATTGGACCATCGAATCATTGGCTCATCGGACGATCTGGCCATCGGGTCGTTGCGGAATCGGGTCATTGATTCATCGGGTCATTGAATCATTGAAAAACAAAAGAGCGATGCGCAGATCAGCCGAAGGGCCGATTCTTCAATGATCCGATGATCCGATGAATCAATGACCCGATTATTTCAGGGAAATTTTTGATCCGGATGTTGCCGTTCCAGGGCTTGGCTGGCGGCTTTGTGGACCGCCTTGTTCACTTCGGAATCCTTCCCCGCGGTGCTTTGCAGGACCTGGCGGTAGATTTCCTCGCCTTTTTGGGGGCTCCCCAGGCGGTAATGGAGGCTGCCGATGAGCATCGGCCAGAGGGGGTTGTGAGGAAATTCCTGTTGCAACTCACCGAAGAGGACCATCGATTTCTCGAATTGCATTTCGTTGGCGCGCGTGTAGTCTTTGGCGAGATAAAACTTCGCCTCCGCCCTCGCCAATTCGCCCTTCTGGGCGCAGAGCTGGAGCTGCTGAAGGCCTTCCGTACGGCTGCCGCTCGGGAGCCCGATGAACATACTTAGAAATTTTACGATGCCGGGA
>JBEKNU010000417.1:0-4924 GCA_049522495.1 Terriglobia bacterium
CGTCTGCTGCTCAACTGGTTTCGGGCGGACAAGGCGATCTCCAGTGGCCCCACCGAGGGCCTTAATAACCGTCTGCAGTTGACGCTGCGAAAAGCCTATGGCTTTCGTACCTTCCGCGCCGCCGAAGTCGCTCTCTACCATACTCTTGGAGCTCTACCTGAACCGCAGTCTACCCACAGATTCTGCTGAGGAACCCCCCTTTTTTCCGCGACCTTGGCACCCGAGGACAGGCTAACCGTTTTAGTTTCAATAAGATAAACATTTGAAAGATTATCGCAATTCATCGCTAACCCCTTTTGTTTGCGGGACATCGCGAGAGCCGCGCTATCCTCCCAAGCCTCCATTCCTCATTTCTTCTCGATAAGGCTTGCCGGGAAAGAGAGCGCGAACCCTAGTTCCAGAACCCCGAATCCGCAGCGACTGATACCTGACACCTGCTCGTCTGGTTTGCGCCGACCCTTTGTATAGATCCGCACTCTTCGGCCTTAGCCCAAGGGGCGTTAAGCTCAGTACTTAGTATATGCATAATGGCTAGCAATGTCAAGCAAAAAAAGAGGCTACACAATGAAATCCACGGATTAAGGTAAAAAGTCACAACCTCTTCCTACCGGAAGGAAAAATCTCTGAGGAGGGGAGTCGAATGGAGGGCGTGAGGATTTAAATCTTAAGGTCTTGGACCTTCAGAACCGGTCCGCGCTCGCCGGTCAATTGGTGAGAACCCGCGTAATGAAGTCCAGGGCCCGCGCATCGTGCGACTGGCCCAGCCAGAAAAATGCCCGCTTGCGGACTTCGGGATTGTGGTTGCTTTCGGCGACTTTGATCAGAAGGGGAACACCCTCGTCAGGGGGAAGTTGGGTGAGCGCGAAGACCGCCCGCTTCTTCACATCCGTGTCGGGATCGTTCTCCGTGGCGCTGGTGATGGCGCCAACGGCCTTCGCACCGGCCTTATGCGCCAGCCAGAACAGGGCCTGCCCGCGCAGGTGGGAGTTGGAGTCGTGCCTGGCCACGTCGATGAGCGTATCGACCGCCTCGGGCGCGGGGCTGATGGACAGCGCGAAGACCGCCCGGTCGCGAACCTCGTCACTGGGATCGAGTTTCACGATAGTGCGCAGCATTTCGTAGCCTTTACGTCCGCGGGCGGCGCCCAGCCAGAAGACAGCTTTTTTGCGGAGGTCGGCAGGAGATGAGGCGCTGATAAATTGTTGCATGGCTGCGTCGGCGGAGGGATCGTCGGTGGAAGCAATCGCCGCCAGGGCCGCGCCTTTCGCAGCGCTTTCGTCGCTCCCCTCATCGCCCCGCACGCAGGAGCGGAGCAGTTCCACGCTATCGGCAGGCCGGACGTTGGCGAGCCAGTGCACGGGCATGCCGTCGGCATCCACTCGGCAACTTGCCTCGAACATGCGAACCTTTTCGATCCGCTGCTGATGGGTGCGCACAAATATCAGAAGGCGCCGGTGGGAAAGTTCATTGGCCGTGCCGGAGCCATTGGTGAAATTTGAGCCTTCCTCCAGGTCGGCACTACATGAGCTCCAACCATGGTCCGAGTGCCCACTCCCGTCCCCATCCGCAATCGCCGGCACCGAATAACCGATCCATGACGGTCCGGAGTCGAGGCGGGTCACGCTGGCGATGGCGGCTGACAATCCCGCCGAGGCCGATGCCTGGTCCAGCTTGGCGTGGACGATCTCCGGTTGCTGCCCGCTCGCCGCCGGAGACCCCAGCAAGAATACGAAGGCACTGACGATGAAGAGAGATTGGGCTCGCATACTCCTCCTTACTTACTCAGAATCTCCAGCATGAAGTCGGTGGCGTCCTTGGAATTCATCAACGATAGCTTCTCCACGGCGGCCTTGCGCAGTCCCGGGTCCTTTTCGGTTCGGGCAATGTTGATCAGCGCCTTGGCATTTCCCTGGAGGAAGAACGCATTCATGATTTCCTTGCGAATGTCGACGGCTTTCTCGTTCTGGTAGAGCGAGGTGAGAGTGTCGGCGGTACGCGATCCCACCAGACCGAGGGAGCGAATCGCCTCCCGCCGCAGTTGATCGTCCTTCTCGTTTTGCGCCAGCGCCGTGAGGCGGTCCGCCTGGCCTCCGATGAACAGAGCCCTGATGATTTCCCGTTTTATGTCCTGGCTTGACTCATTTTGATAGAGCTGCCAGAGGTCATCTCCCGCGCCCATGACGCCTAACTGCCGCACGGCTTCGTGGCGCATTTCCAGATTCTTTTCGGTCTTCGCCGCGGCCAGTATCCGGTCCTTTTCACCGGAGATCATGAACCCGCGCAGAATCGCCCGCTTCACTTCGATATCGTCGCTGCCGGCATAGATTTCGGCGAGCTCCGCCTTGCTCTCTTTCCCGCCAAACAATGCCAGGTCCTGAAGCGCCTTCCTTTGCAGGGCGTGATCCGACTGCCCGCGGGCGATCGAGGAGATAATGGCTCGCGCCTGGGGCGAACTACTTTGCGCGAGGACGAACAGCGCGCGCTCCTTGAGCTTGGGCGACAGGTTGCCCTGCAGGACCTTTTCCAGCAGCGGAATCGCGCGCTCCTGGTCAGAGTTCATCAGTCCATTGATGGCGATGAGTTTGAGGTCTTCGTTTGACACATTATCGGGTGAAACGGTCTGCCCCATCGACTGGCGGATTTCGACTTCCAGGGCCTTGGCGTCGTTGTTCCAACGGCTCTGCGCATAGGACTTTTCCAGCGTGGCCAGGATGGAGAGCGCATCCTCGCGCCGCGCCAGCTTGTTCAGCGCGTAGGCCTTCCAGTAGAGCGCGCCATCGGCATGGGCGCCGTGCATCTGGATGACCTGGTCAAACGTGGCGAGGGCTTTCTCCCATTGGCTGGCGTTGAGAGCTGCCGTGCCCCGGTCGTAAAGATCGGATTCCTGGTCCGGCGAGGCGGGCGCAGCGTTGACTGCTCCGGGCGTTGCCATCGCCATTTCCGCCGGACCGGCGCTGGGCCCCTGCGCCGCGAGCAGCGCGGCCGTGATCAAGAAGGTAGTTGCAGTTACTAAGGCCTTATAAGATGGTTTCAACTTTCACCTCGTCTAGGTAGTGGGTCAGTTTGCTGTACCGTCGCTCTCCGAGCGCCGGCTTGTAGCGTCGATCTCCGATCGACGACGGCGGTCGGAGACCGCCGCTACAGAATTGACCCACTCCTCTCGTCTAAAGCGGGGTTTGGGGATTGTGCGATCCCGCGCTTTTCTCTTTTTCCTGGACTTCCAATTCAACCACTCGGACCTTGAAGAGAATTCCTTCCGACTCGATCTGGCGCTGGAGCGACGCGAGGTCTTCCGCAGAAATCTGGTTGGGGCTGTGCGAAATGTTCAGGAGAACGCGCTCCAAATCGTCGAGGACGTTCGCCATTCCGGGCTCTCCCTCCCGCAGGGCGGTCTGCCGGTACAAACGGTTTGACTGCACCAGATCCTGCGCCAATTGCTTTTTCTGCGAAACGTCGACGGGGCCCCCGGCTTCCTGGTTCATAACCTCCACCAGCAACATTTGCGCCCGGTCCAGGTGGTCACCCACCGCGACCATCAAAATCCGCTCGCGGGCGGGGGCGGAAATGGCGGCCGCCGTAGGCGTCTGGCGTTGCTGCCAGAATCTGCCCCCCCAGAAAGCCACCACCAGGAGCACCGCAAAGCTTCCCGCCAGCGCCCAGGTGCGTAGCGGAAGGAGGAAATTCCAGCGCCGTCCGGTTCCCTCCGCCAGCCGCGGCCGGATGCGGGCCCAAACCTCACCGCCATAGTTTTCGCCGCGCTCGGGAATGGGCAGGGATGCGACCGTAGCGAGCGATTCGGTCAGGCCAGCAAGCTCCCGGCGGCAGAGATCGCACCCTTGCAGGTGTTCTTCCGCCTGCCGCCGGTCCACGCCGCCTTCTTCACGGTAATAGAACAGAACCAACTCATCCTGGGTCAGATGTCGCATTTAGGAACTCACCATGGGCTGGAGCGCCTCGCGTAGTTTTCGCACCGCGCGGAAGACCGCATTCTTGGCCGTGGTCCCGCGAAGGCCTAGTGCTTTGCCGATCTCCTCGATGGAGCAGCCGTCGAAATGCCGCATCACAAACGCTGCCCGTTCGTGGTCACTTAGCTCCGCCATCGCTCCCTCAATCTTCTTCTTCAATTCGACGCTGAAAAAGAGGCGCTCGGGCGTAGGGCTGGCGGAAGGAAGCGAACTGAGGGGATCGCTTTCTTCTTCCTGTGCAGGCCCCCCTGAGTAGGGCTCCTCCCCACGCCGCCGCACCCGCCGCAGGTGGTCGAGGGCGCAGTTAATGGCCACCCGATGCAGCCACGTCCCAAAGTCGGCCCTCGCTTCGAACGTGTGCAGGGCGCGATAGGCGCGAAGGAAGGTGTCCTGGACAATGTCTTCTGCGTCATGTTCGTTACCCGTCATGCGAAACGCCAGCCGAAAGATGGCTCGACTGTGCCTCTCCACGAGGACACGGAAGCTGTCTGGATCTCCCGCGAGCACCTGCGTCGCTCGGTCGTTTGCTTCCATCTGTTCCTTAGACTCCCCGGAAGGGTTGCGGTTAGGTGGAACGCCACAGAAAATTTACGCCGCGCTCAAGGCACACGATTTTGAAGGTACAATCGCCGCAGCCTGGGCCTGCGATCAATCTACGCGCCATGCCCTGCGCAGGCAATAGTGAACCGAGGGCTTTTAGAGGGGAAGGGAACAGCAAGGAGTTTACTGATTGGAGGGAGAAACGGAAACGCGCATGCCCCGCTCGAGAAGGATTTGGAGGTCCAAATTGAGTTCTTGCGCTCCCTCCGGCGACTGGCAAGCCAGCAGGGTGCGGAACGCCAGCAACGTTTCCTTGGCGATCAAGTCGAAGTCGTGGAAGTCGTACTCCAATTGGGTCCACAACTCCTCGGAGGAGTCGAGGGTGATTGCGCCTTCGCGGCAGGCGCGCTTGAAGTCCT
>JBEKNU010000418.1:0-4908 GCA_049522495.1 Terriglobia bacterium
ACCCGATTGCCCGATCAACAGATTAATTCACCCATCCCATTTGGCTCAGCGGCCAGTACACGAAAACCGCTTTGCCGTAAATGTTCTGGCGATCGACGGTACCCCACACGCGACTGTCATTCGAAGAGCTACGATGATCGCCCAGCACAAAGTAATGATTCGGCTCAACGCGCACTGTGGGGTAACTTTGATCGTCAAGGTAACTGGCGGGAACATACGGCTCGCTGAGGGGCTTGCCATTCACCAGCACGTGGCCATCGCGAATACTCACCTCGTCCCCGGGCAATCCGATCACTCGTTTGATGTACGACTTGGATGTATCGAGTGGATAGCGGAAAACCACCACGTCACCCCGCTCGATGGCCCGGAAGCGGTAGAGAAACTTATTGATGAAAATCCGCTCGTGATTTTCGAGGTGGGGCATCATGCTGGTGCCCTCCACCTGCACGGGCTGGTAAAGAAAGACAATAACGATAAAGGCCAAAAGCACCGACAGAATCAGGTCGCGCAGCCAATAACGAGTCTCGAAAAACCACTTGTGCGCAGTGCTCGCGTCTTTTCCTTCGTCAGCCGCCGCCAATTTAATGTGCTCCTGGCCCCGCTGATGCTTGGACCTATTTTTATACCATAAATTCGCCGAACCGTACCACGATTGAAGCCCCGCGCGCGCCAAACCTCACGGAATCTCGCCGTGTACCCATCATTGGCCGGCGCTTCGTTCCCCGCCCCACCGCTTGCCCAACTGTTGATTTTCCGCAATCGTTTGTGTACAACCAAGACTCAGTTCCAGATTCCAAACTGGGATTGGAATGGGCAAGAGGATGGGGTTGACCTCGCTTAATCCGTCTGCGAAATTGGCGGCGTGCGCGCTTCTTGCCGGTTGCAGCCTCCTTGCCCGCGTTCCTTTACGGGCGCAAACTTCGCCGTCTCAGATGCAGCCGGTAATGCCCATTACCGCCGACGCGCCATCCTATTCGGCCCATCGCGGCCACTGGAATTTCGGCGCGCAGGTTGGATACTCCATGGAGTATGGCTCGGATTGGCACGAGGTTTCGCACATCCAAATGCTCATTGCCCAGCCCCAGCTTGGTTTCATCGTGCGCGATTTCCGGCGTTCTCCGGTGCGGCGGTTGGAGATGATCAATGAGGGAATTCTCGGCGGCGCCGTTCATCCCAGCGCGGCTTACCTGGCCGGTGACGCGCTGATCTTCCGCCTCGCTGGCAAAGAGCATGGCCGATGGGTTCCCTTCCTGGATGCCGGCGCCGGCGTGCTGCGTACACCTCTGAGCAAGCACGTCCCGGAAATAAATGGATTCACCCAGTTTTCGCCGCAGGGCGGATTCGGTTTGCAATACTTTATCCGGCCGCAGCGCGCCTTGGTGTTTGAGTGGCGAACCCTCCACATGTCAAATGCCGACCTGGTTCCTCCCAACATGGGACTCAACAGCAGCATGCTTACGATTGGCTTCCGCTGGCTGCGCCGCCCGGTCAGATCGGGAGATCGGGTGATCCGGTGATCGGGTGATCAAAGATCAAGGCCGGCCGATTTTGCTTCTTGTTCACCCGATCTCCCGATCATCGGATCACCCGATTTCATCAACAGCCACCCGATCATCCAAATATGTCTTTGACTTTTTCGGCGGCGCGGCGTTCCAAGGGCTGATTATCAACGCGCACGAAGGGAGCGAGATTTTCCAGCCAGCGCCGATGTTCGCGCGACAGGCGAGTGGGAGTGACGACGAAAACCGAGATGTAGAGGTCACCGTGGCCGCGGCCTTCCAGGGTCGGCATACCCAATCCGCGCAGGCGAAAGACCGAACCGCTCTGTGTGCCCTCCGGAATGCGCAGGCGCTGCTCGCCGCGGAGCGTGGGCACAATCATTTCCTCCCCCAGCGCCGCCTGGGAGATGGAAATGGGGATGGTGTAGTAAAGATCGTTGCCACGCCGCTCGAAAAAGGCGTGCTCGCGGATTTTGAGGATGACATAGAGATCCCCGGGGGCGCTGCCGCGCGTGGCCACATCTCCTTCGCCGGCCACGCGCAGGCGAGTGCCGTCGTCGACGCCGGGCGGAATCTTTAGACCCAACACCCGCTCGGTTCTCGCGCGGCCTTCGCCTTTGCAGTGGCTGCACACCTCGCGAATCACCTGGCCCATCCCCTGGCATTGCGGGCAGGTGCGGGTGACGGTAAAGAACCCCTGCTGGTGCCGAAGTTGCCCGCGCCCGCCACAGGTCGGGCAACTCACAGGTTTGCTTCCCGCCTTGGCCCCTGTTCCCTCGCAGGTCTCACAGGCCTCCCAGCGCGGAATCTTGATTTTGGTCTCCAGGCCTGTCGCTGCTTCTTCCAGGCTGATTGCCAGGTCGTAGCGCAGATCAACTCCGCCCTGGCTCCGAGCGCGCCCGCGCCCTGTCCGCCCAAAAACGTCGCCGAAACCAAACAGGTCGCCGAAGATATCTTCGAAATCGGAAAAGATGGTGGAGTTGAAATCCGGCGCCCCACCCCCGGAGCCCCCCACGCCCGCGTGTCCGAAGCGATCGTAGGCCGCGCGCTTCTGCGCATCGGCCAACACGCTGTAAGCCTCCGTAATCTCTTTAAACTTCTCCTCCGATTCCTCTTTACTGTCAGGATTGCGGTCGGGGTGGTGCTGCAAGGCGAGGCGGCGGTAAGCGGTCTTGATCTCCTGCTCGGAGGCTTCCCGGGTTACTCCCAGGACTTCGTAATAGTCACGCTTCTGCTTCAATCCTTCCCTCCCACCGCCACTTTGACAATCGCCGGGCGCAGGAGATGGTTCTTCAGTTTGTAGCCGCGCTGCAACTCTTCCACAATTTCATGCTCGCGACGGCCCGGGGCGGTCACGGTTTCGACCGCTTGATGCAGATAGGGGTCAAACATTTGGCCGGCGGTGTCGATGGGCTCCAGTCCGGCGCGCCCCAGCACCTCGCGAAGTTCGCGGTAAATGAGTTCCAAACCCTGGTAGAAGGCCGCCGGCACGCTTTCGTCGCGGTGCTGAAGGGCTCGCTCGAAACCGTCGAGGGTGGGCAGCAAGGAGCGAATTAGATTTTCCGCCGCGTGCTGGCGCAGGTCCTCTTTCTCCTTTTGCGTACGTTTGCGGAAATTCTCCAGCTCCGCCTGCTTGCGCAGCAGACGGTCGTAGAGATCCTTCTTTTCGGCCAGGACTTTTTCGTACGCTTCCGCCATCTCCTGCGGGGACGCGGCAGGCGCTGCAACCGTCGCGCCGTTGTCGGCAGGCGCGGATTCGTTCTCTCCGGCTTCGCCGGATGGGGTCGTCATCATCCAGTCTTTTTCCTTTTCCATAGGTTCCCTGCCACGCGCTTTGCGGGGCGCTCCCGGCGCACACCGCACAACTCTTCCGGGAAGAAAGCCGCTTTAATTGGAGCTGAGCAATCGGCTACAAAGGTCAGCGATGTACTCGACCGCGCTCATGGCGCGATCGTACTCCATGCGCATGGGTCCCACCACGCCCAGGGCGCCCACTGCGCGGTTACGGTAGTGCAGCGGCGCCACCACCAGCGTGCAATGGTGCATCTGCTTCTCGGCATTCTCCCGCCCAATCAGGATGCGCACGCCCGCTTCCGGGGTTTGCAGGCAGGCTTCCAGGATCCGAGCCAGCTTGGCTTTTTCCTCCAGAGTTTTCACCAGTTGCTTGATCTTCTGCACATCGGCAAATTCCGGGCCCTCCAGGATCTTGGCCGTGCCGTCCACAATCAGCCCGCCCGTCTCCTCTTCCGACAGCGCGCCCCACATGAAGAGCGTGGCGACGTTCTGGAGCAGGCGGTCGTAGAGGATCTTGTCGGCTTCCATGCGATGGAAAATCTCCAGGCGAATGGTGCCGAGTGACCAGCCGTGGAACTCCGCATTGAGGAAGTTTGCAGCCTGGTCAAGCTCCTCCTGGGTGAACTCGGTCTCCAGGCGAACCACCCGGTTCTCCACCAAGTCGGGCTTGGAAACGATCACCACCAGGACGCGGTGGTCCGGCAGGTTGATAAACTTGAGGTGCTCCAGCAGCTTCTCTTCCAGCGTTGGCGCCAGCACCAGGCCCACGTTGCGCGAAACCTCGGAAAGGGTGCGGGAGGCTTTCACCATCAGCCTCTCCAGCCGGTCACCGTCGGAGCCCAAGGTCTGGTCAATGTACCGCTCCGTGTCAGGGGACAAACGCGCGCCCGTCACCACCCGATCCACGTAAAAGCGATAGGCCTTTTCCGTCGGCACGCGACCCGCCGATATGTGCGGCTGCACCAGGAAACCGCCATCTTCCAGTACCCCGAAAGCCGAGCGAACCGTCGCCGAACTGACCGGGGTCGGCATCTGCGCAGCTAACGCCTTGGACCCTACAGGGAAACCACTGGCGATGAACTGGCGAACTAGCGCCACCAGGATTTCCCGGTACCGGCTGGAGAGGTCAATTTGCCCCATCATGTTGGCCTAACTGACAAGATATCAAAAAGTTCGAGGCTGATAACTCCTCAATTCATTCTATCGGCGGCAGCCCGCCGTGTCAAGATTGGGAGAACCGGTTGGGAAAATCGGATCATCGGTTCGTCGGTTCATCGATCCATCTATAACCAACCGCGTGATCACCCGATGGCTCGATGAGCCAATGAACCGATTGGCCGTTCTTGCCCCCTCAGACTCCAGAATTCATAACTCGCTCAGTCCCTGACACCTGAAACCTGGCACCTATCTTAACCCTCTTTCTTTTCATCAACATCATGGAAAGAATGGTTTAAGTCGTTTGTTTTCATAAATATCATGGAAAGGCGAAAAACTGACATTTTTTCTACATGTGTTTTCAATAACTTAACGAACATTAGGCCCATTTTTCACCCCTTTTTTTTGGTTCCTCAGCAGAATCTGTGGGTAGACTGTGGTTCAGGTAGAGCTCCAAGAG
>JBEKNU010000419.1:0-4844 GCA_049522495.1 Terriglobia bacterium
GGCTGAAGTACTTCGCCGCCGGCAGTGATAATTATCGTGCGCCCGTCTTGTTGCAAGGCCGCCTGCACGAAAAGGCTCCGTTCTGGTGGGAAGGCCCCGATGGCGGCCGCATCTTGATGTGGTACTCGCGGCACTACCTACAAATGCAGACTCTTCTGGGATTGCCTCCCCTGGTTACGGCGGGGCGCGATTCCTTGCCGCTTTACCTCCAGAACTACTCGCGCCCTGACTACAAATCGGACTCGACCATCCTCTACGGCACACAGGTTGAGAACACGGACCTTTTCCCGCAACAAGCAACCTTCGTCGATGATTGGAACAAAACTTATGCGTATCCCCACTTGAAATATTCAGGTTTCGCCGAGGCCATCAGTTATGTTGCCGGGCAGTTCGGCGATTCGCTGCCGGTCGAGCGAGGTGACGGTGGCCCCTATTGGGAGGACGGCATCGCATCCACGGCGCGTTCGGCGGCGTTGGAACGCGGGAACGAGCAGCGGGCGCTGGCGGCGGAGAAGTTCTCCACGCTCAGTAGTCTGGCGAACTTGCGCTTGCGGCCTGACGCCCAGGCGTTCAAACAGCTTTGGCAGGACATTGTTCTATACGACGAGCACACATGGGGTGATAACCGCAGCGTCTCGAATCCGCATTGCCAGGAAGCCGTGCAGCAGTTGGCCGTTAAGGTGGGTTTTGCGAGCGAGGCGAAGAAGCGCGTTGACGACCTGTTGCGGCGCAGCCTGGCGGCGCTGGCGGACTACATTTCCGACCCCCAAGGTACGCTGCTGGTGTTCAATCCGCTAAGCTGGCAGCGCTCCAGCCTGGTGGAAGTTGATTTGGACAAAGGGCTGGAACTGGTCGACCTCACGAGCCATCAAACCGTTTCGTATGAGGTCCTCTCTACCGGGCCAAGTTATCAGCATGTCCGCTTCCTGGCGCAGGACGTGCCCTCGGTGGGTTACAAGGCGTATGCCATGAAGCCCACTGAACAACCGCAAGCAGATCCCCAAGCGAGCACGGAGGGAACGTTCGAGAACCAGTACTATCGGGTGGTTCTAGATTCCGAAAGCGGGTCGGTGAAAAGTATTTTCGATAAACAACTGAACAAAGAGTTGGTCAACACCTCGAGACCCTATCGCTTCAACCAGTACCTTTACGTCACAGGTGCGGACCAGACTCCGAATCGGGCAACGGTCTATAGTCCCGCCGCGCCCGAGCCTGACTTTTCGATTCACGGCGCCGGCAGCGGGCGTTTGCTTTCCGTCAGCCGCGAACCTTTTGGCACGGTTGCTCACCTCGAAAGCCAGGGAGTGAACACGCCTAAAATCGAGAGCGAAGTAATTTTGTTCAACGGCCAGAAGAAGATCGAGTTCGTGAACCGCCTGCATAAAACCGAGGTGTACACGAAAGAATCGGTTTACTTCGCCTTCCCCTTCGCCATGGAACATCCGCAATTCCGATACGAGACTCAGAACGGCTTCATCGATCCCAGCCACGACCTGTTACCGGGCGCGGGGAAGGAATGGTTCTCAGTGCAGCACTGGGTCTCGGCGGAGGAAGGCGGAGTGACGGTGGCGCTCGCGCCGGTGGATGCATCCCTCGTGACCCTGGGGGACATCTTTCGCGCCACGTGGCCGGAACAGTTCGGCCAGCGCTCGGGAACGATTTTCTCCTACGTGATGAACAACTACTGGGACACCAACTACGCTGCGGGACAAGGGGGGGACTTCACCTTCCGTTACGTGCTGACCAGTGGGGACCACTTAGAGCCGGCCACTCTCAGCCGTTTCGGGTGGGAAGAGATGACGCCTGCCGAAGTGGACCAGATTACCTCACAGGATAAAGCCCTTGATACCCCCCGCCCACTGGACGCGGCCCAAGGCAGCTTCGTAAAGCTGGACCAACCCAACGTGGTTCTGGTGACTTGGAAAATGGCCGAGGACGGTGACGGAACGATTCTGCGCTTTTTGGAAGTCGGCGGCCAGGCGGGCCCAGTGGACGTGCAAACTCCCCGTCTGAATGTGAACTCGGCGTGGAGCAGTGACGCCCTGGAAAGAAAACAAGCAGCGCTTGAAACCTCTGCGCACGGCTTCCGCTTTTCCGTCAAGCCGTTTCAAATCGTCACCATCCGCCTGGAGGGAACTGGGAACGTGCGATAAGCCAGTGACGAATGGCGAGTGAAGAGTGATGAGCAACTGAAAGACGAAGCTCGAAACTCGGTGCGATTTTCGAGTTTCAATTTTCGAATTTCGGTTTTTGCTTGCTCGTCATTCGTCACTGCTTTGTTGAACTCTGCCCCCAGCCAGTGTAAGATTTGAACCGGTGAAGGGTGGCTGGCGGCAAGGATGGATTGAATCGAGCGGCAGCGCCCCATCGACTCTGCTATGTGGTGGGAGAAAAAAACTCGGCCGGTGGCGGAACCAATAATTATCCGTCCAGTAGAGGCCCCGCCGGCGCCTCCGGAAGTGGAAACCTTTATGAGCGAACCGAAACCGAAGTTGACAAATCCATCCCCGGCAGGAAGCCCGCACACCCTTTTGGGCCGCACGGTGGTGGCGCAAGGACAGTTATCCGCAGGCGAGGACCTGCTGATCGAAGGGCAATTCGAAGGAAACGTCAGCCTCAATGACCATTGCCTGACGGTGGGTACGGAAGGGCACGTCAAAGCGGAAATCCGCGCCCGGCAAGTGGTGATCCTGGGATCGGTAACCGGCAACGTCGCGGCTCGCGAAAAGATTGAGATTCGGCGCACCGGGCACGTGGTGGGTGATCTCATCGCCGCAACGGTGGCGATTGAAGAGGGCGCTTACTTTAAGGGGAGCATTGATATCGCGCGTGACGATGACTCAGGGGTTGCGAACGATGTCGCGGCCCCGAGCCTCTTAAGGAACAACGCCTAACCCGGATCTCTCACCACGGGCATGGAAGGCCGGGGCTTTACAGGTTGCGGAAAAACCCATCAGGGCTGTGATTCTGAGCGAAGCTTTGGAGTGCGGTCCGCCAGCATAACATGTGCTGGCGCTCGGCGCCTGCACCGGCCGGTTCTTCCTTTCGTCGCCGGAGCCCCGCAATCAGCAAGGCTGCCCGGAGCGTGCAGCTTGAGATGGCGCTAACCAAAAGCCAGGATGAGATGGGCCTGACGGCTGCCGCCTCGGCGGCCACCAGCCGTGGTCTCCAATGGCTCTGGCAACATCTCTCGCATCAACGCCATCCCCATTGCTTTGAGTGCGGCCCTGTCAATCAGTCCACTTTGGACGTCTTGCTGTTGCGAGGCGCCAAGCTCTACCTCTCAGACCTGATTACTCCCGCCCAGCAAACCAGCTCGGTTTTCTGGATGCGCCAGGGCAAGACGCCGGTCTTCCTGATCGACGATTTTCTGGCCCAGATCCCCCCTATCCCGCCGGAATCACTTTCGACGATTTGCTGCTGGGGTCTGCTGGACTTGCTCCCGCGCGAGGTGCTGCCCCAATTGGTTGAGCGTTTCCACTCCTACCTGCAGCCGAAGGGCGTGCTGTTCTCCATCCTGCGCGAACCGCACATTACCACGGGCGCCGAAACCCGATGGTGGTTCAAAAGCCTCACGCTGCTGGGATCGAGTGACACCAGCCAGAAACCTTTTCCTTACCCCGCCCTCACCAATCGCGAAATGGAACGGCTCTTCCCCGGCGGCAACGTCAAGACCTTCCTGACCCGCTCCGGCCGCCGCGAAGTCCTGGGAGTTAAGTGACCCTCTGAGCAAGTGCAATTTTGGGTTGTCAATGCGAGTTTCTAATCTCTGCAATGCGCAGAAAAGCCTCAGAGGTTGAAATGTCCAAACCCCGTGCAAGCTACTTGCATTCGCTCGGTCGTCCTAAGGGAGAAATTCCCTGACTTTGCGCATGATGATGTCTTTGCCGATAAAGGAAGACAGTTTTCTCAATCCTTCTTTGTCGGTCGCAAGATCACACTCATAGAGAAGATTACGTGAATTTGAAGGGGCAGCAGTGCCTGCCTTCTGTACCCCGAAGTCATAAACCTCCCATTTTTCCCCATTGGTGAGGACCGCGTACAGGAAGACCCTGCCTGCGCCGTCATCGAGACGCCATTTTCGATTGTGCTCTCCCTCCTCAGTTTCCACCAGGCTGCGCGCGTACACCGCAAGTTGCCTGCGATCCTTCTCCCGGAGTTTTCGTAGACCGATATCCCTGACCTCGATCATCACAGCTATTTTCTGGCCCTTCTCTGCAAGCAGCCACATATCCGCCAGGGAGTATCGACGTCGACTGTCTCTGCTTACTTCCGTCCAGGCGAGAGTGTCCCAGCCGAGCCCCCTGAGAATTGGCTCAACGAATACCGCGATCGTGTCGGCCTCGGTTTGAGTCGCACCTGCATTCTTCTGCGCCTTCTCCGCCAACCCGCAAGCCAACTTTAAATCCTGGTCGGAATTGACCCAGCCCAACTTCAGGATCGGATCGATACCCATGTGATGACCTCCTCTATTGCGATATCCATAGTGGCTACGTGCTGGTGGCAAGTTTACTACCAATTCCCACCCTTTTTGAAATTCAAGCCATATGAAAAAAGAGCGATGATCCGATCATTATGATTTCTTTATAGCCGTCATAAGGGAGAGGGCCCCATCTTTGGGGTTTCCCTAATTCGAAAAACTGATTAAGATTAGTAGGTGACAGGCACACAGGCTTAAGGATTAGGGGCTGCGCTTATTCCCGCAGGCCATCATATTGTAACGTGCCTGGGGGGAGAACTCAGGAGGGTGGCAATGAAATCGTCCAACACCGCAACGGAATCGGCCAACTTCACCGAACTCTTATGCGGGACGGGTCGACCAGCGGTAGGCACCATGGAGGAGC
>JBEKNU010000420.1:0-4836 GCA_049522495.1 Terriglobia bacterium
TCGTTCATGGTGGGCTCCTGAGCATAGATTCAGGAGGAGTGTAACCGACTTACGTCGGTCTGTCAATATAATAATGATATGCCAGACCTAAAACAGTGGAGTAAATGTAGAAACTCCAGGGGACGGCAAGCCGTCCCCCTACCGTCGGCATGCGCCACCCGCCGTCAACTGACCGGCGATGCGTAAATCCCACGGCGTTGATCGCGGGGGCGCGCCAATGACAGGTTCTGTTGCTTTGATTCTGTCCAGAGCTTGCAAGTTCGACAGGTTGGCCGTTTTACGACCAAGTGGACTATTTCGAGTGAGAGGTTATTTCCGCGGCCCGCCAGGAGATGACGAGTTCGCGTCATAACCGTTGCATCCGCCGTGGCTCGGGGTTACGATTGATATATGGGTAAGGTAAAGGAATCCGAGTTGCAGAAGCCCGCTCCCGCCCTTGATGATGAGGACGAGGAGACGCTCGCGGCCATTGACGAAGGCATTCGCGATGCTGATGCGGGCCGAACCGTACCCGCAGAAGAAGTCCGCAAGCTCTTGCCCCAGTGGATTACCGCCTCCTCTACTCGCAAAGGTCGCTGAACGATCTCGGCGAAATTCTCGGGCACATCGCCGAGGAAGACGCTGAGGCCGCTTCCCGATTTGGTGCTTCCTTGCTGGATCATGTTGATCTACTCACTCGATTTCCCCGTCTGGGCGGCGTCATCCGAAAGCGATCCCGGGTGCGCAAATTACTGCACAGCCCGTTGCTGGTTTACTATCGAGTCGACGAACATAAACGGCTGATCGAGATCCTTCACGTCCGCCATGGAGCGCGGAAGGAAGCCAGTAACGTCGAGTTGGGCGCAAGGCGCGGTTCTACCCGGTTCTAAACATGACAGGCATCCGCGAGTTAATCATGATGCCGGCAGGCCCGCCAAGAGGCTCACCAAGATAAAGTTCACGTTCCTCCAAGAAACCACCGATAAACGATGCGGGGAAGTGTTGGGGGCACTGCGAGGGGGCGGGAAGTGAGGGAATATACGGTGAGTGAGGAAATGTACGGGTAGGGCTCGCCCTACCCTGGCGGACCTTTGGCCCGCGAAGAGGGGACGGCAAGCCGTCCCCATGGAGTTTCTACATTTCTGATGAGGATTTCGATCGGTGGTGTTCGTTGGTTGAGGAGGGCGGCTCCTGATGTTTACGGGATTCCGGTCGGCCACGGTCGATAAAGATGTGCGAAGCACCTTGGACTGCGGCGGCTCGACGCCGCCTTTACCTTCCTTCGGGCGTGCATGCCTGGCCCGATGGCCTGGGTCCTCTTCCTCGAGGATATTTCAAGGCGGCGTCGAGCCGCCGCAGTCCAAGGTGCTTCGCACAGTGGTTTTCATGAGGGTCGCGGTATGGGCCATTTCGGCGAAGGACGCCAGCGAATTGATCGGACACGGGGCGAAAGGGGGTAAAGATATTTCATCTTATCCCCGCAACATGCTGCGTATTTCCAAGGTGGCCGAGGCTCCTGCTCACAAAAGTGGAGACTCGAAGGGGACCGCAAGCCGTCCCCCTACCGTCCGCATCCGCCGCCCGCCGTCAACTGACCGGCGATGCGTAAATCCCCCGCCGCCACGCAGGGCCCATGCCCTTGGGCGCCCTGGAGAATCGTCCTCGCGAGGCCGTCCAGAGCAACTTCCGAGTACCCCGTCATCCGTCCGGAGTTGCCTGGATTGGTAAACGCTGGGCGAACATGGCGGGATCTATTTCCTCGAACGCCATTTCCGACCCTGAAGGTAACATCTCCGGCTAGGGCGTTAACTTGCAGGTGGATTCGAGCGCACTCTCGCCCAAAACTCGCGTAGTGTATTTTCGGGAGGGTAACACTGATTCCAGTAAACGCTCCTGGGCCAATTTCATGCCGGCGCGGAAACGGTCTCCTCGTTCGGGCCGAAACCGGCGAAAAAAGCACTTGACATACGAAAATCTTACTAGTAATGTCTTCGTATATGACAACCGATCCGCCCAGACCCACGAACGCCGAACTCGAAATTCTGACGGTGCTATGGAGCGTCGGCCCGGCCACCGTTCGCGACGTTTATAGCGTGATCAGCCGGCGGCGTCCGGCGCAATACAGCACCGTACTCAAATTCATGCAGATCATGGCCGAAAAAGGCCTGGTGCGCCGCGACGAGAAGGAGCGCGCCCACATCTACGAAGCCGCCCGGCCGCGCGAGTGGACCCAGCAACAGCTTGCCGGAGATCTGATGGAGCGGGCCTTCAGCGGGTCGGCCAAGGCGCTTCTTGTCGGCGCGCTCTCGGCGCGGAAGACCACCAAGGCAGAACTCGCCGAGTTGCGCAAGCTGCTGGATGAGTACCGGAAGGGGGAGAAATGACATTTCTCGAAATGTGGGTAGCGACTCCCTTAGCGCAGGCGTTGGGCTGGACGCTGCTCCATTCCCTCTGGGAGGGAGCGATCGTCGCCGCCGGGCTCGTGGCCACGCTCCTGGCCGTGCGGTCGGCGCGCGCCCGCTATGCCGCGGCCTGTGTCGCAATGCTTGTGATGCTCGGGGGAATTGTCCTCACGTTGGTTCGCATGATGCCGGAAGGAGTGCATGGGCTGCACAGCGCAGGAGCGCCCGGCTTTCCGGCATGGGTCGCTCCAACAGACATGGATGGCGCTGCCCCATCGAGTCCAGGTCTTGCCGCCATCGTGCCGTGGCTTGCGCCGTTCTGGATGGTGGGCGTCTGGATTTTCGTCCTCGGACAAGTGGCCGGCTGGATATCGGTAGGCCGGCTGCGACGGCGAGGCGTGTGTTATGCGTCCGAGCGCTGGCAGAAGGAACTCGCCCGCTTGCGTGCACAGTTATGCCTCTCGCGGCCTGTTCTGTTGCTGGAGTCCTGCCTTGCGGATATCCCCATGGTCATCGGGCATGTCCGCCCGGTAATTCTGATGCCGGTGGGCTTGTTAGCGGGCTTACCTGCCGGACAGATCGAGGCCATCCTACTGCATGAGTTGGCGCATATCCGCCGATACGATTACTTGGTGAATGTTTTGCAGCGGTCGGTCGAGTGCCTTTTGTTTTATCACCCTGCGGTCTGGTGGATATCCCGGGTGATGCGCGCCGAGCGCGAAAACTGCTGTGATGATGTGGTGGTAGCAACAAGCGGCAATGTGCAGGAGTACGCCGTGGCACTGGCCACTCTGGAACAGAATCGCTGGTCAGGCCGCGAACCGGTCGTGGCCGCTTCAGGAGGGAGTCTCATGAAACGCATCCGCCGTCTGTTATCTCCCAAAGGCGCGAATAGCCTTTGGACGCCGTTATTCGCCGCAGTAATTCTCATAACCACCGCCGTGGTGGCTTTGGCCGCATGGCCAGCAAAGCCGCTTCAGCAAAGTTCTGCCGCTCCCCCGCCGCAGGCGGGCCACGCGGAGATCTCTGCTTATGACCGATGGCTCAATCAGGAAGTTCCCTATATTATTACCGACACGGAGCGAACCGCTTGTAAGAAACTCACCACCGACGAAGAACGGGATGAGTTCATCAAGGCGTTCTGGGAGCGTCGCAATCCGAATCCGGGCAGCCCGCGAAACGAGTTCAGAGAACAACATTACCGCCGGCTCGCGTATGCCAATCAGCATTATGCCTCCGGAAGGCCGGGTTGGGTGACCGATCGCGGCCGCATCTATATTGTCTACGGCCCACCGGATGAGGTCGACTCTCACCCCTCCGGCGGTTCTTACGAGCGGCCCGCGTCGGAAGGTGGTGGCAAGGTAATGACGTACCCTTACGAAGACTGGCGCTATGCCCATTTCCAAGGCATCGGCAGATTAACCATCGAATTTGTCGACGTAGCGTCATCGGGCGAATTCCACATGACGTTGGACCCGAAAGAGAAGTATAAGAAGCCCTGATGGCCCCAGCCAGGGTAGACCCTCAGTAATGCCGTAGTGTAGACCGAAGGCGCTCAACGCCTGGATCGTCGCCCATTCGGAAGTCGGACTGCGCCATCGCAGGTTACTCCTGCTTGGTCGCCAAGCGTTTAGGAATCACCGAGGACCAGGCAAGGCCGGGTCCTTTGATGAGTGTCGTGACATGCTGCCGAGGTCCTTCGGCCTGAACTTACCGGGCCTCAGGATGACATTTTGTTATGCGGGAGCAATTTCGGGCGCCCGCTTGATCCGAGTGTCTGTAAAGAAGTCCGCCTCATCGGTGCTGCGCGTGGAGAACTCCGAAACGATCGCCCCTTTCGGACCGGCCTGGAACCAGTGCAGCGTGTCGGGCATCATCGTGTACTGGTCTCCGGGTTTCAAGCAAACCTCGTGCCGGGCGGTGTAGTAGGCCTCCGACCCCGCCGGCGGCCGAGCCTTCGGGCGAGCGGTCGGCGGGCCGGGCACGTAGAGGTATACAGTTCCCCAGCGGCAGCGAAATGTTTCCTCCTTGCCCGGTCGGCCCTCCACGGTGGGGTGGCGATGCTCGGGACAGGTTTGGCGCGGAAACATGATGATTTCCTTGGCGCACACGCGTTCGGTGTTAACGTATGTCAGGATCTCGAGGCCCGTCTTCTCAAGTTCGCCCAGCCCGAAATCCGCAACCTCCAGACGGGCGCGCTCCTCAGACGTTATGACGATACCCGCGTGTTTCATCATTTGGATGGATTTCTTGACGGTGGCTTTATATTTTTGCTCGGTGATCATCGGTGTTTCTCACCCCCATCGGATTTGGGAATCTCCCTGGGCGCGCCGCAGGCGCTTTGGAGTGCGGCAGCTTGCTGCCGCTTTCCTCCCCGCGAGCTTGCTCGCGGGAATTTCGACTTGGAGCAGAATTCGCCGCCAGCAAGCTGGCTGGTGCAAAAGCGGCAGCAAGC
>JBEKNU010000421.1:0-4798 GCA_049522495.1 Terriglobia bacterium
TGCGCCACGGCATGTTCGAGAAGGAATTGGATTCCAGACCATTTGGATGAGCCCGGATGGTGAACCCGATCCCAACCACGCCGCCTTTCGCTACAACGACATCGCTCGTGTGGCCAAGGACGCGCATCAGTACGGAATCGATGAACTGGTGATCTGGTTTTGGACGCCGTGTTTCCGTTTGCCCATCGTGTTTCGCCCCGAACTGGGGACGGAAGAGGATTTCCTGCGTGGCGTTCAGGAAGCAAGAAGGATCGGGGTCAACGTTGCGCCCTTTATGAGCCTTCATATCATGCTGGACCGGCTGCTCGCGCGCTACGGCGAGAAGTCAAAGGATAGCGAAGGAGGTAACTGGACGTACCACCCGGAACTGATTCCACGCTTCCGTCCGTATTACGCGGGAACAGATAAGGGGGAGTGGGTGAGCGACACGAACCCGGAGTGGCAACAAGATGTGATGGGGGCGCTTCGGGGGTTGATCCAGAAAGGTATTACCTCATTTTGTTGGGATCAGTTCGGGTATGCGTACCCAAAGGACGGCGAGAAGCCGGCCCTGGTCAATATGGTCGAACAACTCCGCCGCCAGGCGCGCGACCTGGACCCCGAGTCGACCTTTTCCGGTGAAGCCGGGTGGGACCTGGAGCAGGATTCCGCCGTGCTCGATTACACTTGGGTATGGGGCGGGTGCGGCGACGGTTATGTGGAAGCCAGCCCGCTCACCAACGTGCTCCGCTGGCCGCGCTTCAATTGCAACGTCACCTTTTCGCCGCGTGTGGCGAAACAGGGCTTTGCGGACAACCTCTATCTCAACCTGCTCCCCAAGAAACCCGATCAACCGAATGGGACCGCCCTCATCAGCGACGTGCCGGCGCTGGCCGCGGCCATGAAGCAAGTGGCCAAATTGCGCCGACAGTTCTTGCCCTATTTCACGGAAGGCACGCTGATTGGGGATGCAGTGCTCAGCGAGCCGGCGCAGGGTTTTGTGCGGGGCTACCAACTCGGGAACAGGCTACTGGTGATCGTGCTGAACGATCAGGACCGGCCACAATCGGTGAATCTTCACAGCGACTTGAGCTTGTGGCTGCCTTCCACCAATTCGTACAGGATCAGGAGCTACGATACGGAGGGCAGGCTCGCAGGAACGAAGATGGGCCGGGGACGCGATTGGCGGGCCGCCACCGCCCCTCTGCGGCCGCTTGATCTCGCCTTCTTCGAGATTCAGTCGCAGTGACGGTACAGGGGGGTAGCCACGGTCACTGCCGTTGTGACCGTGGGCTTCTCTCATGGACGATATCCCAGTCGCAACCGCGCGAAGTCAATCTCGATGCGACACGCCGCCAACGTTGCCTTGTCCAAAGGAAAAGCCCACGGTCACAACGGACCTACATATTGCGGGGCACAGGGCGCAAAAGTGTCGTTCCGGATCGGGAAGGGGCAGTGACAATATGGCGCCGCGACCTTTTGGCGCTGGGACCTTATAGCTCTCGACTTCTTCTGTGGCCGGTGTCACAATCCCGTGTTCGGACAATCGCGATCGGCCCGCGCGTTGTGTCCGGCACGGTCCGCCACAATGCTCCCGCCTTCGCGACTCCTACAGAAACTACGGTGCCCGTGGAAACCTCGACGTGTGAAAAGCCTTCCCGCAACGTGCTGACCGAAATCCTGGCTCCTACGCATTGGACGGATTGCTACCAGTGTGGAAAATGCACGGCAGGCTGTCCCGTGGCCGCCGCCGTGGACTTGGCGCCGAACCAGATTGTGCGGGCGCTGCAGCTTGGCAACTTCGAAAAGGCGATGACCTCCGACGCCATTTGGACGTGCGTCTCGTGCCAGACGTGCTCGACGCGCTGCCCACAGTCCGTCGATTGCGCTGGCATCATGGACGCCTTGCGGGAAGTTTCCCTCCAACGTGGCCTTGCTTCGCCTGCGCAAAAGACCGTGGTGGCCTTCCAACAGGCATTCCTTAAGAATATCCAACGCAACGGCCGATTGGACGAAATCGAGCTCATCGCGGAATTCAAGCTTCGCGCCCTGCCCTCCCAACGCAGCCTGCGATTCCTGTTCAAGGATGCGGGCTTGGCGCCGCAGTTACAGATACGCCGCAAACTGCACCTGCGCGGGGAAAAGGTCAAGGACCGCGCTTTGGTGCGCCGCATTTTTGAGCGGTGCGCGGACGGCAGATAAGGTTGTAGCGGCGGTCGGAGTTTGCCCCGCCGGGGCGGGGACCGCCGCCGTCGATCGGAGATCGACGCTACAGTCGACCAGGAATATATGAAGCTGGCCTATTATCCCGGATGTGCGCTGCACGGCTCCTCGAATGACTACGAGCAGTCGCTGCGGGCGTGTCTGGGGAAACTTGCAGTCGAACCGCAGGAAATCCAGGAGTGGATTTGTTGTGGCGCCACCGCTGCCCATGCGTTGAACCACAAGTTGTCGATTGCGCTGCCCGCCCGCAACCTGGCGCTGGCCGAGCAGCAAGGGTTTGAGGACCTTCTGGCGCCCTGCCCGATGTGCTCGATGCAATTGCTGAAGGCCGCCAAGCTGATGGATGAGGATGCCGGCCTGCGGCGGGAAATCTCCTCAGTCATCGAAGCGGAGGTCAGCGGCCGCGTCAAAGTGCTGAACCTCATCCAGGTTTTCCAGCGTATTGGTATTGACCGGATCAAGCCCGCCGTAAAGAATCCGCTCGCCGACCTCAAACCTGCCTGCTATTACGGCTGCCTGCTCACGCGCCCGCCGGACGTGGTGAAATTCGACGACCCCGAGCAACCGAGTTCCATGGAAGCCATCATGGTGGTGCTGGGGGCCAAGCCAGTCGATTGGAACTATCGCACCGAGTGTTGCGGCGCGGGCATGACCATGGCGAAGGAAGAGACGGTTTTGGAATTGAGTCAGCGGATCCTGGCAGACGCCCAACAGCACGGCGCCAACTGCCTGGTGACGGCCTGCCCCATGTGCCATGTGAATCTGGATATGAAGCAGGGCGACATCGAGGAGCGCTACGGCGAGCGCTTTGGCTTGCCCGTCTATTACCTGACGGACCTGGTGGGGCTGGCCTTGGGGATCAGCGCGGAAGAACTGGGGATCGACCGGCACTTTGTGAAGTAACGCCGCCATCCTGGCGGCCTCGTGACGTAGCGCCGACCTTTAGGTCGGCACTGATATAGGGGGACGGCTTGCCGCCCCCTTTTCGTTCAGCCTTGCTGAACGACCGGGTAGGGCAAGCCCTACCCCTACGAACGGAAGGCTTATGTCGAGGATTGGGATCTTCGTCTGCTGGTGCGGTGAGAACATCGCGCGCACGGTCGACGTGGCGGAAGTTGCTAGCGCTGCGGCCAGGGTTCCAGGCGTGCGCTGCTCCCTGCACTACAAATACATGTGCTCGGATCCGGGCCAGGCGATGATCCGCGAGAAGATCGATTCCGAGAAATTGGACGCGGTGGTGGTGGCCTCCTGCTCCCCGCACATGCACCTGAAGACCTTCCGCAAGACGGCCGAGAGAGCCGGGCTGAACCCCTACCTGGTGGAGATGGCCAACATCCGCGAACACTGTTCGTGGGTCCATCACGACCGCAGCCAGGCCACCGCCAAGGCCGCGGAGATCATCCGCATGTCGGTGGAGAAAGTGCGGCAGGACCACGCGCTCCAACCCATCCGCGTTCCGGTGACGCGGCGCGCGCTGGTGATAGGCGGCGGCGTGGCGGGAATCCAGGCGGCGCTCGACATTGCCGACGCGGGTTACGAAGTGGTGATGGTGGAGCGCGAGCCCTCGATCGGCGGCAAGATGGCGGGGCTCTCCGAGACTTTTCCCACCCTCGACTGCTCGCAATGCATCCTGACACCGCGCATGGTGGAGGTGGGCCAGCACCCGCGCATCAAACTCTACTCCTACTCCGAGGTCGAGGCGGTCGACGGTTTTATTGGCAATTTCACGGCGAAAATCCGGCAGAAAGCGCGCTACGTCGACATCACCAAGTGCACGGGTTGCGGGGAGTGCTGGAACGTGTGCCCGCTGAAGCGCAATCCCAGCGAGTTCGATTTTAAGATGGGCATGCGGCCGTCGATCTACGTGCCCTTTCCGCAGGCCGTTCCGGCGCGCCCCGTCATCGACAGCAAAACCTGCGCCAAGCTGATCCGCAACGGCTGCGGGCTGTGCGAGAAAAAATGCCAGGCTGGAGCCATCAACTTTAAAGATACCGACAAGGTGGTGGAAGAAAAGATCGGCGCCGTTGTGGTGGCCACCGGGTATCAGCTCTACGATATCGGCAAGCAGCAGAACGGAAAACTGACGGGTTACGGTGAATACGGATACGGCAAGTACAAGGATGTCATTGACTCGCTGCAATTTGAGCGGCTGGTTTCCGCCTCGGGTCCCACGAACGGCGTCATCAAACGGCCGTCGGATGGGAAAGAGCCGAAGAATGTCGTATTCATCAGTTGCGTCGGGTCGCGCGACAATGCCAAAGGCCTGTCTTATTGCTCCAAGATTTGCTGCATGTACACCGCCAAGCACACGATGCTCTACAAGCACAAAGTGCATGACGGCCAGGCGCATGTTTTCTATATGGACATCCGCTCGGGGGGCAAGGGATACGAGGAATTCGTCCGCCGCGCCATTGAGCAGGACGGCGCCAAGTATTATCGCGGCCGGGTGTCAAAAATCACCGAGCAAAACGGCAAGCTCATCGTGCGCGGCGCGGATACGCTGGCGGGCACGCCCGTGACAATTGACGCTGACCTGGTGGTGCTGGCTGCGGCCATGCGCCCATCGGACGGCGTCACCGACCTCGCCCGCATGTTG
>JBEKNU010000422.1:0-4777 GCA_049522495.1 Terriglobia bacterium
ACTTGTGGTACGAGGCTGGACTCAGGAAGCCGGTTCGGCTTGACCCCAAGAAACTTTACTTCTTTGAGCTGAGGGCGGGGGCGGGGCGCGCCCCGGGTGATGATTACCTCGTGTTTGGACCCCAACCGCTTGGCGGCCGGGATTATCCCGCCGCCTTTGGCCTGTCATTTCGAACCCTCACGCAGAAGGCAGAATGAAGTCCATCCGCAGATTGCACAGATTTCGCAGATAGAGGCTTTGAAGGATTGCGCAGAGCGCAGCTCTGCGTAGGATGTTGAGAGATAGGATGGATTGCGCAGAGCGCAGCTCTGCGTTTCTATTGCCAACCGCAGAGCTTCGCTCTGCGCAATCCACCGGAAGTCGCAAAATATTGGCCAAATACCCCTTCATGAGTTGCTTCATGAAACGCCGAGCATTTTTGCAAGGTACGGTGGGCGGATTCGGCGCGTGGGCAGGATGGCGCAGGGGATTAGCGAGTCCCCAACAGAACGCCGCGCCCAGACCTACCCCGCCGCGCATGGACTTTGCCAGCGATGGCTACCAAGCTCCGGAATGGCTGCACTATTCGCAGGCAATTTATTTTGACGGCTACTCGCCACCCGTTTACCCCCACATGAAGGACTTTGACGCCCGGCGGTTGGTGGAAGCAGTGGGCGAGTTGGGAGGAAACCTGCTGCGGTTTCAGCCGATTGGTTATCGCGCGTATTACCCGAGCCAAGCTTTTCCGGTCCACGAGGAACTGGGCGGGCGCGATTTGATTGATGAGGTCGCGCGGGAGTGCCGCCGCGCCGGCATGCACCTGTATTGCTACACCGGCTTCGGCGCGCCCATCATGCTGGAGCCGGATTACGTCCAAGCGCATCCCCAATTCGCCGATTGGTTGTTGCGCGATCCGGAAGGAAAACCTTACGGCCTCTATGCGCACATCGGCTGGACGCCCCCCATGCGAATGCTTTGCACCACCGGGGATGCCTATCGCGCCGCCGTCCGCCAGGTGACCCGGGAACTTTGCGCGCACGACATCGATGGCGTGTATTTTGACAGCCCCAGCGAGTTTTCCTATACGGGGATTTGTTTCTGCGACGCCTGCCGCAGGAATTTCCGAATATTCAGCGGCATGGATTTAGACCGCCTGCGGGATTTCGCCGACCACCCCGGCCTGAGCAGTGATCCGGCGACGATGCCCAAGGACGCCGATATGGAGGCGCTCCAGTCATGGTACGCATGGGCGGACCAACTAGTGCAGGAAGACCTGCTTGACCTCCGCAAGATCATCCACGGCAGCGGAAAGTTCATGCTGTGCCACAACGGCTCAGCGTGGCGAGGCACCTCCCTGCCCCTCCAGTACCGCATTCCGGAAGGCTTCATGGTGGAGTCGAGCCGGGAAGTTCACGATCGCCTGATGACCGGGATGAAGGGTGCGTCGATGGCGCGGCCTTATCGAAAAGTGGCGCAGATGTACTTGGGCAGCTACCAGGTTTCTTGGTTCGGAGAGCCGCCGCATGAACGTCCCTGGGTGGTTCACAACACGAATTTGGAAGACGGCGATGAAATCCGCATGGAGGGATTCACCAACCTGGCCTGCGGGAACACGCCGCTCTACGCCACCGCCAACCGTGCGTACTTCAAAGTTGGCGGCGGCAGTGCGCAGCCGGCGCGGGAAGTCTACGATTTCATGCGGCGGGTGGAGGCAGTCCACAAGGACAGCGTCCCGGTGCCCTACGTGAGCATCGTGCCCACGTGGGAAGCGCTGCAACTCTGGCGCACCAAGGGCAAAAGCTGGAACTGGCCGATGATGAGCCAAGGGCTGGGGATGGTGATGTTGGATGAGCACATCAGTGTGGATGTGCATGCTAGCACCGAAATGAGCGAAGCGTGGCTGCGCGAGCAAAAAGTAATCGCGCTGTGCGGAGCCTCGGGGGTCTCCGACCGCGATGCCAAGCTGCTGACGGATTGGGTCGAGGCGGGAGGAGGATTACTCGTCACCTACGACACGGGTTTGTATGACGACCTCGGGCAATTGCGGAAGGACGGAGGGGCGCTGAAGAATGTGTTGGGCGTGGCGATGAAGGGCGCGCCGCTCGGCAGCCAACCGGAGTGCTATTACCGCGTAAAGGAGAAGCATCCGTCGCTGGGGGATTACGCCCCCGGAGCGATTGTGGAAGGCGATGGCCAGATCGTACCCGTCGCAGCGGTAGGAGACGCCAAGGTCTTGGCGGAGTGCTGGAATTTGGGAACAGGTGAAGTGCGGGGCCCGGCGATTATCGCGAACAATTATGGCAAGGGCCGGACGATTTACCTCAGCGGAAGCCTGGAAGCAAATTATCTTTACGACCGCGTGAAGTCTACATCACGATTGCTCGTCTCCATGGTGCAATACCTGGGAGCAGGAACGCCCCAGCCGTTCCGGATGAAGGCGCCAAGAGGTGTTTACGGAGTGCTCCGGCGAGCCCCCCATGGCGACTTGGCGCTTTGGGTGTTGGCCAATGTGGGCTTCAAGGACGCGGCCTCCGGGCGCATGCGGCAGGAGTATATGCCCGTAACCGATGTTGAGATCGCGATTCGCGTCCCGGAAGGGCGGCAAGCCAAAGCGATGTTGCTCCTGCGCGCCGGCGAGGAGGCGGCTGCTTTCCGGGTCGAGGATGGGTACGCGCTGGCGACGATCCCTCACCTGCACATCGCCGAGGTCGTGCACCTGGAGTTGGCACGATGATGTGTCGTCGGAGCGCATGGCCATGACCCCCCAATTCTGGAATATCGGATGCCCGTCGATTCATGGTAAGAAACTACAAGGGATGGCAGACAGGTACAAACGACTCTATTCAGGGGTGGTTCAGAGGGGCACAAAAATCACTTGGTTTTCGAGGTCTTCCTCAGTGCAGCTCTCCAACAAGAATACGAGATCCGCGATTGCCCTGGCCAAGGGCAATTCCTTCTTGACAATAACAAGTCCGCCTATTTTCTGCCCGGACCGCATTCTCTGATTCGCATCCCTAAGCATCGACTTTCGATCATGGGTTACCAGCACAAACTGGAGCCCCGCTGCCCAATCCAAGAGCGCGGCGTCGGAGGCACCCGCCAGGGAGGTCTCCTGGACCACGGTATACGACAGTTCGGGAACATGCAGTTTCAGCCCCCGCAGAATGCGGTGGTCCAGGTTTTCATCAATCAGAAGTTTCAACATGCAGGAGTTGGCTCACTTGAATGTGCGCGCCCGGCGTTCTTCCAACCGGTTCTGGAGTGAGGTGGGACTTTGGCGGCTGCGGAGCAATTGCTCGATCTCCTCGGCCTTTGTTTCTTGGTTTGCCAGATACTTCTCAACTTCTTCCGTACGTTCCAAATAATAAAAAATGACGCCGTAAATTTCGCGCAAAGTTAGCGACGGGAAGCTATGCTGGATTTGTTCTGCCGTGCCCCCCTGCTTGAAGTGATGGACTACAAGGTCAAGGAGCACACGTGTGGATCCCACCCGGAGAGTCCCGTCTTCCCAAGCCTTGAGAGGCGCCGGCAACGTGGCGGTAAGGTGTTCCATATTTCAGATTATAGCGCTGTTTATAGGATTTAGCCCTGGGACTTCTTCGACCCTGGGCCCCGTGCGCGGCCCAGGTTGATATTTCCAGACCAGGGGCTCCAACGACCAGCAGCACTTCCCCCCTCCAGTTCTCGAAACTGAATCTTAGGACGTAAATTCTAGTTCATCGTGGGGACTCGCGATGTGAGCGCGCATGAGCAGTAATTCGCCCGGCCGCACGCTGGCCTCCACGCTCAGGCTTTGAAAGGTCCGCGCCAACTCCTGCGCCGCGGGCGATTCAATGTGAAAGCTTTCCAGCCGGCACCCCGACGGCGCGTCGGCGGCCGGGTGAAGCGAATCGCGGCCCCACTCGATAAAGAACGGAAGCACCCCGCCACGGTTGTCCCGCAAATGAAACAATTTCCAGCTTAGGACTTTGCCGTCCGGACGCGAGCGCGTGCCGTCATGAGGTCCGTCAATGGAAAAGCCCGCCGCTACTGCGGTGCGCGCGAGCGCGGTGAGGTCCGGCGTATGCACCGCCCAGGCGATCAGTCTGGGGTCAGGCATGTTGGGCAATTGGGTGAACCAGGTCGGCGAGGACTGCTGGGGATCGGGCGCAAGAATTTCCAAATAGCTGCTCGGCCCAAGCGCGATGAGCGCATTACGCGTGCCGCGCCCGGGATGAACGCCGCCGAACATCGCGCGCACGCCCGTGCGTTGCTCCACCCAGGCAACGCCCCGGTCGAGGTCATTGATGCCCAGGATGATGTGGTCGAGGCCTGTCTGCATGGTGTCTCCCTCGGAAGGGCGTGGCATCAGCCCATAAGCATTAACCTGCCCGCATCGGCAAGATCCGAAGTCCGTCAGCTGACGGACGACATCCTGTGGCCCACGGCGAACAGCCGTGGGATTGCACAGCGCAGAGTAGATCGTAAGCCGCGGTAGTGGCGACATCAGGGTTCCACTCGGTCCGTTGCCATGATGTCGCCCCTGCCGGGGCTTACGAAACCACTCCACCTCCCGATTCTCCCACGGCTGGCGCCGTGGGCCAAATGATGACACTCTTGTCCAAAACAGGTGTTTGAAGAAAGTCAACAGTTGCCCTCCTGCGGTAGCGGTTTCAGAATGATGTTGCTGACACATCTCTCTGATCGCCACCGAGGAGGGCACCACCATGGTACAAGTCGCGAGCCTGTTCAATCAACTGCTGCAGCACTTTCCGCGTTTGGAGTTCGCCGCTTTGGTCAAAAAGCACAAGGCCGAGCG
>JBEKNU010000423.1:0-4767 GCA_049522495.1 Terriglobia bacterium
GTTTGGTTTGTCTGTTCTGTCGTGATTACGCTAATCACTGAACATGTGGGCGTTCCCGTGCTTCATTGGCTATTCTCGACCCTCGCAAAATATATCTAGAATTACAAAAAAGCCCGCGCGTGACGCATACATTGCATTTCATGTATGGCTCCGGCAACACGCGCAACATCTCTGTCCACGCGTCCTAATCCTGGCGTTTCCTGGCTTCTTAATGGTCGCCGACATAAAAGGCAATGTCGGCGCCACCCGCGTTATCGACATGATAATATATGAGGCAGGAAGAAAGGCAGGAACGTCATGGCGGAAGATCCCATAAAGCTGTTTGCCACCCGAGCAGAGCGGTACCCCGAGCCAACGGAAGCCGATATCGCACAGGGAGTGGCGAGGGCAGCTCTTGCGACCATACCGGTTTTCGGAGGAACGATCACTGAATTGATGTCCGTCGTGCTCGCTCCAGCCGTAGAGCGACGGCGGGCCGAGTGGCTGAAAGAGCTAGCGGATGCCGTAGGTCGGCTGGAGGCGAAGGTCGAAGGATTCAAGGTAGAGAATCTTGTTGAGAACGAGGCTTTCGTCTCGGCCACGATCCAGGCGACTCTCATCGCAATTGGAACTCATCAGCAAGAGAAACGCGATATGCTCCGCAACGCCTTGGTCAATATCGCCGTGGGAAAAGGCCCAGATGAAGACATGCAGCATATCTACCTGCAATTGATCGACGAGTTCACTCCATCGCATGTGAAGATTCTTAACTTCCTCTGGACCGCGAGTTCTCGTGCTGCAACAAATAATGGAATGCTGCCCCGATTTAAAGACTATCAGGAAATCCTAGACCTGCTCGAACCAGAGTTCCGCGGAAAAGCCGACTTGGTGCAGCAAGTCTTAACTGATCTGAATCGCCGTGGACTGTCGACGCTGCAAGGGGCTAACCTGGCCTTCCCCCAGCAAGTAATGACGAATCAGGGTATTGCATTCTTGCGGTTTGTCCTTGCTCCGGGGGACGCACAGTGATGGATATTGTGGCTTCTGGACGCGCCGATGGCTGGCAGACGCTGAAAAGCGACCGTCTGTGCCGGCCTGCCAAGGAGAAGGGGCTATGGACGCGCGCCCGAGACTGACTTTTGACACGAGCGCTATCAACAAGCTTGCGGATGATGGCCACTTGCGCGCCCTGGTAGGAGGCTTGGGGTCGGGGTTCTTTGTCCGGCTTACATTCACGAATGTGGAAGAGGTTGTGGCAAGTACCACAGGTGAGCGGAGACGGAAGCTGCTCGACGTATGAGGGCAGCTTCTGTCTTGTGGCGATTGTATCGATCCCCCCGATGAGTTGCTCAAAAAGCTCATCGTGCGTTTCGAGGAAGGCTCAGGGTTCAACTGGGAAACGGTTGACGTTTCTGTTCCCAACGCGAAACAAGTGATCGCGGGTGATGAGAACTTCCCCGATGCCCTCGCCAAAGAGGTGCGGGAGACCGCACGAACCTACAACAGCATGTTCAACAGAGTGTACGCCGATGCAAAGCCAAAGTTTGACAAGGTGCTGGCCACCAGCCCAGACAAACGCCCGGCGAGCGTATCCGAGTTGGTAAATGCGTTTCGAAACGGAGGACAGTACTGGTCCATAGCCAGAAGCCTGTATGAGCGTTTCGCGCAGCATTCCGCCGATGACTCGACAGTCCGACGGTTCGAAGCGGAGTGTCCGCCGTTCCAAGCACTAATGATTGCGCTTTGTGCGGCTCACTATGATCGAAACGCAAGGCAACCCAATGCCCCTCGCTCTGTTCGAGCTGGCTGGGCCGACACCCTCATGGCTGTCTGCCTTCCATACTGCAATCAATTCGTCACGGATGATCGCGGACAGTTATCGTGCTACAAAGAGGTAGTTTCGCTTGGCGGCCTCAATATTACTGTTTGTTCATTCAAGGAATTTCGGGGCGGCCTTTGCCTCATCTGAATAGCGGACGATGGCCAAAAGCGCTGCGCTCGGCGTTCCGGCAATGGATTCTATTTTCGCGGTCGCGCAGTGTCCTCTTGAGGTAGAACGACCATTTGGAAAAACCGGTCGGCGAGCTTGGGGTCAAGGGTTTTCAACCTCTCGTAAACCTTCATAACCTCTGATTTCTGGCCCTGCCGGTTGTACACCGAGCCTAAGTTGAACCACGCCCCTACGTTACCCGGTTCCAGCCGTATGGCTTCCCGGTAGGCGCTGACCTCCTGGTCGTATTGCCGAAGGCTGTGGTAAGCATTGCCCAAACTCACCCACGCATCTGCGAGGTCCGGTCTCAGCCGGATGGCTTCCTGCTCGGCGCTGAGATATTGGTCATTTTGCCCAAGGTCGCCATAAGTACGGCCCAGGTTGACCCACGCCTCTACAAGGTCCGGCTCCAGCCGGATGGCTTCCCGATAGGCGTTGACGGCATCGTGATTCTTGTCAAGAATGCCGTATGCGATGCCCAAGTTGACCCACGCGCCTGCGTTACCCGGTTCCAGCCGGGTAGCTTCCTGCTCGGCGCTGAGAGATTGGTCGTATTGCCTGGAATGGATGTAAGCAATGCCCAGGTTGTACCACGCCCCTGCATAATTCGGGTTCAAGCGCAATGCTTCGCGGTATTCCGTGATGGCACCATCCCAGTCGCGCATTTGTGCGAGCCCAGCGCCGAGGCCGAAGTGCGCCAAGGCATTATTGGGGTTTAGGCGTAGCGCCTCGCGATCTTCAGTAATCTCTCCATCCCAGTCGCCCTTGTGTGCGAGCGCAGCGCCGAGGTTGTTGTGCGTCATGTCATTATCTGGGTTCAAGCGCAGCGCCTCGTGTTCTTCCACCATCGCACTGTCCCAGTCCCCTTTCTTTCCGAGCGCAGCGCCGAGGCTGGCGTGCGCCACGTCATTATTGGGATTTAAGCGTAGCGCTTCGCGCTCTTCGGCGATTTCCCCGTCCAGGTCACCCTTGTTTCCGCGTGCGATACCTAAGTCCAAGTGCGCCAGCTCATTAGTCGGGTTCAAGCGTAGCGCTTCGCGTTCTTCAGTGATCTCGCCGTCCAAGTCACCCTTTTCCCCTAGCCCAAGGCCAAGGTTAAGGTGCGCATTATCATCATTGGGGTTCAAGCGTAGCGCTTCACGCTCTTCGGCGATCTCACCATCCCAATCGCCCCTGACCCCAAGCAGCCCACCGAGGTCATAGTGCAGCTCCGGGTCCTCTGGGGCCTGGCGAAGCGCCGCGCGAAGCTCGGCCTCGGCGTCAGCATACCGTTTGCCCCGGTAGAATTCCCCCGCGCGCGCGACATGTTGGCGCACTTCTGTTTGCCGCGCCTGCGCCGCCGGATCAATGGTCGCGGGCTTCGTCACCTTGGCGCTCTCCAGCGCGCTAATTAGTTCATCCTCGCCACCCGCCAAGCGGACTTCCTGAAGGTAGTCATCCGTGGGCTTAAAATCGATTCCGCGTTCCTCGACCAGCATGGTGACTCGATGGCTCGGCACTTGGCCCACCAGCAGGGCGAATACCTGCACTTGGTTCAGCGGCTTCTTCGCATTCGCGGGCTCGGGCGGCTTGGCGGCGCGCAGGGCGTTAAGAAATGCCTCGCTCGCGCCGGCGGCCTTGAGGGTTTGGTAATAATCTTCAGACGGGGCGAAATCAATCCCGCGCTGCTCGATCAGCTTCGCGCCCGACTCGTCTCCGAATCCGTCGCGCACCATGTTGCTGACCTGCTCCTGGGTAAAGGGCTTTTGCTGCGCCCGCACAGGCAGCGGCAGAATCACAGGTATGACAAGCATTAGGATGGTCACGACCGGTCGACGCCACATCGGCACCTCCCGAGAGCGGGAATCAGAATTGCGTGTATTGTAACACGTGGCGATTGACGAAAATGCGCGAAGCGCCTTGGACTGCGGCGGCTCGACGCCGTCTTGAAATAACGCAGAGGATGATGCCAAAGGCGGCTCGACTCCGGTTTGAAATAACGGCGAAAGCGAGGGCAAAGGCGGCGTCGAGCCGCCGCAGTCCAAGGTGCCTTTGGCACATCCACTTTCATGGCAGAGATCTGTAAATTACCATAGGGAGAATGGCCCTCAACGTGCTAGGCTACTTTGCGGAGGGCGAAAACAGCGCGATATCGCGCCGTATGGCTAGGGGTGAAGGCTCGGAACGACGCGCCGAGGACTGCGGACGAGGGGCCGGCGGAGGGTCCAGGAACGCGGGACTCGTTCGAACGCCGAGGGCTTGGTTCATAGGGTTTAACCCAGGCCCTAGCCCCCGGCGCCTTGCCCCGGCTGCGGCGCCTTGCCATGATGTATTAGAAGCAAAAGGAGATCGGCGTGTTCGGCCAAAATGTCTGAAAGATTTATTTCCTTTAAACAAAGAGAGTTAGGTTGAAATACGGGATCTTGGGCAAAAAGGTAGGCGCGACTTGCCATTATGTATCAGAAAACAAATGGTTTCCTTGTTTAGCGTCAAGATGTCGTGGCTGCCTACGTCATTGAAATAATGAGAGTTAAGTCGAAATTCGGCATCCGGAACAAAAAAAGGGAAGTTGTTTGCCATGATGTAACAGAAACAAAAGGTGTTAGCGATGACTTGCGGAAATCTTTCAAAAATCGATCTTATTGAAACAAAGGCAGTTATAAAATCCTCGACCTCCAGGATCACGAGGGAAAAAAAGGCTCCTCCGTGGAATTCGTGGGTAAGGCGCGATAGATCGAAAGGGGTAGCGCATCCTGCCCCGAACCTGTTAAGGGATATGTGGACCAACACAAATCCCGAGCACAGGGGGAGGCAGGATG
>JBEKNU010000424.1:0-4720 GCA_049522495.1 Terriglobia bacterium
GTCACCCTGCTGCGCAAAGAAATGGTCGACCATCCCGAAAGCCCCCAATCCTTGGGCTTCCAACTCACCGACCGCGCCCTCACCCAGGCCGCCGACGCATGAAAATGTAGAAACTCCAGGCGGCGGTCGGAGACCGCCGCTACAAAGTGCAACATTTGGTTCGATTTCGGGTTTATAATGTAGGAACCGGATTGAGACGAGAAGGGTTGGCGGAGCACCATAACGTTTTTGTTGCCCCACCATAGGGCCAATTGGCAATAATCGCGAGCCCTATTTCACATCTGACTTGGCGAGAAGAATCAGGACTTTGCAGTTTCCTTGCGCATGGACACCCCAATAAACCACCAGGGCTGGCAGCCATTAACTCCAGCGCTCGCCCTAAGTGCTTGGTTATTTTGCAATTATTTAACATGTCGCGAGAAACCTTTTGCTGTCCAATGACCGTCAAAGCTAGGGTCAAGGGGAAAAACCCAAGGGAAGGGCAGGTGGCAATAGATGAAAAAAATCTTTGCGGTTCTGTTCATGCTGATGATGGGCAGTCTTCCAGCGTGGGCCGCGCTTGGTGACAATGTGTCGTCGGTGGAATCCGATGCCCAAGCTATCAAAGGCCAACATGTGATGGTGGCCAAAGCGGGTTACAACCTGCACCAAATCACCCTGTCGGACGGCAGCGTGGTGAATGAATTCGTCTCGCCGGCGGGAACGGTCTTCGGAGTTTCCTGGCATACACGATTCATGCCCAACCTCTCGCAGTTGTTGGGATCCTACCTTACCGACCTGCAACAGGGGCAGCGAACCCAATGGATGCCGCGCCGCGCGATAACCATCCAGGGCGACAACTTTGTATTTACCAGTTTCGGGCACGCGCGGTTGTTCACGGGACGCGCCTATGTGCCCGGCTTGGTTCCCGCCAACCTGACAGCGGAGGTGGTGCAATGAATTGTACAGGGGCCAGGAGTCAGGAGTCAGGAGTCAGAAGAATGGGTTCCGGGCGGGCATTCCCGCGAAGGCGGGAATCCATGGCGACGTTGATGCGGGTGTTCTTGATGATCGCGGGCTTGGGGATATTGGTGGGTTGCGGTGGGGGCTCAAGCAGCCCTCCCCCGCCCACCGGCAGCCCGGCAGTGAGCCTCTCCGTCAGCACTCTTACCTTCGCAAGCCAAGCCCCGGGCACTTCCAGCGCTGCTCAGGCGGTGACGGTCACCGACTCCGGAACCGCCACACTGTCCTTTACCAGCATCGCGTTGACTGCTGGGGCTAGTGATTTCACCCTCTCGCCCGCCAATACATGTGGAACCGGCATAGGCGCGGGCGCCGCTTGCACGATTAGCGTGACCTTTACGCCCCCAGTCGGTGTATCCGGTACGCTGAACGGTACCCTGACCATTACCGACAACGCCAGCAACAGCCCGCAGACGGTGACCTTAACCGGAACGGCCACGGCCCCCACAGCCTCGGTTTCGCCCTCAACCCTTCCCTCCTTCGGCAACCAAGCGGTGGGTACCACAGGTGCTTCGCAGCCTGTTACCCTCAATAACACGGGGACGATTCCCCTTACGATCAACAGCATCGTGACGAGTGGCAACTTTTCCGAAACCACCAACTGTCCCTCAAGCCCCTCAACCCTCGCCGCGAGCGGGAGCTGCACCATTAACGTGAGTTTTGCGCCCACGACCACCGGCCCGCTCAACGGCACGCTGACCGTTACCGACAACGCCAGCACCAGCCCGCAGACGGTGAGCCTGAGCGGAACCGGCATCGCCCCCGGCGTCAGCCTGAGCTCCACGAGCGTGAGCTTTAGCAATCAACCGGTGTCGACGACCAGCGCGCCAAGCACGGTGACGGTGACCAACAACGGCACGGCCAGCCTCACTATCTCCAGTGTCACGATTGGCGGCACGAATCCCGGCGACTTTGCCAAGAGCGCCGACGCCTGCACTGGAGCCACGGTCACACCTACCAACGCCTGCACGGTCAGTGTGACGTTCACGCCCACGGCCACGGGCAGCCGGTCCGGTACCCTGACGCTCGCTGACAACGCCAGCACCAGCCCGCAGACGGTGAGCTTGGGCGGAACTGGTACCACTCCCGGCGTCGGCCTGAGCCCCACGAGTGTGCCCTTTGGCAATCAACTGGTGGGGACGACCAGCACGGCAAGCACGGTGACGGTGACCAACAACGGCACGGCCAGCCTCACCATCTCCGCTGTCACGATTGGCGGCACGAATCCCGGCGACTTTGCCAAGAGCGCCGACGCCTGCACTGGAGCCACGGTCACACCCACCAACACCTGCACGGTAAGTGTGACGTTCACGCCCACGGCCACGGGCAGCCGGTCCGGTACCCTGACGCTCGCTGACAACGCCAGCGGCAGTCCTCAGACCGTGGGTTTGAGCGGAACCGGGACTGCCCCCCTGGTTAGCCTCTCCTCCCCCACGGCTTTAAGTTTCGGCAATCAGACCACGAACATTACGAGCGCTCCCCTGACGGAGACCGTCACCAACACCGGCGCGGCCAACCTCACCATCTCGACGGTCGCAATTGGCGGCACGAATGCCAGCGACTTTGCCAAGAGCGCAGACACCTGCACGGGAGCCACGGTCACGCCTAACAACACCTGCATGGTCAGCGTGACTTTCACACCCGCCGTAACAGGTGCTCTCAGCGGAACGTTGACCTTCACCGACAACAACAACAATGTGACGGGCAGCACGCAGACGCTGAGCCTGAGCGGAGCCGGGGTAGCCCCTAGCCCGGCGGTTACCCTCTCGCCCACCCCCCTTACCTTCGCAAGCGGCTTGGGTGTTCCAAGTGCTGCTCAGCCGGTGACGCTCACCAACACGGGAACAGCCAACCTCACCATCTCGACGGTCACGGTGGGCGGTACAAACGCCAGCGACTTTGCCACGAGCGCCGACACCTGCACGGGAGCCACGGTCACGCCCAACAACACCTGCACGGTCCGCGTGACGTTCACTTCTCCGGCGAACACAGGCACGTACAGCGGCACCCTGACCTTCACCGACAACGCCTCCAACAGCCCGCAGACGGTGAGTTTGACGGGAACTGGCCTCGCAAACACGGCGCAGGTCGGCGTCAACCTTGGGCCCACCGGGAATTACACCAACGGGATATTTATCACGGTCACCGTTTGTCAGCCCGGCACCACCACTTGCGTGCAGGTCCCCAACGTCCTGGTGGATACGGGGTCCTTCGGGCTGCGTCTCCTTTCCCAAGTCCAGATTAACGGGTCAAACGTACCCTTACCCTCGCTGTCCCCGGCCATAGATCCTTCAGGTGGTCCGTACTATGAGTGCGTTCAGTACGGCGATTTGTCTTATACCTGGGGGGAGATGGAGATGGCCACCGTGCAGGTGGGCGGGGAAACGGCAACGCAAGTCCCGGGCGCAACCGCGAATTCGGGGGTTCCCATTCAGGTCATCCCTGTTGGTGTGACTGCCCCCCAAGTCGTCTACTATTCTAACGGTACCAATCTTGTGGCGATCCCCAACCAATGCTTGGTCTACCCAGGCGCTACGAGCATCGGCAGTGAGGCCTACACCGGCGGAACGGCGAACAATAGCGTCGCAGCTCTGGGGGCCAATGGCATCATGGGGATTGGAAATTTTGCCAATGATTGTGGGACTTACTGCGCGGTCGCAAACCAACAGGCAGGTACTCCCTCGGTCATCGGCTATCCGTACATGTTCTACGACACAACGAATAATCTTAATGAGTACATTCTCGACTTGATTCCCGTGACGGAGCAGGCATGGAATCCCGTTGCGGCGTTTCCGACAGATAATAACGGCGAGATGCTCTCGCTACCCGCCATACCTGCGGCCGGTCAATCCACGGCCACCGGCACCTTGACTTTCGGTGTCGGCACCGAAAGCAATAATGCGATTCCCGGCACCGCGACCGTCTATCAGCTCGACAACTATGGTTACTTTGGATCATCCACCTTCAATGGGGTCAACTACACCTCGGCAAGCAGTGGCGGGAGTTTTCTCGACAGCGGATCGAACTTCCTGAATATCTCCGATGTCAACATTCTCAACGCCTATCTCAACCCCATGAGCTTGAGCGTAAGCGACTGTGGCGGGTCACTTGCGGGGTGGTACTGTCCCAGCTCGACCGTGACGATCCCGCTCCTCGTCGCGGGCACCAACAGCGCCTCAACAACGGTCAATCTCCCCGTCGGCAATGCCACCAGTTTGTTGAGCGCCAACTTTGCAGCGTACAATGATGTGGCTGTGGAAAGCTGTTCTCCCGCTTCTTCCTGCAACGCGTCGACTGACACCTGGGACCTCGGGCTGCCATTCTTTTATGGCAGACCGATCATCATTGGCTTCGAGGGCACGATGGTAGGGGGCGTGACGTCCACCTACGGCTACTATGCGTTTTAGTCTGCATCTCGAGTAGGGGCGCAGGATCGAGTGAAAACACTTTGGTCCTGCGCCCCTGCTGACCTTCCGGCCTTGCAAGGCCGTAATTTTTTTCTTAGCAAACATTTTTCGCCTCGTAGGGGCGCCCGTTGTGGGCATAGGCGTTAACCAAAGGGTTGGAAACGTCCCCGAGCCTGCGAAGCGGGCGTGGTCATTTCACTGCTGTCCAAGATAATCGCTAGCCCTGTACGTCGCCATTGCAGGGAAAGGCTTTAGGACAGGGAGAGTCGAGGGTTGGGGAGGAGGTCGGGGTTTCATAAGTTGGTTCGCCT
>JBEKNU010000425.1:0-4524 GCA_049522495.1 Terriglobia bacterium
CCTTATTCCTGCTCCCCCATAGTCCGCACCGTGCCCCACAGCGCCCGCGTGGATCCCTTTGGTTCCTTCGTCGAGGTCAAGGGAGGTGGTGGCCAGCAAGACATCAAATGCCGGCATGACGTATGAGGACTTGGGCGTGACGGCGTGAGCCCCGCCTTCGGCATCGAGCTGCAGGTGGCTCCCGGAATCGGCGTCGATTCCCTGCAGGCTGGCTTCAACCTTCCGAGGTGGTCCTGAGGTGACCTCCAATTGACGAAACGTAAAGCGGAGTTGTCCGTTCCGGCCAAACCGCCGGGCAGGAACAGCATCGGTTACAGTCCCGCTTAGCCGCGCGCCTTCCGGAAGGATCAAGGCATGGTCAGAAGAAAAGAGGGGCTGTGATAACACCGCTCGAACCGGCGTATCCCGGTGGTCGGTGGCCGAGCTGAGGGGCGTAACCAGTCGAATGTGAACGAGACTTCCAGACGGGATGGGGCCTCCCACCTTCTGCAGCTGCAGGGGTGAATGAGTTTCTTCACCAAAGCCCAAGGGCGTTTTGAGTTCGGCGGTGAAGTTTGTGCCTACAGGCAAGGACGTCCGATGGTAGGGCAATCTTGCTGACAGCTCCGCCTTCAGGCGCTGCACCTTGCCCGGCGCGGTGACGTTATTGATCGCGGCCGCTTCTTGATTCAACACCTGCTGATGAATCTGTTCCACTTTGCTTGCCAAGCGCCCTTTTTTCTTTTTATCGTTTCCACCCGCCACGACGTGAACCGTGCTGGGCGCTCCCTGGAGCACCGCGGTTTGCAAATGGATGGGCTTTCCGTCCTTTCCTACCAGGGTATCGAAATCCACCTGGGCTCTGCGCAGAGGTGTGAAGTTGCCATTGGCGATGGCAAGGGCTCGCTGTTTACGCGGAGCGCTTTCCACCGTCGCCACTCGCCCCAATACCCGACTACCCGCAGGAATCACCAAGTGGTCAAACACATAAACATTCTCGACTACCTTCCCCTCAACAGGAACACCGGCGTGCTTGACGGGAACTTTTTTGGTCAAAACGACATGCAGAGGTGTTCCTGCTTGGACGGTCAAGGGAAGAGCGCCGGGGTCGGAGGGCTGAACCTGAGCGAAAGCCATCCGGACGGTGCAACAGAGAAGGGCCAACCACGTTATAGACACGTACACCCGCGCCCACGTTACCATGTATTGAAACCTCCAGGGATTGGTCCTGTTCTGCCCGAGCCCATAGGATGCCCTCAGGGCAAGCAAGG
This sequence comes from Terriglobia bacterium, assembly GCA_049522495.1. GTDB lineage: Bacteria > Acidobacteriota > Terriglobia > UBA7540 > UBA7540 > Bog-366. The sequence goes on from JBEKNU010000425.1 coordinate 1,251, forward strand.
TTGGCCAAACGAGAAAATGTCGGGCCGGGCGAATGCTATCTCTTGAGGATTTTGCGGCGAATATCGGGCCAGTATTCCTTGAGCATATTGAAAAACGTGTCTTCTCCCACCATGACTCCCCACCGGCTCAGGTTTGCGGACATCGTCCGGTTTTCTTGGGGGTAGTAAATATTGGAGATTCCGGCTGAGGCTCCCGCGCCCAGGATTTCGGAGAAGTTAAAGGTCCGGTGACCCGCGTCAGTCTGCGTCACCCAGATGCGGCTTACAGCATACCCGGTACGTTTGAAAAAGCCGCCAGTTCCGAGACGAAAATAGCGAGGGTCTTCCCTAAGCAACGAGGGGACCACGGCTTCGGTCATGACATTCTCAATGGTCTGATCGGCGAATGATGCCGCATAGCGTTTGGCGAAGGGGCCCCAGCTTTCCTCGCCCCAAGATTTTGGGTCGTCCTTCGCCTGCCCAAATCCCGCGAAGGCTCCCGCGATGACATACGCATAAGGATCAAAGGAATCTTCCACCGCCAGCTTGAATTTTCCTTTTGCCGACAGCGGGCCCATGCGGATGTTGGGATTCTCCACCGTCCGGTAATTGGGGAGAACTCCAAAAATGCGATCGTTCTTCGGCTGGACAGAATCCGCGGCCGCGGGCTCACTGCTTGTCGATTGCTGGGACCCCGAGGTGGCAGGTTATTGTGCCTCCGCAATTTTATCTCCGCACACAAGGACGAGAAGCATCGGCGCGCACAGCGCGAGCGAACGGAAACGTCCGCGAAGACCAGGGGTAGAAGAGGTCATGACGCGATGAGATGCGCAGAATGCTCGTCCCGTTGTATTCCGTGCGATGGCCGCGGCGGTCAGGCAGGAAAGGAATCTTCGCTTGGTTTTATTTGCGCCTTATCGACTTTGTCCGTCCGCTGACGGATGAAACGCTCTTGCACGTCCACGGATCATTTAGTAGTGGGTCAATTTGATATGATAGCGGCGATTTTACCTCGCCAAATGGCGGCGCAAAGCCGCCTGCCGCTCAATAGGTCTATGCGCGGTGCACTTCGGCCCAGGTTGCTACCGCACCACCTGCAACGCAGTCCAGTTGCCGCTGAGACTGCCGTTGGGATTGAAGTTCGGGTCATCGCTCATGACGTACTCATTCGACCCATTCAGCCAGGCGTGGTCGAACTGGTTGCTGAGCTCGAACGTCGCACCACTCGCCGGATCTCGGAAGGTCTGTACACCGCGGATTATTTGACTCTCGCCAAAAGCAGCATGGTTGGCGCCGGCCTCACTGTTCGCGACGACGCCGTTGATGGTCTGCGCGACGTGCATCTGGAACTGCGCGATCATCGCCCCCTGCTTCGCCAGCTCCTGCTGCTTCTTTTGATACAGAGAGGCAATAACCCCGTTGCTCCACTTCTGCCATTCCGGCTCGGGGTGAAGGGTGCTCGCGATTAGCTTGAAGAGCCTGTCGTTGGCATCGAGCTTGCCTTTGGGCGTCCGGTAAAACATGACCATGATGGCGTGCCAATCGTACGCTGCGCCGCTGCCGCCGGTCGGGATCGAGCGTACGACCACGGCCGCCGCAATCCATTCCTCGACGGGTTGACCTTTGTCGTCGTCGTAGGCGAGCCGCGCGCGGGCGGCATCCGTACGAATCCCACTCGCGCTGCCGCCCGCAGCAGTGGGGGGCAGTCCGAGCCGGTATCGTACGATCTGGTCAAGTTCCGGAAAGGGGTCAATCGAAACGACCGTCTTACCCTTGCGATACTTCGCGATCAGGTCCTGGCGCAGGAACTCCCCCGCCTGAATCGGCGCGCGCACCGGGCAAGGCTTCATCCCCGACTGCGCATCCCGCTGGTTCTGTATTTGCATCTGGCGCTGCCCGGCGGGATCATCGATGTACTGCCACGTGTACTGGGGAAGCATCTGTAGCTCAATTGAGTTGTCGGCGCTTTTTGCGTCTCCGGCGACGGCGAACCAATCGGCGAAACACCCGCCCTCGGCAACGCCGGCATTTACCCACCCTTTGAATTGCCATGTCGTCGGGATCATCAGGTCGTAGGCCGGTTTTCCCTGACCCATACCTTGGTCGATGATCTTCACCTGCTTCATCAGGAAGTAGCGCTCGGCCGGACCGGAGACAGCGGTAGTGGAAGGGTGGCTCTCTCGTTGCGCGGCGGGACTCGATGGGGCGCTCACCGTAGAGCCGGTATCGGGCTGCTCGACCGGCCCGGGCGCGGGACCGGCGGTGGAACCAGCGCCTCCTCTCGATTGCTGCATCGCGCTGAGGATGGCCTGCTTGCAGCGGTCCGAGACTTCCTCTTTGTGCTGCTTCAGGCAGGCGATGATTCGCCCTCCGCCTGTCGGCACATTGGAGCACAGCTTCTGCACGTCTGCTGCGCACGCGGCGCGGGCGTCGACCGAGGGCTGCGGCGACGGGGTCTGCGCGGATAACAATTGCGGTCGAAGCAGGTCGCCGACGAGGGCTGCGTGCGCCACGGCAACCAGGCACAGGATGAACACCTCTGTTGACCTCGACATCATTGGCCTCCCATCTCCATGCAGTGGCGAAGCGTATGCGTCCCCAACGATTGCCGGCTCATGGCGGATCAGAACCCATCGTAAACTCGTCTCGCACGGCCGCTGTCGCGTACCTCACATGATGTAGGGTACGGTTCGGTCCGGAGTCTGAGCCGGATTTGTTTTCTTGGTCCCGCGGCTTTTCCCATTATACAGCAGGTAGCGCACACGTGTCCGTCAGCCCGTCCGGGGCCGGGTCTGGCGACGGGCGGACCGCGCTACAGGAGCTGGGGCAGGGTAAGAAGAGTGGCCGGAGGTGGGTCACTTTGATCCCTGCGCCAGATGGATCATACAGGGGGTAGGTAAGCACAACGGTGTTACTACGGTCCGTTCCGCCGAGTGCAGTACCACCACAAACTTCCCGGAAGGCTCCATTCTGCGTATGATATGCGATATTATATTTATTGTCGTGGTCGATATGATTTTGCCCATGGACTTGAAATGCGCAAAAATATGCCTTATTATATGAAGCATGGGGAAAAATATAAAGAAGCATATCAAACCTCTGCGGCTGGATGGCCTGCCCGCAGACATGCGCCACGAACTGAAAGAGGCGCGGCGTAAACGCGGCTGGAGCCAAGCCGAGCTGGGTCGGCGCGCCAGCCTGCCGCAGATGCATATCTCCGGCATCGAGTCCGGCAAAATCGTGCCACGCTTCGACACTCTCCTGGATCTGGTGCGTGTTCTCGACTATGACCTCC
>JBEKNU010000426.1:0-4520 GCA_049522495.1 Terriglobia bacterium
TTATCCGCAATATGGGGCGCGCGGGCATTCCGGTATTGGGGTACAACTTTTCGCTTCCCGGCGTGGCGGGAAGAATCGAGGGGCCTTTCGCGCGCGGCGGCGCGATCTCCGTGGGCATGGATGAGGCGGACCAGACCCCCATCCCCAACGGAACAATTTGGAATATGGTTTACGATCCCGATGCGCCTCCCGGAAACGTTCCGTCGATAACCTCGGAGCAATTGTGGCAGCGCCTGGCGGATTTCCTGGAAGCGGTGGTCCCCGTGGCGGAAGAAGCGGGTGTTACCCTGGCCGCGCATCCTGACGATCCCCCCTTGCCCGTGCTGCGAGGGCAGCCGCGACTGGTCTATCAGCCCCGACTGTACCAAAGGCTGATCGACTTGAAGCCCAGCCCGCGCAACGCCCTGGAATTCTGCGTGGGCACGCTGGCGGAAATGACCGAGGGAGATATCTACGAGGTTGTGGACCATTACAGCCGCCAGGGGAAATTGGCTTATGTCCACCTGCGCAACGTCTACGGCAAGGCGCCGCGCTATCGCGAGACTTTCATCGACGCCGGCGACGTCGATGCGCTGCGCGTTCTCGAAATCCTCCACAAAAACCACTTCGACGGCGTCATTATCCCCGACCACACTCCGCAAGTGGAATGCGGCGCTCCCTGGCACGCTGGCATGGCGTTCGCTCTGGGTTATTTTCGCGCCGTGCTGCAAGGATTCCAAGCCGCAACCTAGCCGCATCGCAGTTGGAACACGGGATCGATTCGAGCGGCATTGCATCTGCAAATCACCTCGGCCTCGCATTGGAGTTCTTGCGGATCGAGCCTTGCTTGGCTGATGGGTGGGGTTTTATGGTACGCCTGGCAGGATTCGAACCTGCGACCTTTTGCTCCGGAGGCAAACGCTCTATCCATCTGAGCTACAGGCGCACTCGCCAAGGAGTTTAACCCGCCACCATACCGCGGTCAAGCTGCCCTTTTCATTAGATGCCCACAAATCTCAGAAGGAAACCTCACCCGTGGTGCGCGGCGGCGCAGCATTCAGGCGGGACTGAGCGCGTCCACCTGGAGCGTCTGGCCGTAAGCATGTCCTTTGGCGAAGGCCGCGAGATTGAGCTGCTCCGTCCCCCGGGGCACCGAAGCGCCAATTGCTTTGCGGACGGCTTCCGGGGAGGCCAGTCCGGTCAGGGCCGTGACGAAGCCCACCATCACCATATTGAGCACCAGCTTGCGGCCCAGCTCTTCCGCGAAGCGCGTGGCGGAGATTCCAAAATGTCGAATCCCTTGGGTTGTATTATCCAGGTGAATGAGATCTTCCTCGTAAAGGAGCATTCCCCCGGGCTTCAGGTCTGACCCGAAGCGCGTGTGGGCCTCCTTCGACAGGACCACCAGGATGTCCGGCTGCGTGAGGTAGGGATAAAGGATGGGCTCGGTGGAGACAATGAGCTGCACGCTGCACGTGCTGCCGCGCGCTTCCGGCCCGAAGCTCTGCGTCAAGGTGACGAACTTGCCGTCGTGGAGGGTGGCGGCGTTACCAATCACCATCCCCGCCAGGATGACGCCCTGCCCGCCGAATCCTGCGATGCGGAGTTCCGTGGTTCCCATCAGGCTCCTCCTGTGCCGGCGTATTGCTCACGCAGCGTTTGGCGAAGCTGTTGTTCCATGCTCTGCTGCAACGTGGGCCGTTCGATGTCCACGAATTTACCGACGATGATTTCCCCTTGCAGGTTGATGTCCACCTCGCGCGTGTGCGCGCCATTCTTGATTACGCTGTGTTGTTTGTAAAAGCGCATGGTGTCCAGCCCGTCGCCCATCTTGTTGCGCCGTTGGTAGAGCGTAGGGCAGGGCGACAGAATCTCGATAAAAGAGAAGCCTTTCTTTTGCACCGCCTCAACCATGGAGTGGGCGATGTGGCGAACGTGAAATGCCGTCCAGCGGGCCACGTAAACGGCGCCCGAGGATTCCGCCAGGAAGGGCAGATTAAAGGGCCGCTCGAAGCACCCGTAAGGCGAAGTCGTGGCCGTGGCTCCGACGGGAGTGGTGGGCGCCACCTGCCCGCCCGTCATGCCATAAATGAAATTATTCACACAAATGACCGTGATATCGACATTACGACGCGCCGCATGAATAAAGTGGTTTCCGCCTATGGCAATCAGGTCGCCGTCGCCGCTGTACACCACCACGTGCAGATCGGGGTTGGCGAGCTTCAGGCCGGTGGCGAAAGGAATGGCCCGGCCGTGCGTGGTGTGGAAGGAGTCGAGGTTTACATACCCCGCCACGCGCCCCGTGCAGCCGATGCCGGAAACCACGGCCACCTTGTCGAGCGGCAGCTTGGATTCCACCAGCGCCCGGGCAAAGCAGTTCACGGTGGTGCCAATGCCGCACCCCGGGCACCAGATGTGGGGCATGCGGTCCGTGCGCAGAAAAGGCTCGACAGGATTGATCGTGGTCGGTGAACTCATTGGGCCGCCTCGCGAAGGGCTTGCAGGATTTCTTCCGGTTCGTGCACCATGCCGCCGGCGTGCCCCAGCAGTTCGGTGCGGGCGCGCCCGCCGGCGCAGCGCTCCACCTCATAAAACATCTGGCCGAAATTCATCTCCACCACCAGGAAGGAGTGGACGCGCCCGGCCAGCTCGCGGATGCGCTTTTCCGGAAAGGGCCACGCCACCACCAGCCGCAGCAGGCCCACGCGCAAACCCTCCGCCCGCGCCATCTGCATGGCCCGCTGCGCCACGCGCGAGGTGATGCCGTACGCCACCATCACCACGTCGGCGTCTTCCACCTGGTGTTCTTCATAGCGCGCAAGGCGCTCCGCGTTGTTACGGATTTTCCCGACCAGCCGGCCCACCAGTTTCTTTTGCGACTGCCAGTCCATGGCCGGGTAGCCTTTTTCGTTATGCGTCAATCCGGTGACCTCGGCGCGATACCCCTCCCCCGCCTTCACCATTTCCGGAATGCCGTCCGGGCCCGGCCGGAAGGGCAAATATTCCGAGGGGGGCAGGGAAGTGTACCGGCGGGGAAAAAGTTTGATCTCTTCGGCAGGCGGGATGACCACTTTCTCCGTCATGTGGCCCACGCACTCGTCCATCATCAGCAGCACTGGCGTGCGGTATTCTTCGGCCAGATTGAACGCGTCAATCATCAGGTCAAAGCACTCCTGGGGTGAGTTAGGGCACAAGGCGATGATTTCATAATCGCCGTGCGATCCCCAGCGCGCCTGCATCATGTCAGCCTGCCCCGGCAGGGTGGGCAAACCCGTCGAGGGCCCGCCCCGCTGCACGTCCACCAGCACCAGCGGAGTCTCGGTCATGGCCGCGTAACCCAGGTGCTCCATCATCAGGGAAAATCCCGGGCCGGAAGTCACGGTGAAAACCTTTGCGCCGCCCCAGGCTGCGCCCACAATGGCAATCGACGAGGCCAGCTCGTCTTCCATTTGAAGGAAGATGCCTCCGACTTTGGGCACCCGCCAGGCGAAGCGCTCCACAATTTCCGTGGAGGGTGTGATCGGGTAACCGGCAGCGAAATTGGCCCCCGCGGCCAACGCGCCCTCGCACGCGGCCTGGTCGCCATCCAGGAAATGGGCGCCGGTCAGTACGGATTTAGGAGTAGCAGTGGTTAGAGTCATTTTGAATTTTCGATTGCCGATCCTTGAATTTTGGAGTGCGGGAGCTTGCTCCCCCTTTTTCTACCGCTGACTTGTCAGCGGTTCATGAATCGCCGCGACGAGTCGCGGCGAGCGAAAGCGGCGATGAGTGGCCGCAGTCCAAAATCATCAATCATCCTTCCTTGGGCACACGCACACCGTAAATCGCAAAGTCCGGACAGTAGAGCCCGCACAGGTCGCAGCCCGTGCACGCCTCCTCGTCCGCCAGGTAGGGGGGGTGATAACCGTGCTCGTTGAATTCAGCGCAAAAAGCCAGGGCTTTGGGCGGGCAGAATTCCATGCAGAAGCCGCAGCCCTTGCAGCGGTCCCAATGGATGAAAACCTGGCCACGGAACTTGCGAGCTCTTGGCGCTGCGGGAGCCTCAGGCATGTGAACCTCGACAAAAAGCGTGATATTTCGATCTAAATGGGGACTAGTTGTCCGATTTCCAGCCCCTCTTGGCTTAATGAGCATTTCCTTGTCCATTTTGACCGCTCGGCCAGCGGCAATCGATGTTTTTTACATCGGCTCATCGGTTCATCGGTTCATCGGTCCATCTAAAGCCTACTGCGCGCTCCGCCGATGGATCGATGAACCGATGAGCCGATTCTCCGTCCTCTGACTTCAGAATTCCAATCTTGCCCGGTCCCTGACACCTGAAACCTGACACCTCGCCTAACTACCTTTATTTTGTTTAACATCGTGGAAAGCCACGCTTAACTCATTTGTTTTCATCAATATCGTGGAAAGGGGGTGAGTTGACATTTTTTCTACATGTGTTTTCAATAACTTAACGAACATTAGGCCCATTTTTCACCCCTTTTTTTTGGTTCCTCAGCAGAATCTGTGGGTAGACTGTGGTTCAGGTAGAGCTCCAAGAG
>JBEKNU010000427.1:0-4505 GCA_049522495.1 Terriglobia bacterium
TGCCTCCCCCTGTGCTCGGGATTTGTGTTGGTCCACATATCCCTTAACAGGTTCGGGGCAGGATGCGCTACCCCTTTCGATCTATCGCGCCTTACCCACGAATTCCACGGAGGAACCATAAATGAATTATTGGATAGGTCCGGGCCACCAAGTGTTGGGTGTCAGAGGCTTGCGGTTGACAGCTCGGGATCCGGCCTGCCGACGACACACACCGCACAACTTAGAATTCACATTTCAGGAATTGCTCATTCGTAGCGCAGCGCTTCGACGGGATGGAGGTGGGAGGCGCGGATGGCGGGGGCCAGTCCGCTTAGTAGGCCGACGATCAGGAGGATGACGGTGGAAATCCCGATCGTGCTCAGGGAAATGTAGAGGTGGATATCGCCTTTGCCGGAAGTGTCTTCATAGAGCGGACCATAGAAGGGCAAGGTACCGATGACAGCGGACAGGCCGTAGGCGAGCAGGATGCCCAGGATGCCGCCCACGAGGGTTAGCACCAGTGCTTCCGCCATGAATTGTGCTTGAATATGCCGCCGGCGTGCCCCCAGGGCACGACGCAGACCGATTTCGCGGATGCGTTCATCGACGGCCACCAGCATGATGTTCATCAGGCCGACGCCGCCGATGCCCAGCGTCAGCGCTCCCACGAAGGTGAAGAGAGCCTCGAAGCCGATGGTGATGCCGTCAATGATGGGGCGGAACTGCTCGCGGCCGAACATCATGATGGCGCGTTCGTCGGTGGGGGAGAAGTTCTGGCGCTTGGCCACCGCGGCGCGCACCTGCGCCATGGAGAGCTTCTCAAAACGCGGAGCGACGGGCTCATAGACCAGCACCGAGGCGTAGCGCGTATCCCAGAGGTCGCCGGCGGTGGAGTAAGGAATCCAGGCGCACTCGTCGTCGGAGGTAAAATAATTGCTATCCTGGATTTTGAGGTCCATCGTCCCGACCACCGTGAAGCGCACGCCGCTGATGCGCACCGTCTCGCCGACTGACGGCCGGCCGGCAAAAAGCTTTTCGCGCAGGCGATAGCCGATAAAGACCACCCGGCGACGCTCGAGTTCGTCTTCCGGGCTCAGCCAACGGCCCTGGCTGGGGACTTCGTTACGCATCTCGCCATACTCGGGGCACACGCCGCGGATGGCCGTCTGGGACATGCGGTCGCCGTAAGCAATGGGTAGCCAGCGGACGGTTTCCCTGCACACCGTCTTCACCAGCGTGGCTTCCTGCCGGATTTCCTCCACGTCGGCCTTCTCAAAGTGTACCTTCTTGCCGGCGCGCTCGCCCCCCGCTTGCTCGCTGGTTTGTGCGGGCCAACAAATTACCGCGCCCTTGCCGAAAGCGTCAAACGACGCAACCACAATGGAGCGCAAGCTGCTGCCGTAGGCAATCAGCAAAGCCACCGCCGCGATGCCCCACACGATGCCCAGCATGGTGAGGATACTGCGCGTCGGCTGGCGCTTGATGGAGATCCAGGCTTGCTTTAGCACTTCGGTTAGCATGTTGATGCTCTCTCGGCGAGAAGAAAAGACAAGTCAAAAGTCAAAACGCAAAAGTCAAAAGGCAAAAGTAAGAAATCAGCCAGTATTGACTCGTGCGTTTTGACTTTTGACATGCTCTTCATGTCGTTCACCCTCCGGCTTCAAATCTGAGCGCCTCAATCGGGTCTACACTCGCCGCGCGCGTGGCGGGGTAGAGGGCGGAAAGCACCGCCACCGTGCCCAGCACTGCAAACGACATGGTCCCGGATTGCCAGGTCGGCATCATGCCCGCGAAGAAAGGGGGCATGGGTAACAAGTTGACGAGCGCGCAGAGCCCATACGCAATGCCCAATCCTGATCCCCCACTGAGGAAAACGATGATGAGCGTCTCGACAAAAAACTGTTGAAGGATGGCGCGGGAACTGGCGCCCACCGCCTTGCGTACACCGATCTCGCGAGTGCGTTCGCGCACCGCCACCAGCATGACGTTCATCACCCCCAGGCCGCCCAGCAGCAGCGTGGTGATTCCGATGGCCCCCAGGAAATACTTCATCGCGTCCATAAGTTTGTTAAACGCCTTGGACTCCTCCACCGTGTCCCAGACGGGCGCGGCTTCTTTGTCCAGCGGATCAAACCGGTGCAGGCGGCCCAGCGCGCGCTTCACCTGGTACTTGCAGGCTTCGTGGTCCGCAAGAGATTTGGGCGCTACAAGCAAATGGTCAACATCGGTGGCGAGGAGAGGAGGCTTGTTGGGGAAGTCATGGAGCATGGCACTGAAGGGGACAAAGATTTTGTCCACGTCCCAGCCGTCGTAGCTGGAGTTTTGGTCCTTGGCCGTCATGACGCCGATGACCGTGTAGGGAATGTCGTTGAGGATGATCGTCTCGCCGACGGCCGAGCGGCTGGCGAAGAGCTGCTTCTTGATGTTGCTGCCGAGGAAAGCCACGCGCCGGCCCGCTTCCTCATCGCCCCAGTCGTAGAACCGCCCCGTCCCCACACTGATGGAACGAATCTCGGCAAAGGGAGGATAGGACCCGGTCACCTCGGGCGTGGCATTGTTATAGAGACTGCGCACCTGTGTGCCGTTGCGCTCGAGTTCCGGCAGCACGTAGCGGCAGGCGGTGGCTTCCTGCTGAATGGCGGGGACGTCGCTCGCCGTCCATCGCATCTCCCGGCCGGCCCGCAAGCCTCCGGCCTGCAAGCTCGTCCGCCCCTCGAAAAAAATCATTAAGTCCTTGGCAAAGGTCTCCTGCTGTTTCTGCTGGCCCTCGCGCAAGCCTTCGCCTGCCGCCACCATCAGGGTGATGGAAATGATCCCCCAGGCGATGCCAAACATGGTCAGGAAAGTGCGCAGCTTGTGAGACCACAAGGTGCGCAACGTATCGAGCAAAAGGTCGGTGAAAACCATTCTCGGATGCCTTGTTGTCCGTGGTCCGTTGTCAGTTGCAAACTCGCTGCTCGGCGACAACGGACCACGGACAACGGACGTTCTCTTATTGCAGCACCACCTGCTGCCCTTCTTTCAATCCGCTGATCAGCTCGGTCTTGACGCCGTTGGAGATTCCGAGCTTTACGGGAAGCTTCTGCTTGCCGGTCTTCGAGCCGGGGGCAGGGGTTTCCACAAAGGTGTGACGGTCTTTGTCGTAAACCACCGCCGCTTCGGGCAGTTGCAGCACGTTTGGCTTCTCTTCCAGGATGATCTCGGCGTTGGCGGTCATATTGGCCTTCAATTCGCCGGTGGGGTTTTGAATCGAGACCTTTACTTCAAAAGTGGTGACGTTGTCTTTTTCCACCCCCATGGGCGAAATTTTGGTCACCTTGCCCTCAAACTTCTTGTCCTTGAGCGACTCCACAACGATGCGCGAGCGTTGTCCCATGTAGACCTTGCTGATGTCGGCCTCATCGACCTTCCCTTTTACGTAGACCTCGCTCACGTCACCCAGGGTCATAACCAGCGTCGCCTGGGAGCCGAGAATCAGGATGGAGCTGACCGCGTCACCCACCTCCACGTCGCGCGAGAGCACCAGGCCGTCCATGGGGCTAACAATGGTCGAATTGCGCAGGTCCTCCTCAGCACTGTCCAGCGCCGCTTGCATTTGGGCCACCTGGGCCCTGCTGCGAGCGATCTCCGCCCGGCTCACGGCCAGGTAGCGCTGCGCGGACATCTGCTTGTTCAAGGCGAGCTGGTAAGCCTTGTCGGCATCATCCAGAGTCGAGGCGGAAACCACTCCGTCCGCCGCCAGCTTGCGATTGCGCTCGACGGTGGACTTCAGAAAGGGAATGTCCGGCCCCTCCGCATCAACCTTGTTGCGCTCGTAGGTGGCTTGGGAGGACTCCACCGCAGCCTGGGCCGCCTGAAGGTTGGCCCGGGCTTCGGCCACGCGGGCCTGCAACTGTTCCTTGTCCAACTCCACCAGAACCTGGCCGGTCTTCACGTGGTCGCCATAGTCCGCCAGAATCTTTTCGACAATGCCGCTGGCTTTGGATTTGACCTCCACTTTGACGAGCGGCTCAATCTTGCCCGTCGCCACCACCGAACGAGCCAGGTCCCCGCGGGTGACATTGGCGAGTTTCGAAGCGTCAATCGCATTATTGGGATGTAATGCCGCGGCAATGCCAATACCGCCGCCCACTACGATCACTCCGGCAATCGCCAGCAGGTACCATTTTTTCCGCTTGCTGTGATGATTATTTGCCATTCCAGCCTCCGGGCCGCCATCCAGAGCGACAGAGATGATTGCGCATTGTAGCGGCGGTCTCCGACCGCCGTTCGGTGCTCGGAGAGCGCCGCTATAATCCCTCTAGCCATCCATACGCGTGCCAACCCTTAAATGTTCCCGAATTCGCCCCATAGGCGGAAGGATTGGCTTGGCATCAGGGGGAATCACGCGCACTGCTTCTCAATCTTATTGACAACTGCATAAAGAATGCAATAATCTAGCGCAAAAAAGAAGGGAGTTCGGATTGCATAATGCAGCCGCGCAGTTTCTCCGGTGATGTGCGGATCGCGTTGATCGACCGGATGAC
>JBEKNU010000428.1:0-4503 GCA_049522495.1 Terriglobia bacterium
GACGCTGCGAAAAGCCTATGGCTTTCGTACCTTCCGCGCCGCTGAAGTCGCTCTCTACCATACTCTTGGAGCTCTACCTGAACCACAGTCTACCCACAGATTCTGCTGAGGAACCAAAAAAACATATTAAAAACCGCCGATGGCTTCAGTATCTTGTTGAAAACAAATGTAGTAAAAATGTCAGTTTCGGAGCTTGAAAGGATGTTGATGAAAGCAAAGGGGTTATAGTCTGCATGAAACGATGTTGATGAAAGAAAAGGAGATAGTTACGTAAAATCGGCTCATTAGTTCTCGGATTTCCGGGGCCCGATGGACCCCATCTGAGTCCGTAAATCGGACGTCGGTTCATTGATCAATCGGTTGAGCAAGGGAGTTTCTTGAGTGACCCGATGACCCGGTAACGAGATCAGAAAAAATATGACAAAATGTCGCTGTAAATCGGACTATGATTCCGTTTTCTTCAGCCAAATGGTCAGATTCTTAGTCTGCGGCTACTGCGCGGAATCTGAATTGCCCGACTTCCGCTTTGCAGGCGGTCTTAGCGTGTTTTAACCCGAACGACAGGTTTCAGGTGATAGGTGGTCGGGGGGAAGCTTAGAATTCCCCATAACTCTTGCGAGCTTCGAATTTCCGTCACCCCCTGACACCTGGCACCTGAAACCTGACACCTACTGTCATGAGCACCAACATTGGCTTGGACATCGGCGCGGTAAGTCTAAAGCTCGCGGCCATTGGCGGGCCGGACGATGGACCGCGTTTTCGCACCCTCACGGAGAAGTCTGCGACTTTTTATGCGGCCTCCTTCCCGGATTCCAGTCCTTTTGCCGGCCGCGCCCTGGTGCTCTCGCGTTACCGGCGTCTGCAAGGAAGCCCCATCCAATCCACCTTCGACCTGCTGAAAGAGCTATACGACTACCTGCCGGAAGAGGACGTGGAGGGCATCCGCGTGACGGGTTCGGGCAGCCAGTTGATCGCCAAGGTTCTGGGCATCTACTTTGAGAATGAGTTTCGCGCCATTGCCAAAGGGCTGCGGACGTTCTACCCGCAGGTGCGCACGGTTTTCGAAATGGGCGGCGAGGCGTCCAAATACCTGCGGCTTGACCCCAACGTCACCGGCAAGCACCTGGGCATTGTGGATTACCAGACCAGCGGCGAGTGCGCGGCCGGCACGGGCTCCTTCATCGACCAGCAGGCCACGCGGCTGCTCTACTCGATTGAGCAAGTGGGCCCGGCGGCGTGCGGCGCCAGTTGCGCGGCGCGGATTGCCGGCCGCTGCTCGGTGTTCGCCAAGACCGACATGATTCACGCCCAGCAGAAGGGGTACAGCACGGAGCAGATTCTGCGCGGGCTGTGCGACGCCGTGGCGCGCAATTACAAGTCGAGCCTGGTGAAGGGGCGCGCCGTGGTGCCTCCCGTGGCGTTCATCGGGGGAGTGGCGATGAACCAGGGAGTGCGCAACGCCCTGCGCGAGGCCTTCAAGCTGAAGGAATCCGACCTGCTAATCCCCGAGCATTACGCGTGGCTGGGGGCGGTGGGCGCGGCGATGCTGGAATCGGCGGAATACCGCAAACGGTCGTTCAAACGCATCCACCAGTTGCGGCAGCACGAGGCGGCGCGCAGGAACTTCGCCTGCACCGAGCCCCTGTCGATGGAGAACGTCCTGTTGCTGCGCGATCGAACCGGAAAAGAGGTGTCAGGTGCCAGGTGTCAGGTGTCAGGGAAAAGTGAAGAGCAGGTGTCAGGTATCAAGTATCAGGTATTAGGAAAAGAAACTCCTGTTGAAGCTTGCGCTTCCCCTGACACCTGGCACCTGACACCTGGCACCTGCATTGAAGCTTACCTCGGCATCGACATCGGTTCGGTCTCCACCAACCTGGTGGTGATTGACGCGGAGGGAAACCTGCTGAAGGAAATTTACCTCCGCACGCAAGGGCGGCCGATTGAAGTGGTGGACCGGGGGCTGAAGGAAATTGAAGGGGAGTTGGCCGACTCCCTCGACATTCGCGGCGTGGGCACGACGGGCTCGGGCCGCGAGCTGATCGGCGAGTTAGTGGGCGCGGACACCGTGAACGATGAAATCACCGCCCACAAGACCGGGTCCATGCACGTCTGCAATCAGATGGACATGGAACCCGTGGACACGATCTTTGAAATCGGCGGGCAGGATTCCAAGTTTATCCGCATCGACAAGGGCGTGGTGGTGGACTTCACCATGAATGAGGCCTGCGCGGCGGGCACGGGTTCGTTCCTGGAAGAGCAGGCGGAAAAGCTGGGGATTTCCATCAAGGAAGAATTCGCGCGGCTGGCCTTGGGCTCCGCCCACCCGGCGCGTCTCGGCGAGCGCTGCACGGTATTCATGGAGCGCGACGTCACGGGAATGATGCACAAAGGCGCGGAAGTGGGCGACCTGGCAGCGGGCCTGGCCTATTCGGTGGCCCTTAACTACCTGAACCGAGTGGTGCGCGGGCGCAAGATCGGCAACGTGATTTTCTTTCAGGGCGGCACAGCTTACAACGACGCCGTGGCGGCGGCCTTTTCGCAGATTCTCGGCAAGCCCATCATCGTACCGCCGCACAACGGCGTAATCGGCGCCATCGGCATGGCGTTGATCGCCCGCGACCGCATGAAAGACACCGGCAAGACCAGCCGCTTCCGCGGTTACGACCTGGGCCGTGTGAACTTCACCACGCGCGAATTCGTCTGCCAAGCCTGCTCCAATTTCTGCGACATGAAGGAATTCAATATCGAGGGGCAGCGCACCTACTGGGGCGACAAGTGCTCCGACAAGTTCCGCAAGCGCGCGCGCACGGACCGCCAGCCGGTGATCGAGGATTTAATCGAGTGGCGCGAAAAGCTGTTGGAAGAGACCCTGCTGCCGTGCAAGGGAAACCGGCGCACGGTGGGAATCCCGCGCACCATGTTTTATTACGACCGCTTCCCGTTTTGGTGCGCCTATTTCCAGGAACTGGGTTTCGACATCATTCTCTCCTCTCCCACCGACCGCAAGATCTCCATGGCGGGCGAGGAACTGACCATCGCCCAGCCCTGCTTCCCGGTGAAGGTGGCGCACGGGCACGTCCAGGACCTGCTGGAAAAGGGCGCCGATTATGTTCTGATTCCCAACGTGGTGAATGTGGAGGGGCCGGAGGGCGAGGTGGATTCCCATCTCTGCCCCTGGAACCAGACCCTGCCCTTTGTCATTCGGGCCGCGCCCCAACTCGAAAGCGCGCAAGCCAAGTTCCTGTCGCCCACCGTGCACTTCCGTCTCGGGCAGAAACACGTGGAAAAGTCGCTGGCAGAAATGGCGGGCAACCTGGGTGTGACGCCGCGCGCCAACCAGCAGGCGGTGATGGCAGCTTACGCCGCGCAGGCCACCTTCACGGATGCGTTGCTGGAAGCCGGCCGGGAGGCCCTGGAGCGACTGGAGGAGACCGGCGAGCCGGCCCTGGTGCTGGTGGGTCGCCCCTACAACCTCTACGACCGCAGCGTGAACTGCGACATCCCGCGCAAGCTGCGGGCGCTTTATGGCGTCAACGTACTGCCCATGGAAGCCCTGCCGCTCGACGGGGAGGACATCTCCGACGTCAATTCGAACATGTATTGGAGCTCGGGTCGGCGCATCCTGGCCGCAGCCCGCATCGCGCACCGCCACCCCAACTTGCACCTGGTCTATATCTCCAACTTCAAGTGCGGACCCGATTCCTACATCAAATCGTTCCTGGACGAAGCCGCGGGCAAGCCCTCCCTGGTGCTGCAATTCGACGGGCATTCGAACGACGCGGGCTTCATTACTCGCTGCGAAGCGTATCTCGACAGTAAAGGATTTTTGCGATGTCCCTCTTCGGTCACCGCCATGTCAGCCGCAAGATAGGCGCGAACCATCCCTTGAGCGGGAAGACGGTCTACATTCCGATTATGGCCGAAGGCAGCTCGGAAGCATTTGCCGCGGCCTTCCGCTGGCTGGGCATCGCGGCGCAGACCACGCCGCCTTCCGACGAACGCACGCGCGAGCTGGGGGGCAAATACACGAGCGGCGATGAATGCTATCCCGCCAAGGTCACGGTTGGCGATTTCCTCCGCGTGATCGAGCGGCCCGGCTTCGATGCGTCCCGCGCCTCTTTCTTTATGCCCACCGCCGATGGGCCCTGCCGCTTCGGCCAGTACGCGCCTTTCCTGCGCAAGATTCTGCGCGACGCGGGCTACGGCGACGTTCAAGTCCTGTCGCCCACCAGCCACAACGGCTACGCCGACCTGGGCGCCGACATTGCCAGCCTTTTCCTGCGCACCGCGTGGCGGGCGCTGGTCGCGGTCGATACGCTGCACCGCGCGCTGCTCAAGACCCGCCCGTACGAGACCACCCCGGGCGCCGCCGACCGCACTTTTCAGGATTCACTGGAAGATGTGTGCCAGACAATCGAGAACAGTTGCGGCGACGCCGCCTGCCAACTCCGCGCCCTCATCGAAGCCATGACCCGCGCCCGCGACCGCTTCCGGCGCGTCCCG
>JBEKNU010000429.1:0-4487 GCA_049522495.1 Terriglobia bacterium
AGCTGCTTGCGCAAGTGACGCACAGTCAACTGCCTTTCGACGAGATATGCGACGAGAAGCAGAGACAGAACACAAAAACTGAAAATGATTTCTCGCAGCGATATCCCCTTGGGGAGCACAGGACTCCAGTGGGAAGAGAAGTACATGAGCAAGACCATCCCCCCGGCTAGGACGCCGATCATGGTGATAGCCACTATCCACAGCTCCGCGTCGCGCCGATCGAGCTTTCGGGAGTCGATATGATCGAAGACTTGCACGGTTCCTCCAGTGGCGATTGTCGGCCGGAGCGTTGTCTTCGAGGCCCCATCAAACGTGCCCTGGCTATTTTATCGGGAATTTCGAGCCGAGTCCTTAAGATTGGGAAGAACGACCTGCGCGATGATTCCCTCGTTGTAGAATTGCAACCCCCGACTCCCCGGGAGTCGCTTTCGAGGAAGTTTGTGCTGGCATAGCATTCGCGGGGTTGGTGGCAACCCATGCTGCTAAGCAGAGGGCAGTCGCTCAACTCTTGTCTCGTCGTACTCAAAAATTACTCTCAAATGGTTGCAGAAGAATCTAATTGCACGTCTCCCTGCAAGTCGCGGCCGCCCGCCTCTCCTTGCGACCAGGGTGAGAAGCTTGTAGCGAGGGCGGGAGAAGGTGTGAAAAAATAGGCGACCTCGCGCAGAGACGCGGAGGCGCAGAGATTCACAATAAACAACTGCTTTGTTTTCTTTTCCACCTCCGCGCCCCGGCGTCTCTGCGCGAGATGCTATTGCCCGTTCCGGGATTTTTTCACACCTTCGGACGCACGCGCTACGTCCCCGGCAGGGCATGAAGACTCCACGCTTTGCACTTGCACTTTGCACTTGCAACTGCCCACAATCGCGCGAGTCGTGATATACTCATCACAGTGTCTACCCTGGTTTGAGTGACCCCGCTGCTGATGGTTGTCGGTCTCACCATGGTTTTCATTTGACAGAGCACGGCATTATCAAGTACAAATATAGGTTTGTAACCTGAGGATTCACACGGAGAGTGGAGTGGGTACTTTTTTCGCCAAAGCGAGCAGAGGGCAGATTAACTGGAATGTCGTAGACGCAGAGGGTTGGGTGCTGGGACGGCTGGCGGCACGGGCGGCGCAAGTGTTGATTGGCAAAGATTCGCCGAACTACACCCCGCACGCGGATCACCGCCGCGGTCTGATCATCATCAACGCTGAAAAGATTCGGCTGACCGGGAAGAAGCTCGACGAAAAACTCTACCGCCATAACACGGGATATCCGGGGGGGCTCCGGGAAATCACCGCGCGCAAGCTTTTCGAGACACAACCGGAAAGGCTGATCCGCGAGGCGATTTACGGAATGCTGCCCAAGAATCGGTGGCGGGATCGCTTGGTAAAACGGTTGAAAGTGTACGTGGGATCGACCCACCCTCATGCGGGGCAATCCCCCCATGCGCTTTCCCTGGCGCGTTGATTTGGAATCCTTCAGAATCTCAACGAGAGATGTAGCGCCCCGATTGATCGGGGCACCTGCCGGGCTGAAGCCCGGCGCTACAAAGAGCGGAGTGACTGTGGCTGAGCTTGTCCAATTTGTGGCAACAGGTCGTCGCAAGACTGCGGTAGCGCGGGTGATCCTACGTCCCGGTGAGGGCAAAATCGTGGTTAACCACCAACCCTTCACCACTTATTTCCCCTCCGAAGCCCTGCGCGCAGAAGTGCAGTTCCCGCTGGCGCATACGGAGCTGGCGGGGAAGTTTGACATTTTGGTGAACGCCGCGGGCGGTGGAATCCACGGGCAGGCGGGCGCCACCCAGCTTGGCATCGCGCGCGCCCTGGTGATATTCAACGCGGAGCTCCGATCGCGTTTGCGCCAAGGCGGCTTTCTGACTCGCGACCCGCGGGCCAAGGAGCGGAAGAAATACGGACAAAAAGGCGCACGTAAGCGGTTCCAGTTCTCGAAACGGTAACAGGGCTTTACGTGGTCAGACATAAAGTCCCAGTTCGAGGATGGGTTGGCTAGTGGTGACCATGAGTGGGCATTATTGGGCTATCCACAATGGGTTTTGTGAGGAGGTGAGGGTTTGTCAAATATAACGATGAAGGAGTTCCTGGAGGCCGGTGTTCACTTTGGCCACCAGACCCGCCGGTGGAACCCCAAGATGAAGGAATACATCTACGGGGAACGCAACGGAATTTACATTATCGACCTCCAGAAAACCCTTAAACTCTTTAAAGAAGCTGCGCGCTTCGTTGCGGACCTTTCCCGGGAAGGGAAGACGATCCTCTTCGTGGGGACCAAGCGCCAAGCTCAGGATGCCATTGCCGAAGAAGCCGTGCGCTGCGGGATGTATTACGTGAATCACCGCTGGCTGGGCGGGTTGCTGACCAATAACGCCACCATCCAGAAGTCCATCCAACGCCTGCGGGAGTTGGAAGAGATGAGCAAGGACGGGCGTTACGACCTGCTGACCAAGAAGGAAGTGCAGCGCCTCGAGCGCGAGCGGAAGCATCTGGAACAAAACCTGGCGGGCATCAAGGATATGCCGGGACTGCCGGACGCCCTGTTTATCGTGGACTCCCACAATGAGGATATCGCGGTAAAGGAAGCCCGCAAGTTGGGAATCACCGTGGTCGCGATTGTTGACACGAATTGCGACCCGGACCTGGTTAATCACGTGATCCCCGGAAACGATGATGCGCTGCGGGCCATTCGGCTCTTCACCTCGCGCATCGCCGATTCCATCCTGGAAGGGCGCCAGGCCGCGGAAGATAAGCGGATCGAGGATGAAAATATTGCGGCGCAAAAGGCTGCTGAGGAACTTGAGCAACAACGCCTGGCTGCGGCCATTGCCGCCGGCGAGATACCACCGCAGGGTTATGAGGCCGGGGAACCGGAGTTCGCGGTGGACCCTGAGACCGGCCTGTCACCTGCTGTTCTGGCTGCCGAGGAAGACCTCGATGGCCGTGTGCGTGCCCCCAAACTAAAGCGGAAGGTGGGCGGCGACTTCAAACCCCGCGGCCGTAAAGCCGAGGATGGGGCGCCAGACCTTCCCTAGTATCCCCGAATTCAGACAACGACGCCTGGAGGCATGTGGGTCGAGAAGCAACGTATGTCTCTGCGGGTCGGGAGGATTTGATCCAGAATGAGTGCTACCCCGGAGCAAGTAAAGAAACTGCGCGAGATGAGTGGCGCTCCCATGATGGAGTGCAAGCGTGCGCTCGATGAGGCCCAAGGTGAAATGGAGCTGGCCTTTACCGTTTTGCGCAAGCGCGGCCTGGCCTCAGCGGCAAAGAAGGCTGGGCGGGCAACGTCGGAGGGAGTGGTGGGCTCCTATATCCACGCGGGCGGGAAGATCGGCGTTCTGGTGGAAGTCAATTGTGAAACAGACTTCGTGGCGCGTACTGAGGAGTTCCAGCAATTGGCGCATGACCTGGCCATGCAGATTTGCGCCACGGATCCGCGTTTTATTCGCAAGGAAGATGTCACCGCCGAAGTGCTGCAACGCGAAAAGGAAGTGCTGCGGGCCCAGGCGGCGGCCACCGGAAAGCCGGAGAATGTGCTGGACCGAATCGTGGAAGGCAAGCTGGGGAAGTTTTACGAGGATAACTGCCTGTACGAGCAGCATTTCATTAAGGACACGGGCAGTGCGCTGACCGTGGGCGAGTTGATTGCCTCCAAGGTCGCCAAATTTGGTGAGAATATCAACATCAGCCGCTTTGCGAGATTGAAGGTTGGGGAGACGGCAGCGAAGTCCGATGCTGAGCCGACCGCGGCGGCATCGGCCTAACACGTTGACGGGACGATGTAGCGCTGAGCTTTAGCGCAGCACCTGCCGGCCTAATAGTCTGTACAACAGGGAGAGGGTTGGGAAGAATATGCCGCGGCCAGATCGCGGCCCGTGACCACATGAGCCCACCGGCATTTCAACGCATCCTGCTGAAGTTGAGTGGCGAAGCCCTGATGGGCAAGCAGGGGTTCGGCGTTGCTCCGGAAGTGGCGGCGCGGATCGCCGAGGAAGTTGCGGAAATCCGTGCAATGGGCGTGGAAATCGCCGTGGTGGTGGGCGGCGGCAATTTCATCCGCGGCGTGGCGGCGTCGGCGATGGGGATTGACCGGGTCGTCGCCGACAATATGGGCATGCTTGCGACCGTCATCAACGCCCTGGCCTTGCAAGACGCCTTGGAGAAAAAGGGAGCGCACACGCGGGTGGTGACGGCGATTGAAATGCGCGAGATTGCCGAGCCCTTTATTCGCCGACGCGCCATCCGCCATTTGGAAAAGAAGCGCGTGGTGGTTTTTGCCGCGGGGACGGGAAACCCTTATTTCTCCACCGACACCGCCGCGGCGCTGCGAGCCATGGAGATTAAGGCCGAGGTCATCCTGAAGGCTACCAAGGTCGATGGGGTTTACGATGCTGACCCGAAGAAATTCCCCGAGGCCAAGATGTTTGCCGAAATCAATTACCTGGAAGTGCTTTCGCGCGGATTGGCGGTGATGGATACG
>JBEKNU010000430.1:0-4456 GCA_049522495.1 Terriglobia bacterium
TCTCCCAGAATCGGCCTGAATCTCAAGGTGGCGCAGAAGCAAATTCTGACGCCCGGCCTGGTTCAGATGGTCAGCGTGCTCGCGCTCAACAAGCTCGAACTGCGCGAGATGATCAACCAGGAGATGGTCTCCAATCCCGTGCTGGAAGAAGTCCCCGAGGACGTGCCTTCCCTCGAGGATGTGGCCAAGAAGACCGAGGCCGAGAAAACCGCTACCCCCTCCGCCGAGCCTCCCGCGCATAACGGCGACCACCAGGACTCCTTCGAAGAAATCGACTTTGGGTCTTTCTTCGACGATTACCTCGACCCGGGTTACAAGTCTCCCGCCGCCGAGGTGATCGAGAAACCGTCGTTTGAGAATTTCCTTTCCCAGCCCACCTCCCTGGCTGACCACCTGGAATGGCAATTGAGCCTGTCCGTTTGCACGGATGAGGTGGGCGAAGCCGGCCGTTCCATCATTGGCAACCTGAACGAGGATGGTTACCTCACTGCGACGTTGGAAGAGATCGCCCAATCCGGCACCCACCAGCTTGCGGACGTGGAAGCAGCGCTGACCCTGATCCAGATGTTTGACCCCCTGGGGGTGGCGGCTCGGGACGTGCGCGAATGCCTGCTCATCCAGTTGCGCACCCTGGCCCCCGACAATGCTTTGGCGCAGCAGATCGTTTCCGAGCATCTGAAGCAGCTCCAGAACAAGCAATATCGCGAAATCGCACGCGCCCTCGACCGGCCGGTGAAGGCGGTGGAGCGCTGTGTGGAAATAATCCGCAAGCTCGACCCGCGCCCCGGGCAGCGGTATAACAACTCCCAGGCGCGCTTGATCGAGCCCGACGTGGCTTTCGTCCGCACCGGCGAAGGGTATCAGGTGGTTCTGAACGAGGATGGCCTTCCGCAGCTCCGCCTCAGCCACCACTACCGGCGCATGTTGGGTGAAGACGGCACCTCGCGCGAGGTGCGCAACTATGTGAAGGAGCGCTTCACCTCGGCGATTCAGCTCATCAAGAACATCGAGCAGCGCAAGCAAACCATCATCAGGGTTTGCGAGTCGATCATCCGCCGCCAGAAGGAATTCCTCGACAAGGGCATCGATGAACTGCGGCCCATGATGATCAAGGAAGTGGCGGAAGAAGTGGGCGTGCATCCTTCCACCGTCAGCCGCGCCGTCGCCAACAAGTACGCGTACACCCCCCAGGGCGTTTACGAGCTTCGCTATTTCTTTTCGGAGGCGGTCCAGGGACCGGCGGGTGGCCTCACTTCTTTGATCAATCTGAAACGGCTGGTGAAGAAAATGATCGAGGAAGAAGAATCCTTGCATCCCCTGACCGACGAGCAGATTACTCATCGTCTGCGCGATGTGGGCTATTGCGTGACGCGTCGCACCGTGGCCAAATATCGCGAGGATATGCGAATTCCCAGTACCCACCAGCGCCGGGTCAAAGCGTGAAGGAATAAGTGACGAGTGACAAGTGACAAGTGACGAGCAAGACGGATTATCCCGGCGAGTGCCGGGGCTGTTTGCTAGTCACTTGTCACTGGTCACTCGTCACTGTTTTTAGGAGGTGGCGTCATGCGCATTGATTACACGGGTCGGCAAGTGGAAATCAGTCCTGACCTGCGCCGCTACACCCAGGAACGTCTTAGAAAAATCGCTCGCCTGCTGGGCGGACAGTTTGATTTGCACGTGATCCTAACCGCCGAAAAGCATCGGCGGATTGCGGAACTCAACCTGAAATTTCATGATCATACGGTGGTCGGTGTGGAAGAGACCGGCGACATCCGAACCTCCCTTAACGGGGCGATCGATAAGCTGGCCCGCCAGGCGGTGCGCCTGTTGGAGCGCCGCCGCACCAGCAAGCGCCGCCCCAAACCCACATCCGCAGTCCTCCTCAACGTCCTGGGAACGGGACAGGTGGAGCACGAGGAGCACCGCATCGTCCACTCCGAGCGCCTCCCGCTAAAACCCATGAGTGTCGAGGAAGCCATCGAGGCGCTCGACCGCTCGCGCGCCGGCGCTGTCGTCTTCCGCAACCCCGACAGCGAACGCGTGAACGTCATCTACCATCGCCCCGACGGCCACCTGGGACTTATCGAGCCGGAACCGTGAGAACAGTGGATAGTGAACAGTGGACAGTGGATAGCAGGCTGTGGGCCCTAAGCAGAAGGCAGCAAGCAGTAGGCAGTCGACAGAAGGCAGTGGGCAGTAGGCACTAATTAGCTCGGAATCCAGAATCCGGCATTCAGGCTTCGGAGCAAACGAACCGCGGGGCTCCCGATTACCCCCCCCGCACCGCTTCGAACACCTGGCACCCAACCCCCGATACTTGGCCCCCAAAGCCCAGCGCCTAGCCGAAGTTCGTCACGGAACGGGCGAGAAACAGGGTAAGTGTTTTGGAATCAGTTCAGGCTATCTTCGAGTCTGCACTACATTCTTGATCAAAACTGAGGCGGTCGGGGATGGTGATCCCGAGTGGGTCGAGCAACTGTTTCTGTTCGGCGCTGGGGGTAGTGACGCGGCGCAAGCGGATCTCACGGCCGTCCGTGGTGGGCAGAACGATATCCGCGCTGACCAGCCTGCCCAGCGAGGCCAGCGCCTTGCTGGGAGACAGGGCGGAGTCCTTCCGCATCAACAGGTGTTTCAGCGTGACCCACAGCGCATAGCCGAGGAAAGCCACCAGGATATGAGCTTTGGCGCGGCGCTCCAGTTGGTGGAAGATGGGCCGGATCGACAACTCGCTCTTCAAAGCACGAAACGCCGCTTCGGCTTCGGTGAGTTGAATATAGTCCTTCCAAAGCGTGGCGGGTTCACCCGGCGGCAGGTTGGTCCGCAGTAAGTAGGCCCCTTCGCGGGCTTGCTGCCAAGTCTGGCGGTTCTCGATCGCTTTCCATTCCACGGCCAGCGTGCCGCCCTTTTCGATCACCTCAACTTGGTAGAGGTCCGCAACCTGCGGATGCCGGGCCTGCAGGCTCCCCAGTTTCCGCTCGATTTTGTAGCGGTCCTTGAGGTGACCCTCGGCCACGCGCTTCTGGAGCGCCGGCAGTGCCTTCTCCCAGCGCGTGGAAAACC
Source organism: Terriglobia bacterium (assembly GCA_049522495.1). Classification (GTDB taxonomy): domain Bacteria; phylum Acidobacteriota; class Terriglobia; order UBA7540; family UBA7540; genus Bog-366. Next base: position 3,064 of record JBEKNU010000430.1, read on the forward strand.
GGCTGCGGATGGCCAGTGCTTTCGCCCGCCGCGCTGTCGAGCGGCACAGGATGTACGTCTCTTCGCCCTGTGGGGTGGGCACGAGTTTCACTTCCACCGCGGGCCGCACCTGCTCCCATCCGCCTTCCAGCAGGGGTTGCTCGAACTGCTTCAGTTTCGCGCGTGGCGTGCCCAGCAAGTACTGACCGCCGCGCCGGCGCAGCGCCTCCAGGTTCTCCTCGCTGACCATCCCGCGGTCGAAGACCCAGACCCGTCGTGCTTTGCCATACTTCCGTTCCACCCTGCGCAGGACCGTTTCCAGCGTCGTCACATCGGCACGGTGGCCGTCGAAGGTTTCGTAACTGAGCGGAAAGCCCTCCCCGTTGACGATGAGGGCAATCACCACTTGCGGGCAGTCCGGTCGGTGATCGCGCGAATAGCCGCGGCGCATCATCGGATCCTTCTCCGCCGCGCCCTCCACATAGCTGCTGGTCAAATCGTACAGCAGCACGTCGAACTCGGCGGCGAACAACTCGCCGTAGCGGCGGGTGAGATGCCGCTCGAGTTTGGTCTTGTGGGGCAGCAGGCGATCTAGACAACGATACAGGCGCCTGTCATTGATCTTGCCCGCCTCGATCCCCAGCAAGTCGTCGAGCGCGGTGGCCGGATACCAGCGCTCTTCGATGGCCAGTTCGCTCCCCGGCGCACACAGCCGGTTGATCGCCAGCAGCGCGGCGATGCGCGACCACGGCACCTCGGCAGCCTCTCCTGGCCCGTCCAGCAGCGCCTCCCAGAAACGATCCAACTCCAGCCGCTTCCACAACTCCAGCCCCAGGAACGAATCTCCGAATCGGCGCGAGCGCTCCAGCCGAACCTGGTCGAGCCGCACGCCAGCCACCCCTGCGTCGTCCTCGGGCGGTTGGACATGGGAGGGAAACAACTTCAGTTGGTGGCTTTCGCCCTGGGCGTTGAAGACCTCGACCGTCTTCAACCAGCGCGCCTGAGCCGAGTCGTTCAGTTCGCCCAAGTAGCACAGCGTCCGTTGGCGCGGACCGTCCACCGTGCGCACCGTCTCCACCAACGACCAATAGGCCTGCGCCTTGCCGTCTTTCGATCGGGAGTGCCGCCGTAGAAACATGCTGCCGCGATGCTGTCACGATTGGCGGAAGCTGGCAAGAGGGTAGGTCTGCACTACATCGGCTTTTCGCCAGACCCGCGTTGCAATCAATCCTCTTCCCCGTCGATCGCTCGCAAAAAAACCTGAAATCGCCGTCCCCCTGACCAACTTGGGTTAGCCTCAATACTGTTCACTTGACGATCCTCAGGAATGCCGAAAAGTTGATGCGGCGAGTAGGCCCCCGCTTGCGAGGCCGCAGCGGGTAGTTGCTCATTTTGCGCTTCACCCCGCGAGGGT
>JBEKNU010000431.1:0-4416 GCA_049522495.1 Terriglobia bacterium
AAACCCTCACCGATTTCACCACCAACAGCCCCTCACCAACTCCTTCCCTCCATGTCAAACCGAGGAACTAGTCCATCAATCAGCGGGATACCGGCCCCGACAGCCGACTTGCGAAATCGCTGGTTAGGGGGGCCTCGGTCTTGACACCGTGAAGGGGTTAAGAGGACAATAAAATGCGTTTTCCCCGGCGTAGGGCTGAGAAATGAACAAATCGGTGCTCAAATCCCCCACCTTCCGCACTGGTTTCACCTGACGGTGACGCCTCCGATCGCGTGCCGATTGCCGGTTATTCCGGATTCCAATTTAACCTCGGAGGACACCATGAAACTGAAGCACCTGCTTGTGCTTTTCTGCCTTTCTGCCCTGATGGCGATGCCCGTGGTGGCGCGCGCGCCGGGGGAATTCTCCCCGCCCTCGCGGACTTTTCTGTTCACATATCAGGTAACCCTCAAGGATATTCCGGCCGGCGCCCAACGCCTGCGCGTATGGATTCCGCGCGCGGTCACGGATTCAAACCAAACCGTGGCTTTAAAGGGCGTGAACGGACCGGTTGAGCTCCGCAACACCGTTCAGCACCCGCCTGGCAACCACATCCTCTACGGTGAAATTCTGCACCCCCCATCCGGACCGGCCCAATTCACCGTCGAGTACCAAGTGACGCGCAAGGAATACAGCAAGGGGGATTATGCGAGTCTTATGAAGGGCGACGCTGGCTCCACCTTCACCCCCGCATCTCTGGCGCGAGACCTTGCTCCCGACAGCCTGGTTCCCATCAACGGAAAGATCAAGCAGATGGCCGATGAGATTATTCGCGGCAAACGAGGTACGGTGGAGCGGGCGCACGCACTTTATGATTTTGTCTTCCAAACCGTCCGCTACGACAAGTCGGGGACAGGTTGGGGACGCGGCGATTCGCTCTGGGTATGCGATGCCAAGCACGGCAACTGCACGGATTTCCACTCGCTGTTCATCTCTCTGGCGCGGGCGGAGGGAATCCCCGCGCGTTTTGAAATCGGTTTCCCCGTGCCCGCCGGAACGGAAGGGACCATTCCCGGCTATCACTGCTGGGCCGAGTTCTTCGTGAGCGGCGTGGGCTGGGTCCCCGTGGATATTTCCGAGGCCTGGAAAGATCCCAAAAAGCACGACTACTTTTTCGGGACGTTGGACGCCAACCGTGTACAGTTCTCGGCCGGGCGCGACCTGGTGCTCCTGCCGAAACAGGATGGCGGACCCCTGAACTATTTTATATACCCTTACGTGGAAGTGGACGGGAAGCCGTTCGAAGGCATCGAGAAGAAGTTTTCGTATCACGAGGCCGCTGCCCCTGCCGGTGCGGCGGGACGGGGGACGGCGCGTTGACATAACGAGCAGCACCGGCCCACCGCCACCGTCCCTTAGTATCCTTTGCAGACATCTTTTTCGGCCCAAGGTGTTTCTAATCCAGATGTATGCCCGGGACTCGGGTCAGGGAACCTAATCTCCACGGTTGAAGGGCAGGGTAATTTGCGGTTTCCTCACGAACGGTATTGCCGGGTGACAAGATCAATGGCATTATTAATGGTGGATGTTCTCAGGGGACCTTTGGCACATCTGATCGAAAGCATGACACGAACCCTCCTGCGCTCACGACGGCTTTTGGCGGTCAGTATCCTGCTCTTATTGGCAGGAGTGTTTGTGCTTTCCGCCGCCACCCGAAGACCTTGCCTCCGGGCGAGCACCGCGCCGTGGTACACTTGGAAGGCTGGTCACATGACCAAGTCGGAGGGCCAGGGGACCAGTAAGCTGCGCGTGGCCGCTGAGGCCCAAACCCCGCAAGGTGCTCCGGAGGAACCACTGGCCCCAGCCCCCTCGATCTTTCTCCGGCACGAAGAAGCCATTCCTCCCGCCAACTCCATAGTCGCTCAAATCCGCCATTTCCGATCTCCGCCGGCCCTTGGCTAACTCCAATCCTTTTTCAATTCTTGCGCTCGTCCGGTTCTGCTCCCCCACCGGCGCGCGTTCGACCCCCGATAAGGCGTAGGGGCGGTTCGCGAACCGCCCCACCATTTCATGCTCCCAAGCTGTTGGGGAATTGGCGTATGAACACATCCTTTGAGGTGAAGCCTTGCAGAATCCATTAACCACCGAGCAGATCCAACAACTCAGGACCTTCGATACGTGTCTTATTGCCGATGCCATCGAAAGCTTCGGGGTCCGTTTGCGGAATGAAGGGTTTGCAACAGCCGGCTTTCGCTGCCTCTTCAAAAGTTTTCCTCCCATGGTGGGCTACGCGGCCACCTGCAAAGTTCGTTCGACAGATCCCCCGATAGTGGGCAGCCGGTATGTGGAACGAACCGACTGGTGGAAGCACATTGGCAGCATTCCGGCTCCGCGCGTGGTGGTGATGCAAGACGTTGATGACCCGCCCGGCACCGGCGCGTTCTTCGGCAAGGTTCACGCCAATATCTTGATGGCCTTGGGCGGCGTGGGGGTGATAACCAACGGAGCCGCGCGAGAATTATCCGGAATCGAAGCGAGCGGCTTCCAGGTGTTCGCGGGGCGTCTCGCCATCTCGCGTGCCTATATCCACGTAGTCGAATATGGCGGACCGGTGGAAGTGGGTGGGCTTACGATTCACCCCGGCGATTTAATCCACGGGGACCGGCATGGCATCCTGACCGTTCCGCAAGAACTGGCGCCGAAACTGCCTGCGGTGGCGAACGTGATTCGGGAAAAGAAACAGCAATTGATCGATTTGTCCAGGAAGCCCGGAGCCACCCATGAGGAATTCAGCCGGGGGCTCAAGGATTTACTCGACTTTAACCCAGATTCCCTTCGTGATGGAGCAAAACCGTGGAAACCATGAACAAGCGTACAAGAAGTTCTCACCACAGAGGTCACAGAGATCACGGAGAAAAGCGACGCCCTTCTCTCTGTGATCTCTGTGCACGCTGTGGTGAATCCTTATTTGCGGGTTGTAGCCGATGGGGGGCATTCAGCCTGCTGGTCATCTCGCTCCTCCTGCTTTCTTCCTGCGGGAAGGTTCGAGCCAAGAGCAACTCCCCGGCGGCCATTACCGTGGGGGTCACGAATGTGACCCGGAAGTCTCTTCAACGGCAGATTACGCTTTCCTCGGAGCTCGTCCCCTTTCAGGAAATCGACGTCTACGCGAAAGAGTCAGGTTTTGTCAAAAACTTGTACGTCGACTATGGCAGCCGGGTGCAAACAGGTCAATTGATGGCCGTCCTGGAAATTCCGGAGCTCGAGGCGCAGTTACAAGTGGACCAATCCTCCATCAAAAACGCGATGGACGAAGTTTCCCGTGCCGAGCACCAATTGCAACGTTATCGTGCGATGTACACGGCTCTCCACCTCGAATATACCCGCTTGAATGGCGTCTTCGAAAGCCAGCCGGGCTTGGTGGCGCAGCAGGAAGTGGATAACGCCCAGGGCAAGGACCTGGCGGCAGCGTCGGAGGTGGACTCGGCCGAGTCATCGCTCCAGGCCGCCCAGAGCGAGCTCCTGGTGGATAAGTCCCACCTGATCCACGACCAGGCGCTGTTCTCCTACGCGCGCATTACGGCGCCGTTCGCCGGTGTAGTTACCCAGAGGTATGCCAACCAGGGAACCTTGATGCAGGCAGGCACGAGTTCCAGCACTCAAGCCATGCCCCTCGTCCGGTTATCGCAGGATGACTTGTTTCGTTTGGTGATCCCGGTTCCCGAGTCCTCGGTGCGCTACATTCGGGTCGGCGATCCCGTCGATGTCCAAGTGCCGGCTCTAAACCGGTCTTTCCCCGGCAAAGTGGCCCGCTTTTCCGTGGACGTACAGCAGGACACGCGCACCATGCACACCGAGGTTGACGTTTCCAACCCCGGGCGGCTTTTGATGCCGGGAATGTATGCAGAGACCACGCTGACCCTGGAAGCGAAAGACAACGTGCTGGCGGTGCCTCTGGAGGCGGTCAGCCATGAGGGCGATCAAACCACGGTTTATGTCGTAACTCCCAGCGGCAAGGTGGAGGATCGGGCGATATCCATGGGCCTGCAAACCTCCATCGACGCGGAAGTTGTCTCGGGCCTCAGGGAAGGCGAATCGGTAATCGTAAGCGATCGCAGCGGCCTTAAACCAGGCCAGGAAGTGCGCCCGCAGCCCATCCACATGATGCAATACCAGGGATCGGGCCAGGAAAAATAGAAGGCACAGATCTGCATGAACGCCTGAAGGTGGAGACATATGCCGCGATTTTCAATCCGCAATCCGTATTTCATCATCGTTTGTTGCCTGGCATTGCTGGTGATTGGCGTAACAAGTGTGGTGCGCATGCCGGTGGATCTGTTCCCGTCGATCAACATACCGGAAGTGGTAGTGGCCACGTTTTATTCCGGCATGCCTCCGCAGGACATCGAAATCGACATCACCAATCCGCTGGAGCGC
>JBEKNU010000432.1:0-4352 GCA_049522495.1 Terriglobia bacterium
GGTTTCCCACCTCTTGCTGCTCAATGCTCATGCGCCCCTCATGACGCCTCCCGCCGCCGGAGAGCGTCATCCCAGAAAAAGGACATTAAGAGAAAACCGGGCTCCTTGTCCCGCAAGTCGATGAGCCCATGCTCAAAGGGCGTTAGTATCCGAGGCAAAGGGGGCGATGTCAAGGGCCGGGATAACGGTTCAGTTTGCTTTGGGCCAGGCGACGGCGTACCCATTCAGATTGACGATGTGCCATCGCCACTGGGCTACCGGCTTTTTCACCAGGGCAGCCGGGAGTCGAGAAATTCCGAGATCTGTTGCGCTGCCGGCGGATCAAGGTTTGCCAGCACCGCCACGACATAGCCGGACTTGTGGTAGATCCGCAAATCGCCGTTCATGCCCGGGGCGCCGCCACTGTGGCCCACCCAGCCGTTTCCGTCCTTGTCCCGATCATCTTCAAACCCATACGCATATCGCCCGCCTCCTCCTCCCTCCACTTTCCCGGTAATGAGTAACTCCGTGGAGGCGACGTTCAGCAATTTGTGGCTCAACAGGGCGTAGGCAAACCGGAGGAGATCCCCCACCGTTGAATAGCCGCCACCGGCCGAGGTTCCGCGATAGGGCAGCGTATCAGTGTTGGGGGCCCACTCACTGTTTCCACGTGATCGCATGTATCCGATGGAACGGCCGGGAACCACTTCATCTTCAGACAGGGATCCGCTCAAGGTCATCCCGGCGGGTTTGTAAACGTGATTTTGCACGTAATCATAGTAACTCTGGCCGGTCACGCGCTCGATCACAACTCCCAGCAGCACCATGCCGTAATTGCTATATCTCCAGCGGCTCCCCGGCTCAAACTGCGGGGCGCGCTTGCCATACAGCGCGACATAATCATTAAGCGTGCGGAGCTCGCGGCGATGCGCGTTAAATTCCGGGCCAAAGATATCACCCGTACCTCCGGTGTGGGTCAGCAACTGATGGATCGTCACCTTGGTGGCGATGTCCTGATTGGGATAATCGGTAACGTACTTCCCGAGGGGATCGGTGAGATTGATCCTGCCGGCTTCGACGAGTTGCAGAACCGAAACCGCGGTAAACATTTTATTCATCGACCCGATGCGAAAGCGCGTATCGAGCGTGTTGGTGATTTTCTTTTCGCGGTCCGCCAATCCATAGGCGCCGCTGAAAAGCACCTCGCCGTTTTTGGCCAGGAGTACCGTGCCGGCAAACCGGTCCGCGGCGGCATTCTTTTCCACCAGCGCCTTGACGGCCGCGATGGCTTCGCTTTCGGTGAGCCGCGGAATGGGAAATGCGGCCGGGCGGCGGATGGCCTGAAGGCCCAATGCGACGATATGGTGTGGCTCGGCGGCTTCCACCTCCAGGGTGAAGCGGGCGAATTGATCCGAATCGCGCTCCTGGACCAACCCGCTGACCCGGGTGGCGGAGCCCTGCTCCAGCTTTCGGAACTCAAATCCGCCCGTGCGGGAGCGGAAGTTCATATCCTGATCCAGATCGGATACTCGCGAGGGGAAGTTGTTTGCCAGAAACTGCCGGTACTGAGCCTGATCCCCGGTGTTGAAGACGGCGAGCCAGGCGGAGAACTGGCGAAAGGAGGGTTGCGACCGGCCTGCCGCAGTTTCGGCTTCCGTCATTTCCCGCGGAGGCGCGTTGTTGCTGGGCTGCGAAGCCGGCTCGAGCAAGATCGAGGCGATGCGGTGCGGCTCCGCCTCCTCCACTTCTACGATGATCCGAACGCTCTGCCCGCCGACACGCGCTTGCGCGAGTGCGGCGAGCCGGACATCCGTCGACTCCTCCACCTTCTGGAAATCGAAACCGCCAAACTCATTCCGCATCTGAATGGTCTGCTCGATGAAGTCTGCGGACGTGCCCGGGGGCATGACTTTATTCACGAAGGCCTGAATGGTGGCTCGATCGCCGCTGTTGAACGCCGCCAGCCATGCCTGGAGTTGCCTGGCGGCAGGCGTATCCGGAAACGCGAAGTGAGCTTGCGCCGGGGGCGCCTGGGCCGCGAGCCGCCGCGCGTTCAACACGGCAAAGCTCATGGGTATCGCAATCCCCACTATTACCGCCGTTATCCAAAGCGGCAGTTTCATGGAGTTCGTTGCCGAAGCGCTTCTCATGCGTCACTCCGTTTCCCTTGAAAGCTCGTGTGAAAATCAGTGATGCGCAGTTGTAGCCCCGCTTGCGCCCGACTTAGCACGGGCATCCCTGCCCGTGACCGGCACGGCCAGGATGGCCGTGCTACGGCTGTCACACCGACTCCCTTGAAGTTACTGGTCGATCTGGTCGCGGTCACCGCTCTTGAACGTTTGCCGCCACTCCCTGCTGCGGCATCGAAACCGGAGGCAGGGGTTCCCTCCAACATTGTTGCACGAATTCGGCGGCCTCGCGACACGCCGCGGTGGCTTCAGGCAGGATTCCGTAGAGGATATGCCAGCCGTGGGGTTGGCCCGCATAGATGGAGAGACGGCTGGGTACGCCGGCGGCCTGGGCGTTCTGGTGCATGCGGCGCGCGTCGTCGAGCAGCAATTCACTGCCGCTCACTTGCAGCAGAATCGGCGGAAAGCCCGTCAGATCTGCGTAAATCGGCGATGCCAGGGGCGCTCGGGCCGGCTGGCCGCCCAGGTACAACGCGGCAAGCACCGGGAGGTTCTGCGCGTACATCACGCACGTCGCTTGGTTCTTGACGACCGACTCTCCGGTCCCCTCCATGTCAGTCCACGGCGACATGGCCAGCACGCCGGCGGGGAACGGCGTCCCGTCGCGTTGCAAGGCGAGAAGCAGGGCGAAGGCCAAACCTCCACCCGCCGACTCACCCGCCACCACAATCTCATGCGGACACACACCATTCTTCAGCAGCCATCGGTAGCCTGCCGCGGCATCCTCAATCGCCGCCGGGAAGGGGTGCTCCGGAGCGAGGCGGTAGTCCAGCGAGAAAACGCGCGCCCCCAACAGCCGGCAGAGGCGAACCGAGAGCCCCCGCAAAAGCGCCGCCGAGCCCGATATGTAGCCGCCGCCATGCAGGTATAGCACTACGCCGGGAGAGCGAACCGCGCGGGGGACCAGCCACTCGCCGCAAACCGCCCCCTCTTGCACGCTCTGAACGGTCACCCGGAGCGCCAGCCATGCCGACCAGGGCCACTGCGCCTTCAGGACTCGCCGCACCCAGCGCACGGCGGTGGCGGGGGAGCCCCACACTCGATGCTTTAGGATTAGCCTCGCGGCAAAGCAGACGGCGCGCGATTGCCAACTCGGCGTCATACCCGCATCATAGCCGAGCGAAGAAACAAATCAACCATGACTTTCCAGGTTGGCGTGAGAATGTTTTCGGTGCCGCTTAAAGGCAAAACACCATCACGCCAAGGCGCTAAGGCGCAGAGCATCTCGAGAACCGGCCTAATTCTCCGACGGCCTTTCGACATGATCGATGACGATGACATCCATCGGGGCCTTGGTCAGCACCAACTTCAGCCCAAGTTGTTCCTGGAGGGAGGTGAAGAGCGAGGGGCCGGAGGGCTCGGAGGAGGATGCGCTATCGCCCGATGGGCCGCCACTTGCCGCCAGGCTTTCCGGCGTCCACTGGATCGTGAAGCTGTAGTGGCCCTGAAGTCCGGTTTTGTCCAGCACCGCTCGGCCTCCTAACTCCGGCTGAAAGGAAAGAATGGAGGCGAGCAAACTCAATTCGCCGGATACCAACTCGAACTTCCCTCGACCACGCCCACTTATTGCATCAATCTCGGGGTGGGAGTTGTCTTCTTTGAACTTCGGACCATTCTTGGCCACCACCAGCGCATAAACAGGAAGATCCTTCGTCTCGTGCCTTACCTTCAGCTTGAACCGATCAGCGAGCAAGGTCTGAAGCATCAGCATGACTTGATCATGCCTCTGGTCGAACGAAAGTTTTTTCCATTCACCTTCGACCAAGGAGTCATCCACCTTCGCGTCGATCTCGTACAGGTCAGATTTTATCCAGTCCGGACCTTCTGAAACCTGGTCACGGCTCAGTGGACGCCCACTGCGGCCGTACGCCCAAATGATCAGACCTAGCGCTGGACTTGTCGCATTGAACCTGTCGTTAAAAAGGTGAACGCCTGGGAATGGTGTCCGTGATTTATTCAACTTGACTGATGCCACCTCAAACGAAGGCGGCGGTGTGCCGCGCGCCTGCCTGGCGAGGCCCCGGATTTGCGGAGCGCCCTTGAGCCTGATCGCCCAAGGTCCGACTAAGAGCTTATCCGTAAATAAGTATTGAACTCAAGGAGGGTTTAAGGCAAAATAGTGGCCCAAGATGCCACAGATAAAATCTTGGGAAGTCTCTGATGAGTTTTGGGCGAAGGTTGAGC
>JBEKNU010000433.1:0-4336 GCA_049522495.1 Terriglobia bacterium
GTGGCCGGGCGTGTCCACAATGTTGATGCGCGTGCCGTGATAGGTGATGGCGGTGTTTTTGGCCAGGATGGTGATGCCGCGCTCGCGCTCAAGTTCATTGGAGTCCATAACCCGCTCCACCATGACTTCACCCTGCCGGAAAATGCCGCTCTGGCGGAGCATGGCGTCTACCAGCGTGGTCTTGCCGTGGTCCACATGGGCGATGATGGCAATGTTGCGAATCGAAGGGTTCAAACTAATAGAATAGCAGTGATTGATGAAAAGTGCGGGAAAAAGGTCCAAGGCCCTGTTTGAAGGTGGGCTTAGGGTTCTCGAGGGTGCCTACGGGTATTCTTTCTTGGCGATTCAAGTATTCTTTGTTACGAAGAATTAGCGGACTCTTTCGGTCAGAGCAAATTTCAAGGTTGGATTCCGGGCTATGGGGCGGCTTTCGCATAGGCGGCGATGGCCTCCTCTTCAGAAGCGTAAATATCGAAAGCCTGTAACAGACGATGTGTGACCAAGATGTTATGGACCAGACGCGGAACCTTGAAGAGGGTCAACTGCCCGCCTTGTTTCACCGTGTAGATGACGGCCTCCACCAGCATGCCGATCCCGGTGCTGTCGATTCGCACCACCTGCTCGAGGTTCAGTGAAACCTGCTTGTGTCCCTGATCGACAAGGTCGTGGATCATCTTCCGCACACTGTCGACTTCTTCGCCCAACTGGATTCTGCCATTTAATTCCAGGATCACGACTCCCTGGGTCTCCCTAGCATTGATGGTAATCTGCATCGGTGAATCTCCTTCCGTTATGTGCATCATAGGACGTGCGACATCCCAAGTCAACGCGAAGAAGGTTCGGACGATCCCAATGCCGCCTTGGCCGACCTGCGGGATTTAGAGACTTGCTTCGCTGGGGACCCCGGACTATTTGATAGCCGAATTAAGCAGTGGGTTCCTACGTCACCTGGCAGGAGTGGGCGTCGTAAGGCCGCGCCTTAGGGTATTCGGCGAACTCCCACAGCTTGACAAAGGCTATGCCCCCTGTTTCTATTTTAGGCAATACTAAACATCCGAGGTATCTGCATCTTGATTAACCTCTTTGCTGGCTCTCCTTGTCGGCGTGAATCCGCAGGGTGAGCGGGCAACAGTACCTGTATATCAACAATTTACCATCCTACCTGTCAGCCAAAAACCTGAAGCGGCAATTCCCAGTCGCCAGCAAGGGATTTATATGACTAAATGTCCGAATTCTTCCCGCGTATCGTCATAATATTCGGCTAATTTTGACGTGTATCAAATGCAGAAAGATTTTGTAACCAAAAGATCTTGACGAGCATATAGACCGTATGGAGAATTGGTTGTTACGGGCGAATTTTCTGCAATTACAACTGATCGCATTCATAACTTCTTGAGCAGCCCGGCACCTCAATCATAAGGTCGTGCCCCCTGTTACTTACACGAGGGACGAGTGTCCCGCCTCAGGCTGATCTCGTCTGGGCGGGAGCATTGATGTCAAAGCAAATCGCACGCCTGCAAAGCGTGCGGCCGAACCCGGAGGGACTCGCGAGGAGATCGTGAAGATGAACGCACCTGCCTGTTCTCGACCTACCAGTCATTTCCACAGTTCCAGTTCAAGGATCGCGAAGTATGGAACAAATCACTTCTTGGGCAGGACTGTCCTCTTGCTCTCTCCTCGTCCTCGGATCGTCGGCATTTGCCCAGACCCCGTTGACTCCCTCGACGTTATCTTTCGGCAACCAACTCTTAAACCAATCGAGCGCGGCGATGAGTGCAACGCTCAAGAATACCCAGGCTGTACCCCTGAGCATCAGCAACATCGCCATCAGCGGAGGAACCGCTCCGGCCGATTACGTTGCGGGCGGGAACTGTCCAGTCAGCCCGAGCACGCTCGGCCCCGGAGAGATTTGCCGCATCACCGTGACGTTTACCCCCTCAGCGCTGGGGAAGCGAACGGCCACGCTCACGGTTACGGACGACGCGCGCACAAGTCCTCGGACCGTCTCCTTGACGGGAATGGGTGTGGCGACGGTGGACCTCACTCCCAGCACATTGAATTTCGGCACCGTGGCCGCGGGCAACCCCAGCGCGACCGCGTCGGCCACGCTCACCAACGACGAAGGCGGAGCACCCACCCCTTCGGGCATGGCGCCCACCGAAGACTTCGCGCGTGGCCGGCCGCCGCGGCCCAGCGGTAATGCCGGAAATAACCTCCCGATCGTCCGCCCAGTGGGAACGCTCTCCTCGCCCGTCACTGTTTCCTCTGCGAGCCTGACATTCGCCAGCGGCACCGTAGGCACGGCGAGCGCCGCGCAAACCGTCACGCTGACGAATCATCTGAGCACGCCCCTCTCCGTTTCGCCGGCTGTGGCCACGGGCGATTTCGCGGTGGCCAGCAACACCTGTGGCTCGAGCGTGGGCCCAGGAGGGAGTTGCTCCGTCGGAGTAGCGTTTACGCCTACGGTGGTTGGATCCCGCACGGGCACCCTCACCCTTCCCTACGGTGCCTCCGGCAGCCCCATCGTGCTCGCCCTGCACGGCGCCGGCAACGCCAATGGACTTGTTTCCATTGCCGTGACCCCGGCAAATCCCTCGATCCCTTTGGGTCAACCGCAGCAATATACCGCCACGGGTCAATTTAGGAGCGGCAGCACCGAAAATCTGACGGCGTCGGTCCTTTGGAGTTCATCGGCGCCGGGCGTGGCGACGATCAACGCAGCGGGGCTGGCGACCGGCGTCTCCCTGGGCAGCGCGACGATCACCGCCACCTTGGTGACGGCGACCCCGGCAGGTCTGGCGACGGGCGTCACACCGGGCACCCCGATAATCAGCAGCCCGCCGACGAGCCCGCTTAGCGGCTCGGCCACGCTCACGGCCACCGCGGGCTTTGCTTAGACCGGCAGTCTTCCCGCCGCGCACTACCATCAGACGGCGACGCTCTTGAACAACGGCATGGTGCTCATGGCGGGCGGCACCGGCTCCGCAGGTTACTTATCCAGTGCGGAGCTCTACCATCCTGCCACCGGGGCTTTCACACCCACCGGCAGCCTGAACACCGCGCGCACCTATGACACGGCTACGCTGCTGAACAACGGCATGGTGTTGATCGCCGGCGGCTTTGGTAACAGCGGCAACACGCTCGCCAGCGCGGAGCTCTACAATCCCGCCACCGGCAATTTCACCCCCACCGGCAGCCTGAACACCGCGCGCTACCTCCACACGGCGACGCTGCTGAACAATGGGATGGTACTCATTGCAGGCGGCTACGACGACTCCAGTAATTCCTTATACTTAACTGTTGCCGAGATATATAATCCCAGCTCCGGGACCTTCACCCTCACGGGCAGCATGAACAAGGCGCGCTACGCCGACACGGCGACCCTGCTCAACAACGGCATGGTACTGATTGCAGGCGGGTCCAACGGCAGTCCCTTAGCCAGCGCGGAGCTGTACGAAACGGCCGCGTTGACGCCGCCGAACCTCCTCTCGATATCGCTGAGCCCGAGCAGCCCGACGGTCCCTGTGCACGCCACGCAGCGGCTGATCGCTACCGGCACGTTCAGCGGCGGCAGCACGGAACAACTTGCCCAGGTGACCTGGAGTTCATCCAGCCCTGCGGTGATCAGCGTCAGCGACGATGCCAGTAACCTTGGGGCGGCCTATGCCGCGGCGCAGGGTTCAGCAACGGTGAGCGCCTGCGCGGGCGCCGTGTGCGGTTCGGCGACGGTGACAGCGAGTCCCTCGGCGCTGGTATCCATTGCGGTCACGCCCGCAAACGGCACGGTTCCGGCCGGGTTGTCGGTGCAGTTCCATGCCACCGGCACCTACAGCGACGGCAGCACCCAGGATTTGACTTCCTCAGTGACCTGGAGTTCATCGGCTCAGGGCGTGGCGACGATCAATGCGGGAGGACTGGCGAGCGGGCTGATCGTAGGGAGCACCACGATTACGGCTGCCGCGGGTGCGGTGCAGGGCACGGCCACGCTGGCGGTGACGGCGCCGGTGTTGATGTCGATTGCCGTGACGCCCGAGAATCCTTCGATTGCGGTTGGCAACACGCAGCAGTTTACGGCTACGGGAACGAATAGCGACGGGAGCACTCAGAATCTCACCAGCACGGCAACCTGGAGTTCATCGGCTCCGGGGGTGGCGACGATCACCTCGGGAGGTCTGGCCACGGGTGTGACCACGGGCACCTCAACTATCAGTGCGACGATGAGCAGTATCACCGGCTCGACTACGCTGACGGTAACGCCGCCGGTGCTGATGTCGATTGCGGTGACGCCGGCGAATCCTTCGATTCCGGTCGGCAACACGCAGCAGTTCACAGCCAC
>JBEKNU010000434.1:0-4278 GCA_049522495.1 Terriglobia bacterium
GGTGGGAAACCTGAGTTACAGCCACGGTCTTGGGGCTTCGCCGCTATCGGGCCTCACCGTGGGCGAGTTGCTGGATCGCACCGCTGCCCGCTTCCCTGAGCGCCCCGCGTTAATCGTTCGCCACCAGAATAAGCGCTATATGTATCACGAATTCCAGCGGGAGGTCGAGCGCGCTGCGAGGGGACTTCTGTGTTTGGGCATCCAAAAGGGCGAGCGCGTGGGCATCTGGTCCACCAACTACGCCGAGTGGGTGATTACGCAATTCGCCGTCGCCAAAATCGGCGCCATCCTGGTCAATCTCAACCCCGCTTATGGCTCGGTGGAGTTTGAGCACGCCTTGCAGCAATCGGGATGCTCGACGCTGCTCATGACGAAGGGCTTCCGCAAGAGCGACTACCGCGCCATCCTTTTTGAAATTTGCCCTGAGGCCGTGCGCAGCGTTCCCGGGGAGCTGCACTCACCCAAGCTTCCGCAGCTTCGCAACCTGATTTACATCGGCGACTCTGCGCCCTCCAGCATGATCCCCTGGAACGACCTGCTGGAAATGGGTGAGAGCGTCCCCGACGACGCCTTGCCCGCCCGCGCCGCCACGCTGGAATTTGACGACCCCATCAACATTCAATACACCTCGGGCACCACCGGCCAGCCCAAGGGCGCCCTGCTGAGCCATCACAACATCGTGAACAACGGCCTGCTGATCGGCCAAGGCATGCGCTTCACTTGCCAGGACAAGCTGTGCATCCCCGTGCCCTTCTACCATTGCTTCGGCATGGTGCTGGGCAACATGGTGTGCGTAGCGCACGGCGCGGCCATGGTGATTCCGGCGCATTATTTTGACGCGCTTGCCACACTCCAGGCCATCGCCGAAGAGCGTTGCACGGCTGTGCACGGAGTGCCCACCATGTTCATTGCCGAACTGGAGCACTCACGCTTCCGCGAGTTCGACCTCACCTCGTTGCGCACGGGCATCATGGCGGGCTCACCTTGCCCCATCGACGTCATGCGCCGCGTGGTACGCGAAATGCATTGCGCGGAGCTGACCATTGTCTACGGCCTCACCGAAACCTCCCCGGGCATTACTCAGACCACTCCCGACGACCCGCTGGAGCTGCGCGTCACCACCGTCGGCAAGCCCATGGCGCATACGGAAATCAAAATCATCGACCCGCGCACCGGCCGCATCGTTCCGCGCGGAACTCCCGGCGAGCTGTGCGCGCGCGGTTACGCCGTGATGAAGGGCTATTATCAGAATCCCGAGGCCACGCGCCAAACCCTCGGCGCCGACGGCTGGCTGCATTCCGGCGATCTGGCGACCATGAACGACAACGACTATTGCAAGATCACCGGCCGCTCCAAGGACCTGATTATCCGCGGCGGTGAGAACATCTATGCGCGCGACATCGAAGAGTTTCTCTATACTCACCCCGCCATCAGCGAGGTCCAGGTGATCGGCATCCCCGACCGCAAATACGGCGAGCAGGTGATGGCCTGGATCAAGCTCAAGCCCGGCGCCACCTCCAGCACGGAGGCCATTCGAGAGTTCTGCAAAGGCCGCATCGCCCACTTCAAAATTCCCCGGTTCGTCAAGTTCGTCGATGCCTTCCCCACCACCATCAACGGCAAGACGCAGAAATTCAAGATGCGGGAAATCTCCATTCAAGAAATGGGCTTGGAGGAAGCCGCGCAGATTGCCACGGCGTAGCGCATGCAAGACGCCTGCCACAATGGGCACGGAGAACACAGCAAGCCCTCTTGCCGCAACCAAGCCAAGCCCTGGGGGGAGTTGCTGACTGGTTTGCGCAGAGCGCAGCTCTGCGTTTTAGCGCGGCAGATGGACGCGAGTCGCAGAGCTGCGCTCTGCGCAAGCCAGCACAGAGAAAAGGGCATGTGGTAGTATGATGTCTTCCCTATGAACAACCAAATCGCCAGCATTCAAACAACGACCGTAGGATCCTACCCGGTACCGGACTGGCTGAGCGCCGCGCCCAGCCGGCAGGCGCGCCTCGATGCCACCCGCGTGGTCTTTGACATTCAGCGCCAGGCGGGCATCGACCTGCCCACCGACGGCGAACTCTACCGCTTCGACATCAATCACCCGGACACCAACGGCATGATCGAATATTTCGTGCGGCCCATGGCAGGCATGCAGGCGCACTTGGGCCGCGCCGATTGCGACGCCTACTTTCGGATGCAGGGGGTGGGCTTCCGCAACCAGCCCGCCGCCAAAGTCACGGGCGAACTGGGCGGCGGCGCCCTCAATCTTCTGGCGGACTGTGCCACCGCTGCGGAGGTGGCGGGCGGGTCTTTCAAGTTTACCGTCACCAGCCCGTACATGCTTGCCCGGCTGGTGTTGGACGAGCACTATCACGATTTCCCGGCCTTGACCCTGGCGATTGCCCGGGTGCTAGCGGAGCAGGTGGAGGGTCTTCCTTGCTCCTGCCTTCAGGTGGATGAAGCCAGCCTGGTGGAATTTCCCCAGGACAGCGCTTTGGCCGCCCAAGCCATCAACATCATTCTCGACCGCTTCAAGGGCCAGCGCGCCGTGCACCTTTGCTTCGGCAACTACGGCGGACAGACCATCCGCAAGGGCCACTGGGCTTCCCTCATCGAGTTCTTCAACGCGCTGCACGCAGACCATTTGGTCCTCGAGCTCGCACACCGCCCCGCGGACGACTTGCACGCGCTCAAGGATGTCGACCCCCGCATCAAGATGGGGATCGGCGTCGTGGACGTCAAAATCAATCCCGTCGAAACCGCCGACGAGATCGCTCGCCGCATCGAAACCGCGGAGAACGTCCTGGGCCCCGGCCGCGTGGGATGGGTCCACCCCGACTGCGGGTTTTGGATGCTCAAGCGCTCCGTTGCCGACCGCAAAATCGCCGCGCTGGTCCAAGGGCGGGACCGTTATCTGGGGAAACAAACCGGATGAAGGAGACTAACCAATCTGCTTTCGAAGTTTGAGAGCCACCACTAGATCACTAATTACGCGGAATCAGGATTGCGCCATGCTCTTCCCGCGAACTGTCCAGAGATAGCTGGCAAGAGCCACCGTGTAGCAAGCGAAGCCTGCCCAAAATGCCGCGGCTACTCCCGATCCCAACACAATCAGGAAGGCGACGACGGAAGCCCACACGGAGGTCGCCCCGTTCAGGCCCCAAAGCCACGGTGTGAGCGCATCGAAGCGGGCGGAGGCGGCTTTCATTCCCAAGGGAAATGCCATCCCCATGAAAAATCCGAGAGGAAACAGGATGCCCGCGGCCACCCCAATCCGCACGGGTGTGCTGGCCGACGCAAACGAGGCGACCGCACGGGGCGCGAGAAGCCCGAAAAGTACGAGCGCAACAAGCAACCCCACCAGGCGGGCGATTGGCCAGAGTCTCGAATCAGCCCGATGCCAAAACCCTGTGGAGCAACTACCTAAGCCGCTGGAAAGCAGCAGCGTGAAGAGCACGGTGGAAAGCGAGTAGGTGGGATGGCCCAGAAAGATCATGAGCCTCTGCAATTGCGACACTTCCACCAGCATGAAACCGAGTCCAATGGCCGCGAAGAATAAAAACATCGGCGCGGCCCCAGCCACCCAGGTGTTCTTGCCCGTCAAAAACCAGGGGACGGCGAAGCAAAGAACCCTCAGCAGGGTTATGGCAACGAACATCGCGCCCAAGGTCCCTTCAAACGCCGTGCGGCGGACCCTGGGCACATGCCGCCCCAGCAGTGAGCGAAACACGTCCCGAACATCAAAATCGCACAGGAAGAACGGGCTGTCATCGGTGGGGGCCTCAATTCTCCCCGGCAAGGTTTTTACAAACTCCTCCAAGTCCTTTCCGGAGGCCAGCCGGGCATAAGTCGCGTCGGCCGCTTGCGTGGGGCTTAACAGAATTTCAAATCTCATTTGCTGCCTCAGTTTCTGGAGCAGCTCAAGATCGTCGGATGAAAACGGTTCCTTGCTGACCAGAATGGTCGCAACCCCACCGGGACCGTCCGCAGCCCTCTGCAAATAGGCGCACTTGACGACCATGATGTGGCCCCGCGGATTCTCCACGCCGATTTGGGTCAAGGCCGTGCTCGCCAATGAAACCGCGCGGTAGGTCTCCGCAGGGTACTGCTCGTCATACCAGCGTGTGAAGCTCAACAGACCGCGGGGCGCCAGACGATCGAGGAACAAGCGCCAGGCTTCGGTGGTGTAGATGGAAATCTCCGCCAGCGCGAAGGCGCCGGCGACCGTGGCCGCCCAGGTGTCCACTAAAGAAGCCTGGATAATGTTAACTCGCCCCGGCATGC
>JBEKNU010000435.1:0-4206 GCA_049522495.1 Terriglobia bacterium
GATCGCTCAGTTGGCAGCGGAGGCTCGCAAGCTTCCCGCCCTCGAGAGGGAGCGAATACAGCAACACTTGGTAGTGCTCACGGGCAAGGTCTTTGGCAAACACCAGGGCGCGTTGCGCCCCCGTGGCTTGGGGATCAATCCGGGTGGCAACGGAAATGAGGTTTGACTGCGCCACCTCGTAGCCGTTCCGCAACGGAACTTCACGGCTCTTGCCCGACGCATAACGAAGGGTATAAACCGCGATGGTATCTCCCTCGTTGCCCACAACTGGAAAACCCGCCGGCAGGGTGACTTGGCCCAAGACGTGTATTCGCAAACCCTCCAGGCCAATGGGAATATCGACTTCCGGAACCCCCGGAGTGACCACCATGGGGCGGACGTAACCGTTTACCACCGGCACGCGGAACGTGACCCCGACGATTTCCACCTCGGACCCTTGCCACAGCAGGAATTTGCTGCCGGTTCGCTTCCACTGGTCCCTTGCCATGGGGGCGATCGACCAGAATTTGGCCATACGATCTTCAAAATCCGCCCACGCCCTGACGCCCTCCGGTCTCTCCACGAGCGCCTGGAGATCGACCGCGCTGAACTTGCTCTTGCGCGTCCAAGGTGACCACTTCAGGGGCAACACCTCGGGGCGAGTGGCCGCCGGTTCGCTTTCATGCCGTCTCCCTGCAAACAGCCGCGAGAGTTCCAGGTAAGGAATCTGCCGGGGCTCGCGGCCTTCCGTGACCACGCCCGATTCCAGGACGCCGTCACGCATCTCCGCGTCGATACGGCTGTATTGGCGCATGTCCTGCCAACTCCAGAAAACGTGGCCGGCCAGCCGATGCGTTTCGATCAAATCGAGGAGGCGGTCGACACTGTTTTGCATGACGATCTGTGACTGGCCGATCGCTTTGCCGCCCCATTCCGTAAAAGTGAGCGGCCGGCTGGGTCCATCAAACGCCGCCTCTTTATCAAAATCGTCAACATCGTACGTGTAGGGATGCTGGTCAAAGAAGTCCATCCCGGATTGCTCCAAAATGGGATTGGCCTTCTCCTTCGGCATGCTATTAGCCACGGAGACCAGTCGCCCAATCGGGTCGAGCCGGTTGCAAATCTCCTTGCCTTCGCGCAGCGTTTCGGCTGTAAGGGTGCATTCATTGGAAAGCAGCCAGGCAAAAACCGAGGGAGAATTCCAGTCGCGCCGAATCACGCGCTCCATGATCCGGTACCCCAACTCGATCATGGTGCGGGACATGGTGCGGAAGTCCATGTTCCAGTAACCGGGCTCTTCGCTGATCAGCAGTCCGTATTCGTCGGCGAGGTCGACAAGGTAACGGTGATGCGGGTAGTGGACTTGCCGGATAAAATTGGCTCCCATCGCCTTGATCATCCGCATGTCTTGTTCCATCTGGCGGCGCGAAAGCGTGAAGCCTTGCTCCTTCCACATATCGTGCCGGGCGACCCCCTTCAGGATCAGCCGCCGGCCATTCAGCAGGAAGTCGGGACCCTGGGTGACGACTTCCCGGAACCCGGTGCGGCAGCTCCAGGTATCCTCTCCATGATCGCTTTCGAGGCGCGCTCGGAACTGGTAAAGGTTCGGTTCCTCGGGCGACCACAACGCGGGGGCGTTGACACCAAACTCCACTTCCACTTCACTCGCGCCGGAAGCCAGGGAAGTTTGCTTCTGCGCCCGAGCCACTTCCGACCCGGCCCGCAGCAGCACGAGTTCGATGTTTCCGGAAGTTTCTGTGAGGGAAGACACCATCACTTGCGCGTGGCAGGCGGCTTGGGTGTAATCGGCGTTCAGTTTGTAGCCGAACCGGACGTTGTCAATGAATGCGGCGGGGCGCACCTCCAGGTAGACGTCCCGAATGATTCCTCCGTAAGCCTCCCAACCCGGGTTGACGCCGAGCGCCAACTCGTCCTTACCGGCCCCGTTTGGGTCTGGGATAAGGTCCGCGATGGATACCTGGATCTCATTGGTGCTCTCCCGGGATTGGCGAGTGCAATCGAATTCGTAGGGTACGTAGGGGCCCATTGTTCCAAGCTCCGTGCCATTCACCGACACCCGCCCAAAGTAAGTAATGGCATCGAAGTGCAGCACGGCGCGCTGGTGCGGGGAAAGCTCGGGAAGGAGAAACTCGCGGCGGAGCTGATAGTATCCCGACGGGTGCAGTGACGAAGGCACTTGGACAAGGTCATACAACTTGCCGTCGACCCGCCGCTCCCACTGGCCATTCAAGTCAACCCGTGGTCTTGTTCCGGCATGGGATTCCGAGGGCGCAGAAGCGACTCCCCCCAGCGCGTGCGACAGCGCCGGCAAAACTGTGGACGCCCCGAGCGTGCGAACAAATCTTCGCCGATTAAACATTGTCGTCAGCACCATCTCCTTCGATCAATACAGACCGGCTTGCGCAGAGCGCAGCTCTGCGTCTTAGCGCGCCAGATGGACGCGAATCGCAGAGCTGCGCTCTGCGCAATCCCGCAAATCTTCGTCGATCAAGCATGGCTCCGCCCACTACGTTTACAGGAGCGGATAATTCCTGAACTCCCGCACGGTCTCGTACATCGCCAGGATGTTTTCAACCGGCGCGCGCGACTGCACATTGTGAACCGGATTGAAAACGAAACCGCCCCCCGTTCCGAACACTTTGATCCGTTGCCGAACCTCTTCGCGAACTTGCTCCGGCGTACCGAAAGGCAGCGTGCGTTGGGTGTCAATCCCCCCGCCCCAGAAGGTGAACACGTCCCCAAAGGTTTTCTTCAGTTCCAAGGGGTCCATGTGGGCAGCGGAAGTCTGAACGGGATTTAAAATATCGAAACCCGCCTCCACAAAATCCGGGAGCAGGGCGCGGACCGAACCACAGCAATGGGTAAAGGTCTTCCAGGTCGTGTGCTTATGCACCCAATCATTCACCGCCTTGTTGAAGGGTTTGTACAAGGCCCGGTAAGTTTGGGGAGAGATGAAGGGGCCGTTCTGAGCGCCAAAGTCGGTGTAACTGGTTATCACCGCCGTCACCCGGCTTCCCACCGCATCGGCAATCTTCTGGAAATTCGCCAGGCCGATCTCACATTGCCGTTCAAAAATCTTAATCAGGTGATCCCGGCGAGTGATGGTGCTCATTTGCCATTCTTCCACGCTGCGAATCCCCTTGGGGCACTTCAGCGAGGGGGCGGTAGTGGCGGAAAAACTTCCGAACGACGTTCCGCCAGGACTCAGTAGGATGGCTTTATCGGTTGTGGTATAGAGTCGGTCCGCCTGCTCGTGCAGGTAGGTAAGATCCCGCTCCGGGATGGGTCCGAACTCCTCCAGATTGTCTTCCACCCTCAAGGTGGCGTCATCCACCGTGGTGAGACGAGTGATGGGGTCGAAATAAAACCCGTCCTTGGGCATCCGCCCACTAGCCGCCACGCTGCGGTCACCTTGGGGGTAAAGGAGAATATCCCCGTTGGCATCAGGCTCGGTGTTAAAGCCCTCCGGCACCAGCACGGGGGTACCGGCGAACGTTGTCCAGGGTTTCCACCCTTCGAGCCTGAACCCGAACTCCGTCACCTGCTTGGCCAGCGGGAGCACATCCGCATCAAGCGCCGCCACCAAGTCGGGAGCTATTTCGCCCAGCATTTGGAATGGATCGATGACCTTAACCGGTGCACCGGGCGGATCGAGACGCAGGGCTTGGCGCAGCAGGTAGACGCTGTCCACGTGCATCCCCGTGGTGCCGCTTCCGCCCAGATCCAAAGGGACCCGGTCGGCTTCCTTGTGACTTAGAATCAGGCTTACCCGTTCGCGCGAACCTAACATCTCTTTTTCGCCTCCTCCCCCTGGGCAAGGCCGACCTGCCCCGATCCATCGGGGTCCTGGCCATCACGCACCAGAGTAATGCCCGTGATAATTAGTAGGCTACAGTTGCGGCGTCCCAACCTTATTGACCTCGCGCCCAACGCCTTTCTCTTTTTTTTTCATAAACATCATGGAGAGAATGACTTAACTCCTTTATTTTCACAAACATGATGGAGAGGCGAAAAGCAGACATTTTTTCTCTATTTGTTTTTAATAGCTTGGCGCACCTCATGCCTCGATTTTCACCCCTTTTTCTTGGTTCCTCCGTGGAATTCGTGGGTAAGGCGCGATAGATCGAAAGGGGTAGCGCATCCTGCCCCGAACCTGTTAAGGGATATGTGGACCAACACAAATCCCGAGCACAGGGGGAGGCAGGA
>JBEKNU010000436.1:0-4126 GCA_049522495.1 Terriglobia bacterium
TGACGCTGCGAAAAGCCTATGGCTTTCGTACCTTCCGCGCCGCTGAAGTCGCTCTCTACCATACTCTTGGAGCTCTACCTGAACCACAGTCTACCCACAGATTCTGCTGAGGAACCTTTTTAATTCCCCCTTTTTTCCGCCCTCGGACTCGCCATGCCCTGTAAATGCTTTGCATTGAATAAGATATGATTTCACAAGAAATCCTCAAATTTCGCCCAAGTCATTGTTTTTCATGCACATCGTGGCATAAGGGGCAGGGTTCAGGGTTTTGGGGCCTGGGTTATGGAGGCTGGGTTCTTGATCTTGGGCGATGGCAGCCTGGGAATTTACCCAGCACGCATTCCTGGCACCTGACACCTGACACCCGAACCTCTCTTGCGCCCCGAATTTCCAGTTTCCATTTTCGAGTTTCGTTTTTCGACTTTTGGCCTTTCCTGGCACCTGACACCAGACACCAGACACCTCCCCCTCAGACTAGCGCATAGGCAAGCTATGTTGTCAAGAAGATTCTTGCGGAATTTCCTACGGGTAGGAAGAAATTTTACAATTCCCGCTGCCAATTTCCTGCCGGTAGGAAAGGGCGTCACGAGCCTGCCGACGAGGATGACAAAACGTCCAGATCGTCGGGGAAACGGGACACAAGGGTGGTTTGGGCGTTTAACGTCCAGGTGAATCGGATTCCTTCGGTGCCGCGTCGAGTGCCGGTCGATCAGAAATTTGAAAGCGCCGCTGCCTTTCAGTCGTGGAGACCCTATGGTAAAGTACACAAAATATTTGCGCCGGAAGCGTTCACCGGGTCACTCGCCCTCTGCCGGCGCTCTGGCGCGGACGCGGGGAACGAATTTATGGTAGCGAATAAAAGGCGAATATTGTATGCTTCGTTTTTATTGGCCGCGCCGGTCTGAGGCCAATTCGTGCATGTCGTTGAACGCTCTGCGGCCTGCGCGGCACAGGGTTTGGGAGCCCGTATTTTCCGGAAAAGATATGGATCGACCAGCGTACCCAGGGGTTTAAATCGGGCGCTCGGTTTTATGACAAAGCACAGCGACCTCGGGGTCGAGGAGCGGTTTTTCGATCATCCTACTGAGTCCTCTCGGGTCAAACAGCGAGTGGTGGTGGATTATTTTCTCTCTTGGGCAAACGTGCTGGCGAGAGATCGAACGGTCGGATATGCGGATTTGTTCGCCGGGCCCGGCAAGTATAAAAGTGGCGAGAGATCGATTCCGCTGCTTGTTACGGAACGTGTGATACAGGATGAGCGACTAAGAAAATGGGTCCGCTTGTGGTTTAACGAGGGCGACGAAGCCTATGCGAGGCAACTAAAGAGCAATGTTCTGTCGCTACCCGGTATCAACACTCTGAGGTATCGGCCAGCGTTTACTAAGAAAATTGTGGATAAATCGCTCGCCTCGCATCGGTTCACAATTCCGACACTTGTCTTTGCCGATCCGTGCGGGTACAGGGGCTTATCGCTTGAGTTGATATGTAATGCCCTGAGAGGGTTCGGTAACGATTGCTTGTTTTTCTTCAACTATCGGCGCATCAACATGAAACTTAGTTATCCAGTTATGGACGAATCGATTGACGAATTTTTTGAAGCTGGCCGCGCCCGGGCACTACGACAGGAGATCGCTGCACTGAGGCCGCGGGCACGAGAGGCAGCGGTGCTCAACGCGATTCGGGCCGCGATTCAAAACGTAAACGGAATACCCGTGGTTTTTGCGTTCAGAAGCCGCGAAGGCGGCGGTACCAGTCATCACCTGATATTTGCTTCCAAGCACTCGAAAGGTGCTGGGATAATGAAACGCATCATGAGCGCTTGCAGTTCAGAAGTTATCGATGGCATCGGGTCATGGGACTTCGACCCTAAAGCTGCCGAAACCACACCGTTGCTATTCTCTCCGCTGGACCAACTATGTGAAAGACTGTTGGAGGTGTTCGCCGGCCGAACACTAACTTTCGAAAAATTGCTGGACGAAGAAGCACTCGAGACCCAATACACCGATTCGAATTATCGTGACGCGGTGTTGCGGCTAGAATCAGAGTTTCGAGTGGCGACGGACCCGCCCGGCGAAGCACGCCGGATGCAACCCGGAAGCACGAAGCGAACTTTGCCGCCAGCCACAAATCTCGTATTTCCAAGTTGAAGGATGGAGCAGCAATGGCCAGCAACTCGTCGATTGAATGGACGGAATCCACGTGGAATCCGCTCACGGGCTGCACCAAGATCAGTCCGGGGTGTAAGCATTGCTACGCCGAGCGGATGGCCCTGCGGCTCAAAGCCATGGGCCAGCCGAACTACGCCGACGGCTTCGAACTGGCGCTCCACGAGAACGCCCTGGAACTGCCGCTGAAATGGAAGAAGCCGCAGACCATCTTCGTGAACTCCATGAGCGATTTGTTCCACAAAGACGTGCCGGTGGAATTTATCGCCAAGACCTTCGGTGTGATGCGCCGCGCCGACTGGCATAAGTTCCAGGTCCTCACCAAGCGGTCGGACCGATTGCTGGAACTCTCACCGATGCTGCCGTGGGCGCCGCACATCTGGATGGGCGTCAGCGTGGAGACCCTCAGATACACTCCGCGCATCGACCACCTTCGCCAAACCGGCGCCATGGTCAAATTCCTGTCCCTCGAACCGCTGCTGGGGCCATTGCCTGACCTGAATCTCGAGGGGATCGATTGGGTCATCGTGGGCGGGGAGTCCGGGCCCGGCGCCCGCCCAATGGACCCGGCTTGGGTAACCGAGATTCGCGACCAGTGCCTCGATGTGCGCGTGCCGTTTTTCTTCAAGCAGTGGGGCGGGACCAGAAAAAAGAAAGCCGGACGAGAACTCGAAGGGCGGACGTGGGATGAGATGCCGGCGTTGATCCCAGCTATCGGATTGTAGGCATCATGGAAAGCAGCGTACTGAAGAGGCTTCTATCTCATTTCGGCCGCCATGCTTTTGAGGCGTTTGTAGTTCAATTATTTGGCTCCGCGAAACGAAGTGAACCATTTAACGAGCTGACAGAGGCGGGAGGAGGCGCCTACTATCAACCGATCCTGGACTCATACGGGGGCTCTCTGCATTCCGTCTTCCTCCTACACTATTCTCCCCTCGAGCTGCTAAACGACCCAGGCGGAGTTATGGTCACCGATCCTCAACTCATTGGGCGAGCGACGATGATTCGCGACCTGTATAAAGGTCAAATTGGCTATTGGGGAATGGTTGCACCCAGCCTCCGAACGGCGAGTCGGCTGCAATCACTGGCTTTTGTCACGAATCTGGGCGGCATCGAGAAACATAAATACGAGCAGCAAATCATCCCTGCGTACGAAGAAATCGCGAGAAAAGTTGGCCTCAAGAAGCCACGTGTATTCGTCGGTAGCTATGACTCGTTTGTCGAACTGGACCCTGCCGGGACCGACAAGGCGATCAGCAAATTCATTACCGAAAGCTACGACGGAATAGGTATCGCCCTGACGGGCCCGGAAATAAGGGTCGAAAGGATTGTTGCCGAGCGGAACCTTGCGGGAGGCGCATTAAGAAATACACTACAGCCCTTTGAGCCCGTTTTTAGTCTCCCCCGCCGGCGCGACGAGCAAGCTTTAGCAGAATTTGAGCGTCTAATCGAGAAAAGAACTTCGGAGGCGGAGCTGGAGAAATTCCTTGTCGCTCACTATAAGCTTATCTTCGGTACGAAATATGATCGCGTCGAGACCCAATTGTGGCTTAAGTTTCCGGAATTAGACATTGCAGGGTCGGGAAGGAGTGGACTTGTCCCCATTTTTGAGACAAACAGTTAAGACTCAAAATTCAGCGAATGGTATAAAAATGCCATTGAAGGGAGGATTGGGTCATGGGTTTGTCTCGAAGGCAGTTTACGAAGGAGTTCAAGCTGGCAGCGATCCAGCGGTTGGAGATGGGGGCGTCGCTGGCGGAGGTGGCACGAGCATTTGAAGTGAACCCCAGCGTGCTGCATCGCTGGCGGCGGGAGGTTCGCCAGGGGCCCGGCAATGTATTTCCGGGCCTGGGGAAACGGCGCTGGGAGGAGGGCCAGGTCGCGCAACTGGAGCGCAAGATTGGCCAGCAGGCGCTGGAGATTGATTTTTTGAAGGGGTGCTTGCAGCGCATCGACGAGCA
>JBEKNU010000437.1:0-4074 GCA_049522495.1 Terriglobia bacterium
AGGCGAACCAACTTATGAAACCCCGACCTCCTCCCCAACCCTCGACTCTCCCTGTCCTAAAGCCTTTCCCTGCAATGGCGACGTACAGGGCTAGCGATTATCTTGGACAGCAGTGAAATGACAACGCCCGCTTCGCGGGCTTTCGGGCGCCTCTAACCATTATCTTAGCCTCTATGGATGTCAGGCCCAGGGGCTGGGTAATGGCTAAATGCAAAGGGTAAAGTGTAAAGGTTAGAAGGCTTCATATTTTATCCTTTACCCTTTATCCTTTACCCTTTATAACTTCCCTCTCACGGTTTCCGGAACCGGGCACCTGACACCTTCTTATGATTTCGGTCATCATTCCTACGTACAACGAGGCGGCGGTCGTCGCGGAGACTCTTCGGCGCGGGGCGGCGGCGCTGCGCAGCGTGGGCGAGGATTTCGAGCTCGTGGTGGTGGATGACGCGAGCGCCGATGGAACCGCGGAACTCGTGGAGTCTCTCGCCGGCGAAATCCCGGTGCGAGTCCTGCGTCGTCCGGGGCGGCTGGGGCTGGCCACGGCGGTCCTAGATGGATGGGCGACGGCGCGGGGTGATGTCTGGGGGGTAATGGACGCGGATTTACAGCACCCTCCGGAGACGCTCGCGGCGCTCGCCGGGGCGATGCGTCAGGGGGCAGACCTCGCGATCGGCAGCCGTTATGTGCCCGGCGGCGGCACCTCCGATTGGACGTGGATGCGCCGCTTGATTTCGCGCACCGCGACGCACATGGCGGCCACCGTGCTGCCGCTCAAGCTGGCGGTGGTCGGCGACCCCATGTCCGGAATATTCATGGTTCGAGCTTCCGCCCTGCAAGGCGCTGAACTAAACCCCCTGGGTTACAAGATTCTCTTGGAGGTTATTGCCAAAGGGAATTATAAGAAGTTGGTGGAGGTCCCTTACGTTTTTCAGGAACGTGAACGCGGCGCTTCCAAGCTGGGGATGCGCCAATACGTGGAATATCTCCAGCACCTGGGGCGGCTGGCCGTGGGGACGGGCCAATTGTTGGGATGGATCCGCTACAGCGTGGTGGCGCTCACCGGCGCCTTGATTGACATCGCTCTGTTCGCCGCGCTGGTGACGAAAGGGGCTTGGCCGCCCGCTGCGGCATTGCCGGTGGCCATTGAGGCCGCGTTGCTGAGCAACTTCGTTTGCAGTGAAGCCTTCACCTTTCGGTCAGCCGAGGCGTCCCGGTTTGGCCCGGGCGTATGGGGCAGATTGGCGCGGTATGAGTGGATTTGCCTTTCCGGCGCGGTCCTCAATTTTCTGGTCACCCTCGTGGGAATGGCGGAGGGCGGAAAGATTCTGAGCGCGGCGGCAGCGGGAGTGGTGGCGGGAGGCGCATTGAACTTGCTGCTGAATGTTCCGGCAATCTGGAGGACTTGGGAAAGCCACCCCCCAAGCAGCATTCGTAGCGCAGACCTCCGCCTTTGAGGTCTGCGGTACTTACCCAGACTCACGCTCCCGATCCCGAGGGCGGGCGTCGGTTTTGGAGATTTTCGGCTTTTGCGCAGGAAGAACCGCGGACCCCAAAAGCGGGGGTCCGCGCTACCCTCTCCGGATTGCGCAGAGCGCAGCTCTGCGACAGGAAACGCAGAGCTGCGCTCTGCGCAATCCGAACTGAGGACTGACGGCTGCCCTTCCGCAAAATATCGACGGGCATGGCCCGAAACGTGAGTCGGAGAGCTGGGCTCGCTCTGCGCCCGCCGGCCGCTCGCGCTGGTGAGAAATCCCGGATAGTGGTTCTCCTCACCGAATTGCATTTTCCAAAGCCGCACATCGCGCCAGGACGTAGGGGCCTTCCGGAATAACGGCGACTTGCGCGTTTCTTTCCAATTTCCCCACGAATGCGCGGACAGCTTCCTCCGCGCTGGCGTAAGCCTTTCCCCAAAGGGCAGAGTGAAATTCCCGCGGCAGGCCCGGCACGTAATACAAAACTTCCGCCCGCGTCGTAACCAGGGCAAGCTTTTCGAGCTGCCATTGGTCCACGGTCACCGGCACACCTTCAATTTTCTTCATAAACAGGTGATCGGGCTGACCTTCGGCAAGCATGCGAGCAAACTCCGGCCCGCCCACGCCTTCCTCGCAGGCGGCGAGCAGCAGGATTTTCCCGCCGGGTTTCACGATGTGTGAGGCTGCGGTAATGCCCTTCACGGCCTGGTAGAAGGTCAGGTCGAGGGGGTAGCCAGCCGCGGTCGTTATTACCGCATCGACAGGATGGTCGAGCGTTTCCAGCATGACGCGCGAGACAAACTCCACGCCTTGCCGGTGCGCGGCCACGGGGTCGCCGGCAAAAACCGCGGCAATGGGGCGGCGGGGCGTGCCGCGGCCGAGCGCCACATCCACCAGAAAATCGTGGCGCGCCAGGCTCGCGATTTCCAGGAGTTCCCGGTGCAGTGGGTTGTCTTCAATCGAGCCCTCCACCGCGCGCGGATCGCGCATGAAGGGAGAACTGTGCAGGACCTTGATGGTCTCCTGCGCGGCGAGGCCGGGAGCGATGAGCTTGCGCCCGCCGGAATAGCCCAGCATCAAGTGCGGCTCAATAAATCCCAAAGTGATGTGCAGATCGGCGGAAACCAGGCGGTCGTCAATATAAACCGGCGTGCCGGCCGCAGTCTTTCCCAGGGCGCGATGCTCGGAAAGCTCGCGCGCGTGGTGATTGAGCACGCGATAGCGGGTCGCCGTCCCTTCCCCGCAGATTTCGCGAATCTCCGGTTCGGTCGCGGGCCGGTGAAGTCCCGTGGCGATCAGGATCGTAATGTCCCGGCGCGGAATGCCCGCCGCCTCCAATCGCGCCAGCACCGGAGGGAGCACTTCCCGGTTGGGCGCCGGCCGCGTGATGTCGCAAACCGAGATGGCCGCGGAGCGCTTGCCGCGGGCCATCTCCGCGAGCGGTGGGCAACCGATGGGCGCATCGAGCGCCTGCTCGATGGCAGTTGCCGGGTCATCGAGCGGCACGGCCGACCGCGCCTCCAGCACGCGGTATTCGAAACCCTCCGGCAATTCAAGGGTCAAACCGCTTCGGCCAAATGCAAAGTTTACCTGCATAGGGGCATTGTAACGCGAAGGGCAAAAGGATTGGGGCGAACTTCCGAACTTCTCACCACAATTTCGGAGTGCGGGAGCTTGCTCCCGCTTTTTCTACCGCTGACTCGTCAGCGGTCGGCTGGCGCAGAGCAAGCCGAGCTCTGCGATTCAGTCTCAATCAGGCCGACTGGCGCAGAGCGAGCCCAACTCTGCTACCCGCTACGTGTACTTGCCCTTGGGGTACCGCGCATGAGAAAAGACGGTCAGAAAATCACTGGCCGTGGCTACTTGCTCTTGGCAGTCTGCGGCCACACCACGCCTTGGTCGACAGTCGTGACCAGAGCAAGCCCCTTGAAAATAAACTTCTGCACGCGCTGCCCGCGGTAGGTCTCCGTGGTAAAGATGTTGCCTTTGGAATCGGTGGCGATGCTGTGCACGGCGTAGAATTCTCCCGGCTGTCGGCCGCCGTCGCCGAAGCTGGTTAGCACCTGCATCGTCTGGCGGTCGAGAATGTGGATTTTCTCGTTTGCGCCGTCGGCGACATACAGGAATCGCTGCTTCGGGTCTCGCGAGAAAGCGATATCCCACACCGAGCCGTCGCCGCGCGTGCGGGTGTAGTAATAGTACTCCTTCTGGAAGACCCCCTGCGGATTGAAGATCTGGATGCGGTTGTTGATGCGGTCGCACACGTATAGCAGGTGGTCGTTCGAAAGCACGGCGCAGTGGACGGGATTGCGAAACTGCGGGTCGCCCTCCGTGGGGGCAGTGTAGGTCCCATACCCCGCGTCGCTGGGCGTATGGCCGTAGGCGCCCCAATGGCGTTTGTATTGGCCGGTCTCATAGTCGAACACGATGACGCGGCGGTTGCCGTAGCCGTCGGCCACGTAGATTTCCTGCGCCGCCTGGTCGAACCACATCTTCGCCGGTCCCTTCAGGTTCTCCACGTCGTTGCTGCCCTTGGTCTGGCCGGCTTTTCCGATCTGCATCAGGAATTTTCCCTGTGGGGTGAATTTCAAAATCATGCAGT
>JBEKNU010000438.1:0-4039 GCA_049522495.1 Terriglobia bacterium
CTCCACGGCGGCGAGGTTACCATTGAACACGGCATGCTGCAGGCCAACGATGGGCTGCTCTCCTTTGTCGGCGTGGCGGGGTGGGCGTGGACCGGAACCGGAAGCCTGACCTGCTCGCCGGTTCTGGCCTGCCGAATCCATTCCCGGATGCTGTTGACGGAAACCGCGGCGGTGGACGAAGAAGTTCTGGACGCCGTGGCCGAACTGACCAGCATGATCGTCGGCGGCGTCAAGACCGACCTCGAGCAGCATCTTGGCCCCCTCGGCCTGAGCATTCCGACGGTGATTTTCGGCAGAAACTTCAAGATCAAGAGCGCCGGCCGCACGGAATGGATCGTGGTGAAGTTCCCCTGGGATGAGGAGGTTCTGCTGGTCAAGTTGTGCCTGATCCCCAAGGGAACTGCCGCTCACGCCATGTCGCAGGCAGCCGGCCAGCTTTGCGCTCTGGAGCCGTGAACGCCAGAAGGCAACGCCGGACGGTGAAGAGCGGGCTCCGCGAGCGCTGGCGCGAAGTTGACGCTGAGGTTGCTGGAACGCTACAGTGGGATTGTCCACCTTTCATCCGGCCACCAAGTCCCTATCGTCTAGCCCGGCCTAGGACATCGCCCTTTCACGGCGGTAACGGGGGTTCGAATCCCCCTGGGGACGCCATTTCATCCACGATAATGCGTCTGTCCCGTTTCCCCCCCCAACGCCAGGACCACGAGAATCAGCTACGCGAGCTTCGGAGTTTCGTAGAACGCAAGAGTCACAATCCTCGATACGGTCGCCTGGTCCGGTTGGTTAGAACACTCTCACCTGGGTCGGTGGTGCAGTGAAAGGCATTTCTGTTTTTGGGCACGAACTAACGCGCTTAGGCCCGATCTCGCGGAAGTCGATCTGCCAGCATTCGGGGTATATGGAACAATAGCAAGCTCGAACCACAATTCGATCAACCTTGAGTTTCAGTTCTTCCGCATTCGGCCCGGGGGGTATCCAGAACGTTTTCTTCAGGGAATGGGGTTCAAAGACGATTTCCGGCTGGGGGACAGTGAACTCAGCACCCAGCGTGCCCGCAATCCCCAATGCCCGGCACATTTCCAACCAGTCCGATTGAGGCTTTCCATCCACAAGAACCTCGAACGTCTTGAGAACCGCGTTTCCTACCCCATCGCCCCCGAACATGAACCCAGCGCCTTCGTTGTTGTAGTAGAAACCGATCATCATACGCGGTTGAGCAGTAAGCCTCCAGTATTCCCTTTGGAGACATCCCTGTTGAACCGTGAAAAACAAAGCGCACAGCGCAACCATCGCAGACGATAACGAAATCCACGTCTGGGGCGACCATCGAAAGCTCTCATGTTGTGGGTCTGATGGGCGTGAAGAGCCTTTCGGAATCGCCAGTTTCGTCATCGCGCACTGAATAGCATACCTCGTTTGCGATGTGGCTGGAGTCGCCGAGCCGACGGGGTGGTTGGACGTAAGTTGCTTTCCTCCTCCTGGCCCCGCCTACATTGTGGGGGCCCCTAGCGACAGATGTATTGCGTCAAGGGGAGCATGCCGGCCCGGTATGTGGCGATATCGGAAAGCAGCTCACAGCCTGGAGGCTCGTGGAGAGCTGCACCGTGCGCACAGATCCGGTGCAATACCCGGTTCAACACAACGTTGGGATATAGGGCGCCTCGTCGTTTCATAGCATTAGCCAGTATTACGGGGTGCCCTGGACCCATTCGCGCAGGGTTTCGATCCGCTTCAGCCACTCTACCAGTTGGTTCCAACTCGCAGTGATTAGGGACGCCATTCCTTTCCCCGAAAAACCCAGGGCCCCAACACCGTCTGCGAGGAACGGGGGGGAAAGGCGCTGATGCCTCAGCGGCTCCAAGACAAACTGATTTGCGGTACGCTGGTGGCGGCTACAAGTCCAAAAAGAGAATTGTGGCCAATATACAGTCCGTGGAGGCCAGGAACCCAAAACGGAAGTACTGGCAGAAGGAAGCCGATCATGCAGCGAAGAACGTTTCTGCACACACTATTGGCGGGCGCCGGAGGCGTCGCTTTCGGCGGAAGGTTGGCCCACGCGGCCCTGCCAAAGATGAAAATTACCCGTGTCCGCTACTATTCTCCTGGCAAGGAAACGCGTGCCGGGTTTGGGAGTCTCACCTCAAGCGCCAACGTCATCTGTATCGACACCGATGCCGGTATTACGGGAATCGGCGAAGGCGGAACGAAGGACACACTGGAACACTGTGCCTCCGCGCTCATCGGCCAAGACCCGGGCAGGATTGACACTCTCTGGCAAAACATGTTTCGCGGGGCCTTCTACCCCAGTGGCCTCGAGAAGCTGCATGCACTGGGCGGTCTGGATATCGCCTTGTGGGACATTAAGGGAAAAGCCCTGGGCGTGCCGATTTACGCACTCCTGGGGGGTCCGACACGCGAATTGTGCGAGTGCTACGGCGGCGGAGGCCAGGGAAAGACCTCAATCAAAGAAGCGGCCCGCGCATCGATGGAAGCCGGCTTCAAGGCCTTCCGGACCGAGGTAATCGGCCCGGGGCTTTCCGACACGGGAACGAGTTCACGCGGGGCCAAGAACTGGAACCCGCACCAGGCGGTGCTGGCCACCTTCAAGCGTTGCCAGGAGGTTCGTGAGGGTGTGGGCGAAGACGGCGACTTCATTTGCGATTTCCACGCCAAGCTGGACATGCCCGACGCCGTCACGCTCGCCAATATGCTCGAACCTCTGCGGCCCTATTTCTGCGAGGACCTAACTCGGAACGAGGCCCTTCCCCTGTATCGAACCATACGAGAAAGGGTCAAGGTGCCACTCGCGACAGGTAATGCCGGCAAGGTTGAGCTCAGGGAATTGATCGAGGAGCAGTTGATCGATTACGCGCGCGTGAGGCTCCCGAACCTTGGCGGCATCACTGAGTACATGAAGATTGCCGCCATGTGCGAGACGCACTTTGCGGGATTGATCCCAGAAGGCACGGGACCGATTTCCACCGCCGCGGAGGTGCACGTCGCCGCCGCTACAAATGTGCCCTTCCTCTTGCAGGTTGGCGGTGCGGGCACGCGGCCTTACCTGCCTCAATGTTATGACTTCCGTCAAGGCAAGGTCTATGTGAACGAGCGGCCGGGTTTGGGTGTCGAATTCGATCCCAAAGAGGCAACTCCGATCACGGAAGTGACTCAACCCGGGAATCTCGGTGGTATGTGGCGTCCGGACGGGTCATATACGAACTGGTAGGCGCCGGCATTTTGCGACGCTTGGCTTGGGCCGATTGCCAATCGGCCGCAGCTTGCCAAGCTGCCCCACAGCTTCACTTCTTGATGTGCCCCACCGTCTGCGCGAACGCAATCCGCTGGTCGGGCCGCAGGTTCAGGGCCTTGCTCAGCTCGGCCTTGGGCACCGACCCGCGCACTACCGCGCCGAGGCCTTCGGAGGCGCAGAACAGGTACACGTTTTGAGCGATAAACCCGGCATCGGCGTTGGCCGTGGCGGCTTTGGAGTTCTCGTCCCCATTTCCCATCTTGGCGAAGTCGCCCACGTAAACCAGGTTTAGCGGCGCTTCTCCAACAAATGCCACGGTCCCCGTGAGCTTCCGCAAATCGCCGCTGGCCACCGGCTTGAGGGCGTTACCCTTGGCGTCGTAGACGTAGGCGCCATCCGCCATCACCGCGTAGATTTCGATTTCCTGCCGGTTCGACGATGAGGGCGCGGTGCGGCGGCCATCCTCGCGGTTGATCCCCCAGCCAGCCCACAGCAAGTTCGAGAGCACCTGCGGCGAGAGCTTTTCCGTGCTGAATTCGCGCGTCGAATGCCGTTCCTTCAGGGCCTGCATCAGCGGCTTGCCTCCGCTGGTCTGCGGCGCCGGCAGGGCCACGAGCTTAAGATCCTGCGCGAACAGCCCCGCGGGAACCAGCAAAAGGGCAAAAAAAGACCTGGACATCGGAGTTCTCCTTCTCTCGCAGTATAACGCCGCCCGCGCATGGCCCCGCGTCGTTTACACTGAGTCTGTTATGACACGTTGGCGCATTTCCTTTTTGATCGCATCGGCTT
>JBEKNU010000439.1:0-3957 GCA_049522495.1 Terriglobia bacterium
CCAGCCATGGAGTGACCTACCAAAACCGGCGCAACAATCTTGAGCGAGCCCAGGACCTGAAGGACGTCGTCCGCCAAACGCTGATCGCTGTAACCCGAATCGGGGTGGCTGGAGGCGCCGAACCCGCGTCGCGTAATACCATAAACGTGGCAGCAGCCCTTTAATTTGCGGGCGAAATCGTCGTAAACATGCGCGGTGTTTCCGGACCCGGTTAGCAGGACCACCGGCCGCCCGGACCCGCCCCAATCGAGCACCTCCAACCGGACGCCCTCTTCCACCGGAACGAACTGCACGCGGTGCGGGGAAGGGTCGCGCCAGACGGCGGGCTCTTGGCCCAGCGCCGACGCCAGCCAGAGAAGTAAAACGAGCAGACTGGCTCCGAACCCACGACCCTTGGCCACGACGGTCTCCTTCTACGAGGGTGCAGGGCGGGCCGGTACTCGTACGGCCTGCGACTTGCTTCCAAGACGATCGCGAAAACGCCTTCCAGAGGGCACAAGCCGGCGGCCGCAAGTGCGGCGTCCGCCCTACTTCGCCGGTGTGACCAGAAGGACATTGGTTCCCGTCAACCTGCACACGTCGATGACATGCACCACATCCCCGTATGGCAATACCCCATCGGCGTTCAAGAGAACATGTTTCAAACTATGGTTCTGCTGGAGTTGCCTCAGCCGGCTTTCGAGATTCGTCCAGGGAACATCTTCGTTGTTGATCTTCAGCAGAGGCTGTCGCTCACCCGAGTTGAGCATTTGCACGACGGTTGATACCGCGAGCGGGGGCACTGGAGGAACCAACACCACTTCCAGACCTTTCGGGGGCACGAGTTCCCCGGGTTCCGGCGTCTCATGTTGGCCAGTCAGCAGGTTTAGCGGTGTGACGCCTGCGTTGCGCACAGCGGCGAGAACCTCCGCGACGTTGGAATACGGAGTACGAGCGTCGGCCTTTAGGTAGAGCTTTTCCTCTGCCCGGTGGGACGGACCCAGCTTTTTCGCCAGGGCAGCGGGAGTGATGGGATCGATTCCGAAGTACACGCTGCCGCTGTGGGTGACCGCTATGATTAAGGCCCCTTCATTGTCCGCATCGGGCATGGCTACCGCGCTACGGGTGACCGCCAACTCGACGCTGACCCCCTTTTGCAGCTCCTGGGACGTGCACCGAGGGGCAGCAAACAGCATGGTTACAAACACCACGACCGTGACGCTCCAGACGCGGCGCCAGGGACTTCCCCAAGTATTTGTTGCAATCCTACTCATACCTTTTTCTCCTTTCATGGCCATGGTTTCGACCACCGACGCGGGGATGACCACCATGGCCCCTCTTTCCTTGATGGCTTCGTAGAACAGACAAAGTAAACCAGCCCTGGGGCATTACA
The DNA here is from genome assembly GCA_049522495.1 of Terriglobia bacterium. Taxonomy (GTDB): domain Bacteria; phylum Acidobacteriota; class Terriglobia; order UBA7540; family UBA7540; genus Bog-366. The sequence continues at coordinate 1,373 of JBEKNU010000439.1, forward strand.
TGCCGTCGCGAACCATTTTCAGACCAGGGCCTTGGTTCTCGCTCAGATTCCGTAACTCCGCCTCGCCCCTTCCCGTGAGCCGCATCTGGAAGGATGAAGGCGGGTCATTGAGAGTCCGAGGGGGATGGGCCTCTTTATGGCTTACTTGGAAGGAGATTGTCTTCCCATCGAATTTTGGGTCGATCAGTGGCAACGGAATCGAGCCCTTCGTGTCCACCTGCCACGGGTCGTGCTCCGTGTTTCGGTGCAGGAAGTAGAAAAGGATGGTCCCGCTCAACTTCCCGCCATCGTCCTTCACCGTAAGAACGACCGCCGGCAGATCGTGTACCCTACCTCGCCACGTGCCAGCGATTGGGGAATCAGAGGCGGCGGCCGGGACCGCCATGAGCGTGGACGCGAGCAGCAATCCAGTAAGTACTTTCATAACGCCTCCTAGGAGCTTTGTTACTGTCCTTTGCCCAAGGCTGCGATGCCCATGGTCCCGCCCAGCCCCATGGTTTCGACCACGGAGGAGGGCACGATCACCATCGAGCCCCGTTCCTTGATTGCCTCATACAGCATGTTCATGGCGCGCAGGTGCAGAGCCACAGGATTGTCGATGTAGACTTTGGAGGCCATCTCGAACTTGGTTGCAATCTCTGTCTCGGCCTGCCCGAGGATGATGCGGGCCTGGCGCTCGCGCTCGGCCTGGGCCTGCCGCGACATGGCGTCTTCCAGCGCTTGGGGAATGTGAACATCGCGGATTTCCACCGACTGCACGGTGATCCCCCAGGGATTGGTCTTTTCATCCAGGATTCGCTGCAACTCGTGGCCCAGGATCTCGCGCTCGGTAATCATCTGCGCCAGTTCGTGGCGCCCAATGGACTCGCGCAAGGCTGTCTGGGCGCTCATGGTGATGGCGTCGATGAAATTCTCCACCTCCAGGATCGACTTCTCAGCGTTCCAAACCACCCAGAACACAATGGCGTCTACGTTCACCGGCACCGTGTCGCGGGTCAGCGCTGTTTCCGCCGTCACCTTCGTCACGCGCACGCGTTGATCCACGTAGCGGCTCAGGGTGTCCACGACGGGAATGATTGTGAAGATCCCAGGTCCGCGCAGGCCGCAGTATCGGCCAAAGCGCAGCAAGGCCACCTTCTCCCATTGCGAAGCCACCTTGATCGCAAACAAGAAGTAGACGCCAATCAAAGTGCCTGCCACCCAGGGGTACGGGCGGCCCCAAATCGCCGTTCCAATCCCGCCGGCAATCACACACGCCACAAAGACCGTGATGCCCACACTGCTGACCTTTTGAAGTTTCTCGTTCATGGCTTATCTCCTCTTCCCCAAGGCGGGGTAACGGTCAAACAAGACTTCCGCGACATCCTGAAGGGTGAACCCTCCGGCTCCGGCGCGGGCTACAAACTCACTGACCAGTTGTTCAAGCTGCCGCTCGCGTTCCAAGTTGTCGGGCTTCGCCTGCCTATGGGAAATGAATGTGCCAGTGCCTTGCTGCGTTTCCAGCACGCCACGAATCTCCAGTTCCCGGTAGGCGCGCAGTACGGTGTTGGGATTGATGGCCAGATCTACCGCCACTTGGCGAACGGTGGGAAGCTGATGTCCAGGCCCCAATGCGCCCGTGGCCACCCCGGCCTGCACCTGATCGATAATCTGCCGGTAGACCGGTACGCCACTTTGGAGATCGAGTGTGAATCGAAACGGCGTTGGCGAATTGGGGCGCTGTTCTCTCATCTAGCGCTTGAGTGTATTAGTGTACTATAACAATGTCAAGGAAAAAATTCAAGCCCGAAGATTGAACCTGATCAACCCCTGTGGTATGACCTTCGCCATGTCCTTTGGCTGGGTTCTTTTCGGAGTACCGCTGGTGGCAGTCATCGTAGGGTGGGTGGAGCTTTGTTCGAGGTGGCGGTTAGAAACCCACCCCATCCGCGCCCTTATCGCAATGATGATGGCCACCGCCCCTGTCGTACTGGCAAATGGCGCTCTTATGTATGTTACCTGCGTGAAACCCATTCCAAATTCCGATTACACGGTCGAGCGCTTGGGGCTATTGCTTTCGGCAGGCGCTGTTGTGGCGGCTGTTTCTTCGGCGAAGTGCGTCCGGCGCTGGGTTCCGATCTTAACGGGCGCGACTTCTCTGTTCATGTTTGTGCTATATTTCTTGATGGCTAATACGATGTAAGCAGCCACGAAGACGCTGAGCGGCTACTATGTGCGACAGTGGCGAAAAGCCGCCGCCTCGTCGTAGGCGGTTCGCGAACCGCCCTTACGACGCGTCCCGGAATTGGCAATCCCCCGCTACCCCTTCCTGCCGGTAGGAATTCGGAAAGAAGAATCAGGCATAACGTCCCCACCTTGAGCGAATGCGCCGGCATCCGCCTCGATCCTGGCCGCCAACGTGCTAGGCTACAATATCGAGAGCGGTGTCGGGGGGTGAAATCGCGCAGTCCGGCGAGGGATTTAGTACTAGTATATCGTTTCGTTAAAAGATGTTCACATAGGCCCGCTTTCCTGGTATGCTCGGTGGCATGGCAGGAAAATCGAGGCGTGCAAAGTTGGTGTTGACCCCCGAGGAAGTTGAGCGA
>JBEKNU010000440.1:0-3947 GCA_049522495.1 Terriglobia bacterium
GAATTCCCTCTGCCGCCACAAAAATATTGCCGGGCTTCAGGTCGCGATGGACGACCAGCGCGCGGTGGGCATACGAAACGGCCTCGCAGACTCGCAAGAACAACCGTAATCGAGATTCCAGATTGAGCCCCTGCTCGCGGCAGTAGGCGTCAATGGGCTGCCCTTGCACATACTCCATAACAAAAAACGGACGGCCATCAGGAGTCGTACCGCCATCGATGAGGCGGGCGATGTAGGGATGCTCGAGGCCCGCCAGAATCTGGCGCTCGTGGCGAAAACGCGCCAGCACTTCCGTGCTGTCCATGCCCCGCTTGACCACCTTGATGGCCACCAGCTTGCGGTAGTGCTCGTCGTCGCGCTCACCCAGGTACACCGATCCCATGCCGCCACGCCCGATTTCCTTTAACAAACGGTAGGGTCCCATGCGCGTGCCGCCCAGCGGCGCGTCGTCGTGGAGCAGCGCGCTGACTTCCAACTCGATGGCCGCAGCGATGGCGGAGCCGCCGGCGGCGTCAGCCTGCAGCAGGGACGCTACCTCCGAGCGCAACCCGGCATTCCCCTTACAGGCGCGCGCCAGGAACGCATCGCGCTCGGAAATCGGCAGATCGGCAGCCTCAAAGAAAATCTCCTGGATTTGGTCCCAGTTGTTGCCGGACACAGTCTCTCCTTCGGACCGATGAGCACCCTACTAAGTAAGGCGAAAAGACGGGGAGAAATTTGCAACCCGGGTCAGGGTTTTTCGTCAGGGGCGGCTTTCTGATCCAGCATACGCTGCAACCATGCCTGGGCCACACGAAGATGAAGGCGAACCTCGGTGACCGAAAGTTTCAAGACCTCGGCAGATTCCTCTGCGGTCATCCCTCCGCGGGATGAAATCGATAGGTAGGAACGATGAGGTGGCAGGGGCGGTTCGCGGACCGCCCCTAGGGGTTATCGGGGGTCGAACCCTTATTCTCACACCAGCAACTTATATTTCTCCGCCTTGCGGTAAAGCGTGCGCCGGTCGATGCCCAGGATTTCCGAGGTTTTCACCTTGTTCCCTCCGGTGACCTTCAGAACGTGCGCCAGGTAGCGCCGCTCCACCTCTTCCAGGGTGGGCAACTCCGCGTAGAAATCCTCCAGTCGCTTGACTTCGCGGGTCTCCGTGCGCACCTTGTCCGGCAGGTCCTCCGGCACGATCACGCCCGTGCGATTGAGGGCCACGGCGGATTCGAGCGCGTTTTCAAGCTCGCGCACGTTTCCCGGCCAGGAGTAATTCATCAATGCGGAGAGCGCCTGCGGCGAGATGGAAAGAGCGTGCTCGCGGTCGCGGCCCATCTTCTTCAGGAAGTGTTCGACGAGCAAGGGGATGTCGTCCCGGCGTTCGCTCAGAGGCGGAAGGTCAATCTCGATGACTCGCAGGCGGTAGTAAAGGTCCTGGCGGAACTTACCTTCTTCGACCCATTCCGCCAGGTTGCGATTGCTGGCGGCAATAATGCGCACATCCACCTTGACAACTTCATTGCTCCCGATGCGCCGCACTTCCTGCTCTTCCAGCGTCCGCAGCACTTTGACCTGCAGCGCTGGGCTCATCTCGCTGACTTCGTCCAGGAAAACCGTTCCGCCGCTCGCCTCCTCGAAAATTCCGCGCTTATTTTCCGTTGCGCCGGTAAAGGCGCCGCGCACGTGCCCGAAGAGTTCGGTCTCCAGCAGGGTTTCGGTGAGCGCGCCGCAATTCACGGCGTAGAAGCACTGCTCGGCGCGCGGTCCGTTGTAGTGAATCGCCTTCGCCACCAATTCTTTCCCTGTCCCGCTGGCGCCACAAATCAGGACGGTGGAACGGGAGTCCGCCACCATGGCGATTCTCTTGTAAATCTCCAGCATCTTAGGGGAGTTGCCCACCAGGCTGGAGAGTTGCGCCTGAGTTCCCAGTTGCCGCTTCAGGCTGCGATTCTCGCGCAAAAGTTGGCGGTTCCCCAGCGCCCGTTGAACCTGCAAGAGCACTTCGTCAATCTTAAAGGGTTTGGAGATGTAATCGAAGGCGCCGGCCTTCACCGCTTCGATGGCGGTTTCCATCGTGCCAAAGGCCGTAATCAGGATGACTTCCGACTCCGGCTGAATCGCCTTGTAGGCGCGCAGCACGTCCAAGCCATTGAGGCTCGTCCCCAGGCGCATGTCGCTGATGATGACGTCGAAGAATTCCCCCTTGCCGATTTCCATGGCTTCTTCGCCGCTGCCGGAGGTATTGACGCGATAGCCCTCTTCGCTCAGGACTTCGCGCAGCAACTCCCGCGTGTCCGCGTCGTCATCCACCACCAGAATGTTTGCGGGGTTTTCCGTATCCATGGTCGTCATGAAGTGATGAGTGTCAAGTGATGAGTGATGAGCCAGCTAAAACCGAAATTCGAAGATCGAAACTCGAAAATCGCGGCAAGTTTCGAATTTCGAGTTTCGAGTTTCGTCTTTCTGTTACTCATGACTCGTCACTCTTCACTCGTCACTGGTCCTTCCTCACTTGTCACTCGTCACTGCCGTTAGCGCTGGCGCTTCCACTTTCTCGCGGCAATCCAGCGGCAAGCGGATCGTAAAAGTGGTTCCGTGGCCGGGCTCGCTTTCCGCGTGAATGGTCCCGGCGTGCTGGCGAACAATCTGGTCACAAATGGCCAGCCCTAACCCCGCACCGGTCCCGATTTGCTTGGTGGTAAACATGGGATCGAAAATGTGCGCCAGAGTTTCGCGCGCCATTCCCGTGCCCGTATCCGCTACGACCACTTCCACTTCCCGCGGCTCCTCGGGGGCGGGCGCCCGCAACTCGAGGCGAAGCTGGCCTCCGCGCGGCATGGCATCAGTGCTGTTATTAATCAAGTTCAAGAATACCTGGTGCAGGTAGCCGGAATCCCCGTAAATCTTCGGGCAGCCTCTGGCCAGGTTCGTCAGCACGCGGATTTTTCTCATCTCCAACACCGGCGACGACAACAGGACAGCGTCTTCCAGCACGCGCCCCAGGTCCACCAGTTCCAGCCGCAGTTCATATTTGCGCGTCCAGGAGAGCAATTGCCGCACGGTTCGAACGATGTTTTCCACCTGCTTTTCGATAACGAGGAGCCGCCGGGTGGTGGCCTCATCATTGCTCTTGCGCCGCGCCAGCAACTGCACGTGCCCGGAAATGGAATTGAGGGGCGTGCCGATTTCGTGCGCCAGGCTGGCAGCAAGCTGTCCCGCCACGGCCAGGCGCTCCGAGCGCGCCAGGTTTTTCTGGGTCTCGAAGAGCTCCTCGTTGATGCGCCGCAATTCCTCGTTTCGGTGCGCAACTTCGCCGGTGGCTTCCTCCACTTTGCGGCCCAGTTCGTTGCTGAAATTCTCGATGCGCCGCAGCATGCGATTCAGGTGGGCGGCAAGCAATCCAATTTCATCCCAGCTTTGCAGTCGCGCGCGAACGTTGAGCTGCCCCTTTTCCGCCGATTCCATCACGCGAATCAGATCTTTTACCGGCCGCCGCACCGCGCGCAGGAAAAAGAAATGAATGACCAGTACCACCACGATGAAGCTCGCGATCATCAGCAAGAGGTTCCGCCGCACCAGATCCCAGGTGACGGCATTCAGGCTGGATCGGGAAACAGTGAGAATCAGGCAACCGATCGGCTCGCCTTGCGCGCTGATGGTCGTGCTGATGATCCACGATTTGCGATTCTCGGTTTCGATACTCTCTTGATCTTCATTCGCGCGGAGGTACTCGTTGTAACTTTCCACATTGGGGATGTAGTCAAGCTCCAGATGCTGGCCTCGCGGATTGGTGGTGGCGACCAAATGATGATTGCGGTCATGCCCGTAAACATCCGCCTGAATGATGCCCGGCAGGTCGTGCAGCAATTGGCGCAGAGCCGGACCCAGAACATCGGGCCTTGCCAACATGTCAGGGGCGGCAATCTGGTGGGCCGTCAGGCGCGCCTGGGCCAGCGCCTTGTGGT
>JBEKNU010000441.1:0-3920 GCA_049522495.1 Terriglobia bacterium
CCACAAGGTTGGAAAAAGCTGGCACCTAGGCAAGGTGCTTTTCGAGAAGTGGTGGCTGGCACCGTTCGGGACCAAGCGGGGCGCATTGGGGCTGGCCATCAAGCTCGGCGGCAAAGCCTACGGCATCCCGGTTGTCCTTTAAGAATGCGTCTCTTGAGGACGTTAATCCTCGGCCCACTCAGTGCGGAGCTCGGGTGTGATCGAACCAGAACACTACGCTCGTTGGCGTGCTTCGGCACTCGGTGCGCTGACCGAGCGGTTGGAACAGGACGTTATTTTCGGCTTCACGGGCGACCTGCACAGGCGGAGAGTGCTCGATGTGGGTTGCGGAGATGGGGCGCAGTCTATTGTGGCGTGTCAGAGAAGCGCGCGAGTCATCGGTGTTGATACCTCACCCGCGATGCTTGAAGCCGCGCGCCGCAGAGCAGAAATCGATTGCCCAGGGACTATCGCGTGGTGTCAAGCCTGTGCCGAACAACTTCCATTCGAATCACAGGTCTTCGACGCAGTCATCGCCGTGACGGCACTTTGCTTCGTGAAAGACCCGCTGCGAGCCGTGCTAGAGGCAGCGAGGGTTTTACGTCCTGGCGGCAGATTAATCATCGGTGAGCTTGGCATGTACAGTCTTTGGGCACTCTCCCGGAGACTCCGCGGTTGGTTCGGCGCAGCAACATGGCGCAAGGCGCGCTTCTGGACGACGGGCAGTTTGCGGCGACTAATCGAACAAGCAGGTCTGCATGTTCACTCCGTTCATGGCTGCGTGTATTACCCTCCGATTGAGGTTGCCGCCAGGGTCATGGTGAGAGCGGACCGCGTTTTGTCACATCTCGGATCAGTCGGCGCTGCGTTCCTGGCCGTCCGGGCTGACAAGGTCTGAATAACTCCAGGCGGCAATTGTGGAGGTTTCAAATCCCATGCCAGAAACAAACAAGCGTATCTACCTCGATTTTAACGCCAGCACGCCAGTGGCCCCTGAAGTTGCCGCGGCGATGCGTGCGGTGCTGGAGGAACCTTTCGGTAATCCTTCCAGCAGGTAGCGCGGACCGCCGATTTTGCGGTCCGCGTCTTCTCCGTAGCGATTATCCCCACCGTGCCGTATGCTATCGCGGTGTCGAAACTCCGGCGTCCTTTTCTTTCCGATCGATATTTCTTTATCGTCGTGCGCCTGTTCAGGCGGCGGGAGAAATTCAGCGAGCCGGATTTCGCCCTGTTGGCGCGAGCCTTCAACCGAGCGCTGCGGTTTGATCGTCGACCGCGTGAGAATGCCCGCCGATCCGCGCGCACGAATTTGATCGCTCCATCACGGGGCCGAAAAGACGCGGACCACAAAAGCGGTGGTCTGCTACCCACTCGTGGTGGGCTTCTTCCTTCGCGATAACATTTTGGCGTACCTCGTCGCTCTGTTCGGTATGCAAGCGGCAAAAGCGCTGATGAACCTGTTTTCGCAACCCAATAAGTATTTCTTGCAGAACGGTGTGGCGCTCGCTCTCCTCGCGGGGATTGTGCTGGCGTGGATGCTCTGGCCTTCCGGCGGCGGGGAAGTATCCAAGGTTGACGCGGGTTCTGCCTAAGCCCACGACGGGCTCGAAAGGCCGCGTAGCGGGCGCCGTCATTTAGCCCATGGCGCAAGCCGTGGGAAGATTGGGAGTTGGAGTGATTCCTTGAGCCCCGACCGGGGCGACATCGTCACGACGGGCCGGGCGGAATCCTGACGTCGCCACTACCGTGGCTCACGATCTACTTCCGCCGTGCGATCTGTCAGGAAACTTCCGCAACACTGTTCGCTTAGCACCAACACTGTTCACTTAGCACCTATTTTCACAAAGGCGTGCGCGAAGCGCCTTGGACTGCGGTAGCAGCAGCTACCGCCTTTCATTTTCCGCTCCTTGCGCCTTTGCCGCATGAACCGATGGCGGAAGGCGGTAGCAGCAGCTACAGCCCTTCATTTTCCGCTCCTTGCGCCTTTGCCGCATGGACCGAAGGCGGAAGGCGGTAGCTGCTGCTACCGCAGTCCAAGGCGGGCTTTGCCCGCAATCAGAATTTCTAATCCGTAACGACACCTAAGTGAACAGTATTGTCCCTAAGGGGCGAGGGTGATCGTTGAGTCAAAATTACTACCCTCGCCCCCTTGGGGGGGGACCCAACGAGTACATCGGATGGAAGTTTTACAAGCCCTCGCCCCCGTGGGGGAGAGGGTGGACCACCACCGGCGCTTTCTCCAGCCGGGGTGGGACGGGTGAGGGGGTCAAGACCGTATGAGGAGTGAGGGTCTGGGGCAGTTGGAGGGGCTTGGAGGGGGTCGGAATGGCTCGTTATGTTGCTGATTCCATTACGTGAGGAATTTGGCGCAGTGAGAGTTAATGTCAGTTGGCGCGGCGATTTCTGGCGGCGGCGAACGAAGAATCAATAACTTACGAGCATTATTAGTGACATGACTGGTGACACCATTTTGCGAGGACGACCGATGCCAACTAAGTTCTCTGGATTCAATAGCTCGGACTGGTGACACGGGCAAAATTGAAGCCTGGAAAATTTTCCGACTGGTGACAAAGGGACAATTTGTCTAGTGATATGAATTCTGGAATATTTCTACAGGTTTTGGAATTTTAAGCCACCGGGCGGCGGCTTATCCTGCTAAAATATTGAAAACAAACCAAATATATTTTTACTTTTACCTGGGCGTGCAGGTGTCTCTAGGCTCGCGCGCTCACATTAACCCTCGATGTGCCGCATCAACTGACATTAACCCTCGATGCTAGCTGACATTAACCCTCGCGGCCCACAAGGGGGCGAGGGAAGAAAATCCAAAATCAAAACCATTCGCCCGCTCCAGGGGGGAGAGGGGGGCGGACGGGGGAAGCCAAGTGAGAGAACATTTGAGAATTGAGAACTGACGACTGTGAACTGAATACCTCCTTTCCTAAATCAGTTTGACCGATTCCAAAAGCTGGCTCTCCTCGTCCCGCCAGAGGGCGTACTTGAGGTGAAAGCCGTCATTCATGGACGCGGCGCCAATTTCCCCGCGCCTGTTCATGGCAATCACCCCCACGCCGCCGTCTTTATTCTGCGGGTCCGTCTTTACCATATGCCGCAATAATTCCATGCAAGCGTCCTGAGGTGACGCTCCGCACGCCATGAGGTGGACAATTGAAATGCTGGTGCAGTAATTCGTCATCAGGTCGCCATCGCCCGTGGCAGATGCTGCGCCCACATTGTCGTACGCATAAACTCCACAGCCGATAAGGGGCGAATCTCCCACGCGGCCGGGAATCTTATACGCCAATCCGGAGGTCGAGCACCCGGCAACGACGTGGCCTTTCCCATCTATCCCCACCATGCCGATCGTGTCGTGGTTTTCCGGCGACAGCCAAAACGTTTTGTGGTGGGGGTCGGCTTTCCACTCCTGCCATTTTTGCAGGCTCTGGGGGGTGAGAAGGGTTTGGGGCTCAAATCCCATCTTCACGGCAAATCGAAAAGCTCCTTCACCGGCGAGCGTGGTATGGCGGGTTTTCTCCATCACCAGGCGCGCCACGGAGATGGGATTCTTGATCATGTGCAGGTTGCATACGGAGCCGGCACGATGGCGTGTGCCGTCCATGATCGCCGCGTCAAGTTCCACCACGCCCTCGGCATTGGGGAGCCCGCCATAGCCGACTGACATCACGTTGGGATCGTTTTCAGGAATATTGATGCCTTTCTCGATGGCGTCCAGCAAGCTCCCACCGCTCTTTAGAACCTCTGCCGCACGCTCATTGGCGGCCATGCCCCAGACCCAGGTGGACAGGAAAACCGGCCCGGCATTGGGTGCCAAAGCCGCGCTTCCCTCCAAAGTAGCGAACGCAGCAGTTCCCGCTAGGGTCTTGATGAAAGCGCGTCGATCAACCGGTTCCATGGTTCCTCCTAAGATTTGGGCTTTCCCC
>JBEKNU010000442.1:0-3895 GCA_049522495.1 Terriglobia bacterium
GTCGTGCGCGCCAGCGGCTTCCTTCTAGTCTCCTTATCGAAAATGCCCCGGCCCGTCACCATCGTGCCGGCCCCAAAAGTCACGCGCTCGGGCCGAGGCATTTCCGATCAAGGCTAGCGACTTATCGTCAGGTGGCGACAGATACTAGACGACGGGCCGCAGAAGGTGGGATCAGACCAGCGCCTCGTCCACACCTCCGTCCTGTCCCTCTTTCTCGCGGGCACGGCTCGGGGTAATTCTCTGCGCCCGGCGGACGCACGCTCTGCGGGGCTTCTGCTTCTCCGGTGAGCGGGAGTCTTCCAAGTTTACGGTTCCTCCATGTGACTTGAAGCATCAGTTGGCCGTTTTTGAAGCACCGTTTGGCCGCTAAAAAACCGTAAGTCCTTTAGATCCGTTACCCCCAAAATACTAGCCGCGCGGGTTTGAAGCATCGTTTGGCCGAAAGTACAGAATCGGAAATTTTTCCATCGTGGCCGCGGACGGAGCAGTTCTATTCTTCTGACGAAGGAATTTCCCTGTCGCGGCGGGGCAGGCCAGGGCCGCGAGTTATTGAAGCGGGATGGAACGCCACAGGTCATAGCGGTGCTTTGAATCCCCATCCCAAGCGAGACCGACGCGCGGCGCGTTTCCGCTCAATCGCTGCCGCTTATCCTTGCTTGCGAAATTCCCCCGCTGGGTTTACTCTCCACTCGCATTTCTCCGATCGAGGCTTCACATGGCGCGCGCGATTTCGAGGCAGGTTAGTTATTGGGCGATTCTTCTGGTGTGCTTTCTCCTGGAAGCGCCGTTGGCGGTTTCTGGGGACCATCCGGATGCCTGGAACACTCCCCACTTTTCGCTGGGTCCCAAGGCCCTCTACGAGGCGGCCTCGGCGCCCAGGGTTCCGGGCAGTACGGATATTTCCGTATTGGAGGACGCCCTCACCTTGCAAAAGCAAGGAAAGATGCGGGAGTCGTTCCAGACTTACCACCAGCTCATTGACCAGCACCCCAAGGAGGCGGTTCACCATTTGCGGCTGGCTCAGGCCCTTCTAGAGGGCGGCATGGCTGAGGCGGCTCGCGACGAAGCCCGGCTGGCGGTGAAATTGCAGCCCGATTCAGCCCTGGCAGAAAAAACGCTGGCTGACATTCTTGAGTACGACCTGGTGGGGCGCAAATTCCGCTCGGAGAGTGACCTTGCGGGGGCGGCGGAAGCGTTTCGCGCGGCGGAAAAACTTGACCCTGACGACAAATACGTCGTCGCCAATCTTGCCATTCTGTTGGAATACAACGCGGACGGGTTGCGCTATGGCCCGGGAGCCCACCTGCCGGAAGCGGTGGCTGAGTACCACAAGCTTACCGAGGAAGAATTATCGCGCGTGGGCGGGCAAAACAACTTGGCCCTAGACTTGTTCTACGAGGGAAAGTTTGCCGAAGCGCGCAACTATGCCATAACTCTGAACCCAGAGCCCAAAGCACTTCTCATCGCCTGCGCGGCGGCTCTTGATGGCAGCGAGGCCGCAAATAAGGAAGCCGGCAAGCTCATGAGCGATGAGAGCAATCGCAAGCAAACTTTGGAAGCTGCCGGCCAAATGCTGCTCAGGCTGCGCAAGTATTCTCTGGGGGCCGATTTGTTGGAGGCCGGAGCCGCGGGCGAGTACGCCTTTCGCAGGATGGCGCAAGCGGCGGGCTACCGAAAGACGCGATGGCACGAGGACATAACGCTCCCTAACGACCCTCAAGGTTTGGCGAAGAAGTTTCTGCTGTTTACCATGGATCCCGACGCCACACGGGAGGAACTTTACGGTCTGTTCAGCCGGAACGGGCTAACCGTCCTGAAGGATTCGGACCCCGAGGAGATCGAACGGCTGGTGAAAAACGGGTTGAGGCTGCGGCGCAAATGGGCGCGCACGGATTGGTTGTGGGACACTGATCTGGATTTCCGCCTGCAAGGCACCGAAATCAAGGGCGCGGGGAGCGATGTTCTCGGGTATCGGGAAAAACTGCAAGTCCCCTCCGGGGTGGGAGAGCTCACGGTGTTCGTCGTCAAGGAAAAGGGAGAATACAAAATCCTTGAGGCCAACGGTAACCCCGCCGTCATCGGCCTGGAAATACTTGACCGCCTGGCCGCCCATGACTTGGACGGCGCTCGGACCCTGCTCGATTGGTTGCGGGAGGAGCAACATCTAAGCGGGGGAGACGATCCTTTTGACGGATTGGCGTTCCCACGCTTCTGGACAAAGTGAAAGAATCCGGATCCCCGAGCGATGAAGTTGGCAGCAGCAGCCATCCTCGTCCAGGCCAAGTCGACTGCACGCCAAGGAGTGAAGATTCTGGAAGAAGCCAGCGAGTCATCAGCGAGCGACGAGGAGAGAACCAAGATCAACGCAGCTTTGCTCAATGGGTACGACATGTTGGACGACTATGAGAAGCTCTTGGCAGTCGGCCTTGAAATGACCAAGGATTACCCGGAATCGGGGAGCGTCTTTTCCAGTACTGCTAAAGCCTTGGGGGCATTAGGCCGGTTCAAGGAGGCACAAGACCTGGGCGAGCAACGGTTGAAACGGATTCCCGACGATGAGGCCACCGAGCTGGCCTTGATGCGAAACGCCATTGCCCAGGAAAACTATTCCGCCGCCTATGACTGGGGGAAGAAAGTCCTGGAGCGAGGGAAGGGCAATACCAACCAGTTGAACAGCGTGGCTTGGCAGACCCTGTTCTTTACTCGACCTGAGGGTCCGGATCTGGAGACCGTCCTTAAAGCCGCGGAATCGCATACGAGTGATTCATATCTCCTTCACACTTTGGGTTGCTTGTACGCCGAGGTCGGCAAAACCAAGGAAGCGTATGACGTATTGATCCGGGCCATGGACCTGCGGGATTTCGATGAGCCCAATGGAGATTTCTGGTACGCCTTTGGGCGAATCGCCGAGCAGTACGGCGAGCGCCAAATCGCCCTCGCAGACTATGCCAAAGTCACCAAACCGAAGCGTGATATCGATATCCCCGATTCATGCTACCGGCTGGCCCAGAATCGGCTGAAGGTGTTGCAATCTGACCCGACGCCTCCTTCCCGGCGCGCGGCGAAATGATGGAACAAGAACGGCTCCGCGGATTACGCCGATCACGCCAGCTTCTCGTATTTTAGGGCGCTATGTTGAATGTCGAGGTGGAGGGAGAAACAGAATATCCTGCACCGACTAGCTCCCGTACTGTCGGCGACTCGGAAGTTGCTTCGCGGATTACGATCGCCTTGCCGACTTTTTGTCAATACCCCGCCTGCGATTCGATTCAAACTGAGCCACTGCGGACAAATCTATAGAGTCTCATATAGAGTTCTTACCGCATCCCCGCCGATGAGGCTCTCAAGACCTGGCTCCCCGCAGACTGATTATTTTGGCGCCCTTTTATCCCGGTGCTGACATCGCGCAGAGACGCAGAGGTAGAAAAGAAAACAACGCAGTTGTTTATTGTGAATCTCTGCGTCTCTGCGCGAGGTCACCTATTTTTTCACACCTTCCTGTCGATGTCTGCGGTTCTTCTCGCGGAACAACCACAAATCTCAACAACGGAGCCCTGTTTTCGGGTTTGGAGGCGCGAATCTGAGTGCCGACCTGAAGGTCGGCGCTACAAAGGCAGGCGGGAGGCCGAACGCCGTTCGGCCCTAGAGTGGCCCCCGAATCCCGAGACCCCAACTTGTAGGTGGTAGGTCGCAGGTGGCATGTTGGGAAAACAGCACCGAATCCCAAATCCCTGACCGCTAACCACTGGCCACTATCCACTAACCACTATCTCCTAATACTACTACGTTAAGTTAAGGTGGACGGTTTCGTTTGCGAATTATGCTGCCACAATATGCACACTCGCCGGTCCAGGTAAACAACAGGCGTTGGATCTCACGGCGCGTCTGTGGCAGG
>JBEKNU010000443.1:0-3820 GCA_049522495.1 Terriglobia bacterium
CTGGCGGCACTGGTAATCGATCAGCACTGTGTTTTTCAACAGGCGCTCACAGGGAGCCGCAAGCGGTATCCGACGCGGGAGTTCGAATCCTTCGCTGCGGTGATGCGACAGTATGTAGATGCAACTCGCGAGGACGAGATGCTGCACCGGTGTGTTGTCAGGGCCGTCAACGGGCTGGTCGAGTATTTGCAAAGCGAACGCAAGAAGGTGCCGGACGAAGTCTTGCTCGAAGCCGAAAGACTGGAATGCTTACTCTTCTCCGGATACGATCCCCACTTCGATGGCGATGAGCCTCCTGGTCTGTGATTTGGCCTCCCAATACCGCTGAGGCTGCTGCGACATGGGTCCGGCACCGGCGCCGCCTAGTCCGTTGGGAGACCCCCCGGCTCTGCCGGGGAGGCAGTAGAAGTTTGACAGCTACCGGAGTACGTTTGTGCTGAACTTACCATGACGCCTACTCTCAAATGCGCCTGGCCGACGGATCCCAACGGATGCATTCGGTCGATTGACAGGCATTCCGCACCGTGCAGCGCAAAGAACAAACGGGAAGCTTGCAATGCGCTTCACGACAGATTGTGATTGCGCTCCGGCGTGGTTTTGCGGGGCCGCGTTAGCGACCCCGCAGCCGCTTTGAGCGGCTCCAAACCTAAAGCCCCCGGGCTTTGCCGGGGGATATTTACTTCACCGAAAGGACAGAAGGATATGCCCCTTCGGTTTGTTGAGCCGTACGTGGAAGCAGAAAGAAGAAATGCTAATGGATTTGATGCGGCTCAGGACGGTCCGGTGGATTTCGATATTGGGAGCCTTGGCCGGGATTATTGGATTGCTTGTGCTGTGGGAGTCCCGCTACCGAATGCCTGTAATCGTGGCCGTGGTCATCCTTTCGATTGTCTTCCTTCTAACGGAACTTGAGAAAGATCGCGCATCGATCCTGTTTTCGGGAATCAGCAGGTTTTATCATTCATTTCCCCAAGAACTGAACCAAGGAGTTTTCAAGCAGGTTCAGAGTAAGTATTGCTATGTGGGGATTACTTTCAGTTCCGTGCTGAATGCCTTCCGGGTCTGGTGCGAGTCGGAGTTGAAGGGGAATGTCCGCTTGAGCAACCTCCAGGGCGTCGCGAGGGAACCTCTGACGGATGATGGGATGAAGGAGATCGCGGGCCTTGGCGAGAACTGCCGCCTCATTAAGGGCCAGGTCCTTTTGTGGAAAGAGGGTCAAACCTGGGAAGACTTGTGGGACCTAAACGGAGAGATCACGCCTCCTTGACCCGAGTGAAGGAGGAATTGCCTGTCATTCTGAAATGGCGAGGACGAAAGGACTTATGAAATGAGCGAAAACATGAGAGGTGCCTATCTGCCTGGCAACAGCACCGTGGAGCTCAGAGAGGCGACGATTCCAGAGCCCGGTCATGGCGAGGTGATGCTTCGCATGAAGGCGTCGACCATTTGCGGTTCGGATATCCGATGCATCTACCACGAGCACCTCGGCGAAGGGCCCGAAGGCTATCAGGGAGTCATCGCTGGCCATGAGCCTTGCTGCCAAATTGCCGAGGTTGGCCCCGGCTGCCGCCGGCATAAAGTAGGCGACCGCGTGATCGTCTATCACATTTCCGGCTGCGGCCTGTGCAACGACTGCCGCCGGGGTTATATGATCTCCTGCACCACCGAGAAGTATCGCCGGGCGTATGGCTGGCAACGGGATGGTGGAATGGCCGACTACCTCCTTGCCGAGGAAAAGGACCTGATTGACCTGCCGGATGAACTCTCTTACGCGGACGGCGCGCAGGTCGCCTGTGGCTTCGGGACTGTTTATGAAGGTCTGCAGAAGATCGGGATCAGCGGAAACGATTCCGTGCTGATAACGGGCCTTGGACCGGTGGGGCTGGCGACCGGAGCACTTTGTCGCAAACTGGGCGCCAGCAGGATTATCGGCATTGATGTTGTCGAAGAGCGCATGAAACTCGCCCAGAAACTAGGTTTGTGTGATGAAGTCCTTGCCAGTGGCCCGGACAACGTCGCACAAGTGAAGGAATTAACGGGGGGGCGTGGTGTCGAGCGCGCGGTCGATTGCTCCGCGAACGAATTTGCTCGCGCGACAGCCATTCGTGCTACCCGCAAGTGGGGCAGAATTGTCTTTCTGGGTGAAGGCGGCAGAGTGGAGTTCAATCCCTCCCCAGACATCATTCACGACCAGAAAACAATTTTCGGTTCGTGGGTTACATCAACCTGGCTCATGGAGGAACTTGTAGAGCGTCTGGTCCGCTGGAACTTGCACCCCTTTGATCTCGTGACCCATCGGTTCGCGCTCGAAGAAGTCGGTGACGCTTACGCGCTGATGGCTGCGGGAAAATGTGGCAAGGTTGCGGTCTGCTTTGACGAAGAGCTTGACTCACACTGAGGGTATGGGTGGTGAAGCCTGGACGCCGGCGCGCGCTGAGAGAGCACAATCGGCCAAGTGGAAATAAAAGCGCCGTTTACCCTTCTCGCAGGAGGCATTCATAGATGGCTCGTGCACGGGAAGCAGAGTTAGCGATCCTTCGAATGTGAGTTTGCGGCAGGCGCTCGAGGATCGCTGCCCACCCCAAAGCCCGTATCACCGAAATGCTCCCCGCCCAGTGGAAGACAGCCCGGCAACCAGCCTCCACATCTTAACCTTCCTTCACGTCCCGCCCCGAGCACATCACTACCCTCGCCGCAATGGGTCTACAGAACGAATACAGCGTATTACCTTCCTTCTGTCGCCAACTCTCCCACAACCCGGTAAAGGCATAGTGTTCGCGAAATCTGAATGCAATGGCAAACGACGATCTCGACTCGACATCAAGCTACTTATATGCGAAGAATGCTTTTTCGGATAATTCCTCTTGAAGAACGGGAGCACGGGATCTCGATCTAGGCGTAGTCTGAAGATTGGCGCTGCCAGCCACTCAAGAGCACAGCGAAAATAATGATGATGCCCTTGATGATCTGCTGCGGGTAGCTCGAGATATTCATGAGGTTCATGATGTTTCCAATCATCCCCAGAGTGATTGTGCCGAGGAGGGTATTTATCGCGGAACCAGTACCACCAGAGAGACTGGTTCCACCGATGACCACGGCGGCGATGGCGTCCAGTTCTGCGCCCACGCCGACGACGGGAGAACCGACGCCGGTGCGAGAAGCGCTCATGATGCCGGCGATCGCGCACAGGGCGCCCGAGAGGCTATAGACCAGAGACCGATAGATCCAAACGCGGATGCCAGCAAGCCGCGTTGCGGTGGCATTACTGCCTACGGCTTTCACCAGTCTGCCAAAAACAGTATATTCCAGCACCAAGTAGCCAACGGCAAAGGTCAGCGCGAGCACGTATACGGGGTAGGGGACTCCGAGGAATGCGCCCGAGCCAAAGCTCGCGAGGGCGGTATCGTTGACCAGAATCGTGGTCCCTTGGGAGAGTATGAAGGCGGCGCCTCGAATGATCGTCATCATCGCCAGCGTCGCCACAAAGGGCGCCATGTTGCGGAAGGCCACGAGATATCCCGGAACAATACCGCCAAGAATGCCCGCCAGTACAGTTAGAGCCAACGCCGCAAACAGATTCACCCCTGCGCTGAGCAGGTAAGCCAGTAGAACTCCCGCCAGAGCAGTTGCCGAGCCCACCGAAAGATCGATCCCTCCGGTCAGAATCACAAACAGCATTCCCATTGACATCACCCCGAGCGGTGCCACCTGACGCAAGAGGTTGAAGATATTCTGGCGCGTGAAGAATGAGTCCGACAGGGTCGCAGCTATAGCTACCATCAGCACGAAGATTACGAAGACGCTATAACGCAAAAGCCAG
>JBEKNU010000444.1:0-3727 GCA_049522495.1 Terriglobia bacterium
ATCCTGCCTCCCCCTGTGCTCGGGATTTGTGTTGGTCCACATATCCCTTAACAGGTTCGGGGCAGGATGCGCTACCCCTTTCGATCTATCGCGCCTTACCCACGAATTCCACGGAGGAACCCAAAAAAAAAGGGCGAAAAATGGACGTAATCTGCGTTAACTTATTGAAAACATATGTAGAAAAAATGTCGCTTTTTCGCCTTTCCACGATATTTATGAAAACAAATGAGTTAAGCCAGTCTTTCCATGATGTTGATGAAAAGAAAGGGAGTTCGTCAAAAAAGAGTGGCGAGTGACGAATTGCGAGCGATCAAAAGCAAGTGACGATTCATTACGCTGCTCTGATGTTCCCGCGAGTCAGCGGAGATGATATGGTAGTAACACATTGGTTGGGAGAGTGACTCCGGCATGGGGATGACACTGTGAATCATCGTGGACATAGCTCAGGGGGAATCTGCATCTTCTATGGGCTATGCTTGAGTCTTCTTGTTCCCTGCTCGCTTCCGGCGCAAACCACGAACAGCGTGGAACTGGCGCAGCTTATCAAGCAATACAAGTACAAAGAAAGCACGGTGAGGCCGCCCCAGGGGCTACTGAAATATGAATACCTAGTCCCTGGCGGGAAGTATTCGCGGCTCTTCGATTGGGATATGAACTTCATCGGCGTGGCGCTGAGTTATGACGGCAAGGGGATGGAGTTGGCTCATTCGGTGCAGGACTTTCTGCTGTTCACCGACGTCAGTGACGCTAGGCGAGGCTGGACGCCGCGGGAGATCACTCCCGAGGCGCCGGAGGCCTTGCCCCAGATGTGCAAGCCCTTTTTGGCACAGGCGGCTTTGCGTGCTACTCGCACGATGGGGAATATCAACTGGCTGCGCGATCATTATGGGGCGCTGGCGAGCCCGCTGCAGTTCTGGGAGACCGCGCGGCGCGCGAACGACGGCCTTTTCCGCTGGTTCAACGGCGGGGAAAGCGGTGTCGACAACAATCCGGCGGTTTCGAGCTATCCCACCGACGTCACGGAGGGTGTGGACCTCCAATGCTACCTCTACCGTGAGTATGTGGCCATGGCGATCCTGTCGCGAAAACTGGGGCATACGACCCAAGGCGGGGAATTCCAGCAGCAAGCGGACGATCTCAAGCGCTTGATCCAGCAGAAAATGTGGTCGGAAGCGGACGGCATATTTCTTAATATCGACTCGCGCACAGGGCAGTTTGTGCGCATCAAATCATGGACGAACTTTGTTCCCCTCTGGGCCGGCGTCGCCACGCGGGAGCAGGCGCAACGGATGATCCGGCAACACCTGCTGAACCCGGGGGAATTTTGGGCGCCGAGTGGAATCCGCACGCTGGCGGCCGACGAACCTCTGTACGACCCACAGTCCGGCTACTGGCGCGGGCCCGTTTGGGTGGTTTCGAACTACCTTCTGATGCACGGCCTGATGAACTATGGCTTCCAGCGGGAAGCCCGCGAAATCGCGGCGAAGACGGTGAGCCTGCTTCTCCGCGATTTGCTGGTCCACGGCTGCATGAGTGAGAACTACCAGCCCGAAACCGGCGAGCCCGCAAGGTGCGAGCGCCTGGTGGGCTGGAATCTGCTGGCGGAACACATGCAAGAAGAGGCGCAAACCGGGAGTGACCCAACCAATCTCACGGACTGGATGCTTCCGGGAGAGGCCACGCCCGGCAGGAAATAAATTCCAGCCACCGTAAACTGTGGCGAGAAAGCAGGGATTCCTCATCTTCTCGATTTGACGGGGTTCGCAAATCGCGCTATTTTACTGGATGAGCATCACATAGACGATTGCGGCAGCCCCGCGACTTGCGCCTATGGCGTTCACGATTCGCAACCTGAAAATTCGCGACCAAATCCTTTTGGTAACCCTTCCCCCTCTATTTGTCTTGCTTTGCGCGGTGGCGCTCTTCTTCTACGCATACTGGAGCGCAGTCAACACCGAGCGCGCGGCGTTGCGGTCCAAGGATTGCGTGGTCCGCGGTGAGTCCTTCCTGCGACACACCACCGAAGCTTCCATGGCCGTCCGGGCATACGTTTTCACCCACCGGCAGGATTCGCTTGCCGCTTACGACAAGGACATAAAAGATGGCCAGGCCGATCTCCTCGCGCTCAGCGACCTGGTTGCGGTTGATCCCGGGCAACTACAAGAGGTCATTCGCATTCGGGCGGAATTCGACCAGATGCAAGAGCAATGGGCTCTGCCCGCGATGGAGAAGGTACGCGCCGGGGGGAGTCTCGATACTGCCGCGACCCTGTCCGAAGGCCAGGTTCGACTGACCGCGATCCGTTCGCAGGTGCTGAAGCTGCGGAACGAAGTTGAGGGGCAGAATGCCAACGAGATGATGGGTGCGGAATGGGTGATCCGACGCATGCTGGTGGTGGGCGTTAGCCTGGCCACGCTCCTGGCCGCCATCCTGGTTTTCTTAACGGGAGTGGTGACGCGCTTGATTGTGGCTCCGGTGTTGCAACTCATCCGCGCTTCCGAGCAGGTGGGGCGAGGCGATTTTACGCCCGATCTTCCCCCCATAGTCGACAACGAATTTGGCGTTCTCTCCCGGAGCTTTTCCCACATGACCGCCGCCCTGCGGCGTGAACGTGAGGAACTTGCCGCCTTGAACCGGTTTTCCGAGGCGGTCACCCAGTGCACATCCGAAATTGAAGTTTATGATCTGCTTCTGCATTCCCTGAAAGAACGGTTTCAACCGCGGCAAGTCATTATCTTCAAATTAAACTCAGCCGAGAATTACCTGGAGGCGGCGGCCACGCTTGTCCCCCTTCCCAAGGAGATCGGGGCGTGGCCGGTGATCGAAGAACCGCACAATTGCAAAGCGGTGCGCACCGGGCGCTCCTTCGTGGTGAACGACGTGCAGAGTGAGCCGCTTTGCCCCTCCAAGTTCGCGCTGCCTTCCGAAGGAAGCTACTATTGCGGTCCCCTGATTGCGAGCGGCATTATCATCGGCTCCATGCGCATGGAGGCGGCCAAGGACCTTTGGACGCCCGAACGCCAGCGCTTGCTGGAGAGTTATCTGAGCGGCGCCGCCTCAGCGCTTTCCAACCTGCGCCTGCTCGACCGGATGAAACAACAGGCCAACATCGATATGCTCACCGGGCTTTATAACCGGCGCTTTCTGGAGGATTACGCGCGCAAGCTTTTTGCCATCGCCCGGCGGCGCGCCCAGCCCGTGGGGATGATCATGCTGGACCTGGACCACTTCAAGGGCTTTAACGACGTCTATGGGCACGAAATTGGCGATCGCATCCTGCGCCACTTTGCCAAGACAGTCACCGCCTCGATGCGCGAAACCAACCTGGCCGCCCGCTACGGGGGAGAGGAGTTCATCGTCATCCTGCCGGATACCAGCGCGAAATCCTGCCTTCTGGTGGCGGAGCGCATCCGCAAAGCCGTGATGACCATGGTCGTGCCTTCCAGCGCGGAAAAACCCCTGCCCCAGCTTACCGTGAGCATCGGCGTGGCAGCTTTTCCCGAACACGGCCAAACCCTGGAGGAGATCATTCAGGCTTCGGATAAGGCGCTGTATGAATCGAAGCGCAACGGGCGCAACCGCGTGACGGTGGCATCGGCGCCGGAAGCGGTGGCGGGATAGGTCGGGCATCACACTGCGACGCGGGCGCGCGTCACCGCCCCTGCTAAGCTTCTCCCTGAAGAAGCGTGCAAGCTGTGCTATCATCCTTGCTCGGAAGCCGTTTCCT
>JBEKNU010000445.1:0-3706 GCA_049522495.1 Terriglobia bacterium
ATCTTGTGGAAGGTCGAGTTTGAAACCTCGCGGGTTTCAACCCGAGGCGTACCCTCAACGACCTTCGCCTTTACGACTTCTCGATATGTTCCGCGACCGTAGGCTTCCGCATCCTCTTTCAGGTCCCAGATGCTGAGGCTTATCGCTTCCAACCCAGCGGATGCAACCAGGACGATTTTGTCCTGGAAACCTTTCAGGCTTCGCACCATCGGGATGACTTGTTTCTCAATGATGTGCGTGAACTCCTCGACACGATTGGGCTTTAGATGTATGGAAACGCTCCGAGCAAACATGGGGACCTCCTTGGGTTTTGCCTAAGAGGTGCGATTGCAGATGACCTGACTTAGTTCAGATGACCTGGAAGGTGGCAGCGGGTTGGTCCATCTCCTTAACCAGAGTAGGTTAATTAACCTACCTTGTCAAGTCAAATCTTGAATACTGCAGCAGTTTACCAAATAAAGTTAAGGCCCGTAGCCACTTGGTCGATGAGGTCCCACGTCGGCAGCGCAGAAAGTCTCCTGGTGTTTATAAACGAACCCCCACGGCAATCCTAAGTTCTGGCCGAGCGACGGCGTACTCGGACGTAATCCATTTGGCTGCAAACGCCCATTCTGGAAGCTAACCGCCTACCGAAGATTGAGTTGATGGGGACGGGCAGCTTATACTGCCTAAAGCACTTTTGGCGTTGTCGTGTCTGTGGCTGATGGAAGCGGACCGTGCTCGCTCCGCCCCCTTCACCGAGAATCTGGTGTCTCCGATAGTTGAAGTTTGCGGGGTAACGAAAATGCCAAACGACGAGTGAATGAGAACACTTGCAGACGGCAGGAAGGTGAAATTCAGTCGCGACGAGCTGATGGACGTCAGGTTTATTACCGCTCAGATCGAAGGTAACGAGAGGTTTCCTCGTGGTTCCCATGTCCCCCCTCCAATGGTAAGAGGACGCTCCTCTCACTCTTCCATTAAACATCATGATAGAAACGGCGAAGGCGCGTGTCTGTTCCGTTTTGCACAGCGCAGAGTTATCCGGCCGCGAGCCGGATAACTCTGCGGCACTTCTTAACGCGCTCCCTTGTAAACAGGGAGAAAGGGTTATCATCACCCTCCGATCAGGGGATCCATCCCTGACGCCAAGAGAAAAGCGCTCGGGAATTGCGCCGGAAGGCAAACAGCAAGTAGCGCGGACCTGTCTCGCAAGGTCCGGGGTTTTCGCCCGGCATCATGTTTGACTTGCGGACATTTGTCGCGTTTAGAACCGCGGAGTAGCACGCTGCGCGCCCAACTCCGCGATATCTGCTCACAAAGTACCTTTCATGCAGGCTATAATCGCATTTATAATTAATTGGAGAGGGCTCCGGCAGGAGCTCGCCCGGAATGATCGGTACGGGGTCACCAAATGGGAATAGCGCGGATTTCTAAAAGAAGAGTACGCGTTCTCGTGGCTGACCGGGAGGGCATTTTCAGAATTGGCCTCAAGAAGCTTTTCGGCGTGGAGGATGATCTCCGTGTCGTGGCCGAAGCTGCGGGGGCAGACGATGTGTTGGCGCGGGCGGAAACCTTTCAGCCTAATTTGGCTTTCATCCAGGAAGCAGTTCTTGCCGAGAGTGGCGGTAACCTGATCTCCTCAGTGCTCAAGGTAGCTCCTCAATGTAAGGTCGTCGTCACCGCTTCCTCTTTAACCGAGGAATCATCGATGTGCCATGTTCGCAATGGCGCAGCCGGGGTGATTCTCAAGTCGGTTGTCCCCCAGCTCTTTGTCGAGTGCGCGCGCCGCGTTACCGCAGGGGAGAAGTGGATCCCCATCCGGAAAGTCCCCAACCAGGCTAAACTCCCTGAGGCGAGCTCCGCCCAACCACCCCGCCCGGTCGATACCCTCACCCGCCGGGAAAAGACCATCATTAGCTACTTGATGCAGGGCTGGCATAACAAGGAAATCAGCAAGCACCTGTCCGTCCGCGAGCAGACTGTGAAGAACTATCTTCACGCTATCTACGATAAGGTCGGGGTCTACGACCGGTTGGAACTGGTACTTTACGCCATCCATCAGCGGCTGGAATTGCCTCCTGTGGAAGCCACGGTTCCACTACCATGAGGCGCTGCCCGGAATGAATGCCACGGGCGATGCGACGCCCTACCGCAATAATGTGGAGCGAGACATGAATTCCGCCAACCCGGTTCGTTGGAAGCGCCAGACCCTGGCTATTCTGCTCTTCGGGATATCTTTCGGCTATGTTGAGGCGGCTGTGGTCACCTATTTACGGCCACAGTTTGACGCCGTACGGGCGACGTTCGCCCCCCCAAGCCACGATCTGTTTCCGCTGCTATCCCCCCAGCAAGTCAGGGCCGCCGGACCGGACATGGTCAGGATGGTGGGCACGGAGGTTGCCCGCGAGGCGGCAACCTTGGTCATGTTGGGCGCAGTGGCCGCGGCGGTCGGCGGTAATTTCCGGCAGTGGTTGGCGTTCCTTCTGCTGGCTTTCGGGGCTTGGGATATTTCCTATTATGCCTTTCTGAAGGTTTTGATCGATTGGCCCAAGTCGCTGCTGACCTGGGACATCTTATTTCTCATCCCCGTGCCGTGGTCTGCACCCGTGCTCGCGCCGGCGTTGGTGGCGTTGACCATGGTCGGCACGGGGCTCGTGTATCTGTGGCGGGAATCAAACGGTCAGGCGATTCCGCTGAGGGGAGTTCACTGGCTCGGAGCTTGCGCGGGCGCGTTGTTTATCCTGGCCGCCTTTACCTGGGACTACCGCAACGTCATGGCGGGCGGGATGCCCAAGCCTTTCCATTGGCCCCTATTTGCCCTCGGTGAATTGCTTTGGGTGATGACGTTTCTGCACGTGCTGAGGGCGCGATAACTCGGCGCTTGGGTTGGGTCGCGGCAGAACGCGGCCTTTAAGGGACGATGGAGAAATCCTGCACGAGTTCCTGTACGGGCCTGTTCGTTTCGGTGGAATAGCGGCTGAACAGATACACGTGCAGCTTGTAGGCGCCGGGCGCGAGCGGGTCGAAGGGAATGATTTTGTCGTCATAGGGCACCTTTTCGCCCGGGGTCAGGCTGCCCTTGCGCACCATGAACATTGCGCCACCGTTGAGCACCGCGTTGCCGAAATGCATCCTGCCCGGCAGGACCTTGGTGGTTTTCGCCGTGTCGGAAACCGCCTCCCACCCATAGTTAATCATGATGACGTTGTCGAAATTCCCGCCGGGGATGGCGACATTTACTTTCCCGGTATTGGTGATGACGAAGGAGAACTCCACCGGCGCGCCCGCCCGGTTCGCCATTGATTTCAGGCGCAGTTCGTCCAGCCGGATGCTTTTTTCGGTGATATCCCACACGTTGTCCGGCGGGACGGCGGGCTCGCGCAGGACAGGCGCGGGATTCGTAGCCAGCGCGGCGGGAACGCCCTCAAGCCCGATGGCAATAATCCGGCAGGCCATGAAGTAATCCTTGCTGGTGCATATACTGAGGTTCGCTTTTTCCCTCGTGAAGTCGAACTTTCTGCCTTCCGTGTCGAACACCACGGTGAAGCTGTAGGGGGTTCCGGCCTCGAAAACATAATTCTCGTCATGGTATTCGGGATGCTCCTTGGTGAAGTAGTGGCCGTCCACCTGGTTGCCCCACGGCCCTATCGAGGCCGGGAAGGTCAGGTAATGCCCGGTTTTGGGAAATTTCAGGGTGTAGGTGAGCGCGAACCGGCTGCCGCCC
>JBEKNU010000446.1:0-3684 GCA_049522495.1 Terriglobia bacterium
CGGGATCGAATCCTGCTCGGGGTTGCCGAAATCAACGCCGCACCCGTGGTTCATCGCTGGAAGAAGTTGGACGCTTTAATGATGTGATATGAACATGTTTAAGTGAAACGACATACTAGTACAGTTCGGCACTGGCCAAGGGACCGCTGCTCTCGCTGCCCGCCAGCAGCACCATGCCGTTGTTCAGCAGCCCATTTTCAATTGCCAACCCCAAGTGAGGCAGTGCATCAATACAGTTCCGCCGGGCCCACGGGCACATCACTGGCCCCGGCGCCGCCGACAATCAGCACCATGCCGTTGGGCAGCAGGGTCGCGGTGTGCAGGTAGCGCGCGTTGGCCATTGCGGGGACGGGTTGGAACAGGGGGAGGATGGTGCCTTCCGTATAATACCTCTCCGTCGTGCTCAGCGGACTGCCATTGAATCCGCCGGGAATGAAGGCTCCCCCAGAGCTGTTGCTTAGTGTTCCGGTCTGCCAGTAGCCCGGGTAAGGCATATTGTCTCGGGCTGCCGTAAACGTCTGGCTGGTGGGGTCGTAAATTTCGCCGGTATTGACGATGGTGTTGCTTGCCCCCTGGCCGCCGGCAAGCAGCACCGTGCCCCCCACCATCAGGGTTGCCGTGTGCGCAAAGCGCGCGTTGAGCAGATTGTTGGTAAGGGCGGTGAAAGTTCCCAGGGAGGGGTTGTATAACTCGGCGGTGTTCAGGATAACGATGCCATTGCCCACGCCGCCCGCAATCAGCACGGTACCATCGTTCAGGAGGTTGGCGGTATGGAACCATCGAGGTGTATTCAGGCCGCCCGTAACGCTGAACGTGCCCGTCGCTGGGTTGTAAAGCTGCGAAGTGGACGGGCTGCTGCCTGAAACTCCCCAAGTCCCGCCGCCAATTCCGATATTGCCGTTGAACCCGCCCACAAACAGCACCGTGCCGTTGGTCAGCAAGGTGGCCGTGTGTGTGGCGAGCGAGGTAACCATGTTGCCGGTGGGGGTGAAGGTTCCGGTGGCAGGATCATACAGCTCGGCAGAGGTCAGGGTGTTGTTGCTCGAATCCGTTCCTCCCGCAATCAGCACCATGCCGTTTTTCAGCAGCGTGGCGGTGTGGAGCTTGCGCGCGGTGTTCAAGCTACCGGTAACCCCGAAGGTCCCGCTGGCGGGATCATACAGCTCCGCCGAATCGGACGTATTGCCGTTGGAGTCCATGCCGCCGGTAATCAGCACCTGGCCATTATTCAGCAGCGTTGCCGCATGCTGCCAGCGCGGCGTGATGAGGCTGCCGGTGGTGGTTGTGACGAAGTCATGCGACGTCACTGTGGTTGTTCCGCTCACGGTCCCCAGGGCCGCGGTAATGGTGGCGCTTCCATTATCTCCGTACAGGTTCACACACAACCCTGGATTGGTGGCATCGCTGAGGCAACGAACTGGGCCGGGAGGAAACTCAGTCCATGTCACCCCTCCAAGTTGCGCGGAGCTTCCATCGCTGAAGGTGCCGACGGCGATCAACTTTTCCGCTTCCCCGGTCGCCAGGTCAGCCGGTGACGACAGGTAAGGCGCGGGGGTAATGCTGATGGAGACAAGGTCGGGTGGGGCAAACGTATCCGGAGTGTAAAACTCGGTGCTGGCCAGGAGCCCATTCCCGTCATACCCGCCGGCGATCACGACTTTGCCGTTCGGGTAATTTGGAAGGACGATGCTGAAATTAATTACGGTTGCCGTATGTCCGGCGCGGGCCACGTTCAGGCTGGAGGTAAAGGCAAAGCCCGCCAGATTGGGATCGTACACTTCCTGACTGGCCAGGAGGCCATTCGCGCCCACGCCGCCCGACATCAGCACTGTGCCGTTGCCCAGGAAGGTGGCGGAATGGCTGAAGCGGGCGTTGTTCAGGTTGCCGGTGGCGAAGAAGGCCTCAATGCCGGGGTTGAAGATTTCGGCGCTGGCCAAAGGCGCTCCGTTCGAGCCCATCCCGCCCGCAATCAGCACTGTGCCGTTGTTCAGCAAGGTGGCAGTGTGATAGGCGCGCGCGGCATTCAGCGGGCCGATGGCCTTGAAGTAACCGGATTCGGGGAAATAGATCTCCGCCCCCGAAATCGGACCGAGGGAGTTTGAGCCTCCCGTGAAGAGCACCCAGCCGTTGTTTAGCAGGGTTGCGGTGTGCCAGCCGCGCGCTGCGTTCAGGTTGCCCGCAGATTTGAAGGCCTTTGTGGTGGGATCGTAGAGTTCGGCGCTGCTCAAGGGGTTGCCGTTGGAATCAAACCCGCCGGCAATCAGCACCATGCCGTTTTGAAGCAGCGTGGCGGTGTGGCCATAGCGAGCAGTTTCCAAAGTTCCGCCGGTGTAGACATACTTTCTGGTGCCGGGTTCAAAGAGCTCCGCACTGTTGAGCGGGCCGTTCGGCCCCATTCCTCCGGTAAACAGGATTTCCCCCGTGTTAAGGAAAGTGGCCGTGTGGGCGTAACGGGCGGTATTCAGGTTGCCTTCGGATCCCGTTGTCCCATTGGAGTTCACGCCCTGCACCCTATTCGTTGGACCATTGGAATCAAACCCGCCCGCGATAAAGATAATCGCAACAACACCATCGAGTTCGGGAAGGTCGGTCGCGGTGGCCATGGCGACTCCCTGGGGCAGGTTACGGGTCAAGACCGTCACATTGGCCACGTTCAGCGTGGCGGATCCCTGCAAGCTTCCCAGGGATGCCGTAATCGTCGTGCTCCCTCCGGCAACACCGGTGGCCAGGCCTCCGGCGGCTACCGTGGCGGCGCTGGCATTCGAGGTGTCCCAGTACGCGGAGGAGCTCACGTCCTGAGTCACGCCATTGTCATAGGTGGCCATGGCGGAGAACTGTTGCGTCGCGCCGGGAATAATCGTGGCGTTGGAGGGCGTAACCGTGATGGAAACCACTCCTTGGTTCACGGTCACAGTCGTCGAGCCGCACACCGAACCGGCGCAGGCGCTTACCGTCGCCGAGCCCGTCGCCACGGCATAAGCCGCCCCCGCGTTGCTCGCATCTTCGCTGATGCTGACCACTCCGGGGCTGGACGAACTCCAGGTTACGGAAGCGAGTTGTTCGGTATCGCCACCGCTGAACGTGCCGGTGGCGGTGAACGTCAGCGCGCTGCCCAGAGGAACCGTGGGGCTGCCCGGAGCGAGCGAAATGGAAACGAGGTTCGATGGGGTCAGCGTGGCCGGTTGGTACAGCTCCCCACTTCCTAGAACACCGTTGCTGCCATAGCCTCCCGCCATCAGCACCATGCCGTTATCGAGCAGCGTCGCCGTGTCCAGGTAGAGCGCTGTGGTCAGGCTGCCGGTGGGGGTGAATGTCCCGGCAATCGGAGCGTAGAGCTCGGCGCTGTTTGTGAGGCTGTCGGCCGAGTTATAACCTCCCGCCATGAGCACCGTACCGTTGTTCAGGAGCGTCGCCGTGTGGTTGTATCGCGCCGTGGTCAGGGTGCCGGTGGTAGTGAAGGTTCCGGTGGCGGGGTTATACAGCTCGGCATCGCCTAAGATATTGCTTTGTTGAAAGTCAAAGCCTCCCGCGACCAGCACCATGCCGTTGTTCACCAGCGTTGCCGTGTGCCAGTAACGCTCAACGTTCAGGTTGCCGGTAACGGTGAAGGTCTCCATGGTGGGATTGTAGAGCTCCGCACTGTTGGTGGCGTCGCCGGTGGCGTCCGTTTTACCTCCCGCCATC
>JBEKNU010000447.1:0-3580 GCA_049522495.1 Terriglobia bacterium
CCTCATCACCAATCCCTTTCCCAGCGGCCTCCTTGCGGCCACCGGATCAAGTCTCGGGTTAGAGACGAACCTGGGCACTGCCCTGACCGTCGATGCCCCGCAGGCGCGGGAGCCGCGGGCGCAGCAGTTTAACTTCAATGTGCAACACCAGTTGCCCCATGGCATTCTGGTTACCCTGGGCTATAACTACAATGGCGCATCGCGCTTGCCAGTTAGCCTCAACCTGGACCACCTCTCCTTGGCGCAAATCCAGCAAGGCTACACTTACCTGAACACCTCGGTGCCCAATCCCTTCGCGGGGTTGATGCCTGCCAGCGTGGCTTTGAACAAACCCACGGTGGCGCAATCCCAATTGCTCCTGCCTTACCCGCAGTTCACCGGGGTTACGGAGAACTATATCCCCATCGGCAACTCTGCCTATCACGGTTTCAGTGCGCAGGTTAACAAGCGCTTTAGCAGCGGACTCAGCTTCTCGGTCGCCTATACCAACTCCAAGCACATGGATCGTGGCGCCTATATGAACCCCTTCGATACCCAGCTCATGAAGGAGATCGATCCCCTGGATGTGGCGCAATTCCTCAATCTCTATGGGGTCTATGAATTCCCCCTCGGCCGTGGCAAGTCTCTTGGAAGCCAGATGCCGGGCTGGGCCAACCAGATCTTTGGGGGCTGGCAACTCAACTGGATCCTTCGCTTCCAGAGTGGCGACCCTATGTCGGTGAACTCCCTCTCGGCGCCCGTCCCCGGCGTGGATCCGTACAATTCTCCGAAGACCTTGGATCAGTGGCTGAATCCTGCGGCATTCGTCAGCGCGTACACCACCCCGTTTTGCTTTGATCCTGGGCACAGCCCCGCTCGAGGCGATTGCATCCAGGAATGGTCTTCGGTCGACGGGCAGCTACGCGGGCCGGGCGTTCACAATGTCGACTACAGCATCTTCAAGACCTTCAAAATCACCGAACGCGTCAAGTTCGTATTCATGACCAACTTTGTCAACGGGTTCAACTCACCCCAGTTCTATGGGAGCCTCAGCTCCGGCACGAACATCACCGCTCCTTCGACTTTCGGGAAGATCGCCGGCGTCACCTCGCAGACCAACACACCCCGGCAGATTCAATTGGCCGGAAAGATCACTTTCTGACGGAAGCGCGTATCGGAAGTATGAACCTCCGGGGTAAGCCCGGAATTGCAAGACGATTGACCGCGAAAACCAAGGACATCCTCCCACAAGGCGGGTTGACAACAACCCGCCCCAAAGGGGGATATCAGTTCCTGCTGCCACCATTCCCCCACCGTCATCCAAAGCGAGGGTCCCGGAAACGCTCGGGGGAACGGTGTCAGGGGGGAACGGTGTCAGGTACCGTTTACCTCCTGACTATGCTGACGGCGCCTGAATATACTCCCATGCTTTCGCAAAGCCACAATCTAGTGAGGGGCGCGATTACTTTTAATCAGAGGTGATGCAACCGCCGACATACGGCAACCCAGGGTGCAGAGCGCACGGGCTCGCTAACGTCTTTCGCCGGGCTTGACAGCGCAGCGCGAAACTTGCTTCATTAAGACGGAGGAGATACCGATATGCCGGAAGGGATTCAAAAGAAGGAATGCATCTCGTGTCGCAGAAACTCGGACGAGGTGCCGCTATTTTCGCTCGACTATCGCGGCTCGACGTTTTGGATATGTCCTCAGCACTTTCCAGTGCTGATTCACCGCCCCGGCGATTTGGTGGGACTCCTGCCCGGCGCGGAAAAGTTCCTGCCCTCGGAGATCGAGGACTAGCCATCTCCCCGAACGGTCCTTGGCAGTATTCTGGGACCTTACATTCACCCTCAGGCTGCCCCCACGATGAAGCAACAGGCGACGATCAAGTTCGGTGCGCACCAGTTCCTGTGGAAGAGTCACTGGACCGATGGCGACCTCCCCATTTTGGACGCCGTGCGGTCGTTGGGACTGACGCTGTTCGAGGTGTCGCTTGGCGACGACGTGCAATTCGATCGCCGGCGTCTGCGGAGATATGCGGAATCGCATGGCGTCGAGCTGACGGTCGGCCCCGGCAATCTCTGGCCAATGGACTGTGATATTTCCGATGATGATGCAGGCCACCGCTGGCTGGGGATGGCTTGGCACAAGAAAGTAATCGCCGAGGCAGCCGAATTGGGTGCAGCGGCGTACTGCGGGGCTCTATATGGCCATCCCGGGAGATTGTGCTGTCGCCCTCCACTCGAGGATGAATTCCTTCGCACGGCGGAAAACCTGCACCTCCTCGCCGACTATGCCGCCGGATTCGGAGTGCGGCTGGCGATCGAACCCATGAATCGTTACCGCACCCATCTGGTGAATACGGCCCAACAAGCAGTAACTCTGGTTAAGGCAGCCTCCCACCCCAACCTCGCTATAAACCTCGATACCTACCACATGATCACCGAGGAGCGGGACTACGGAAGGGCGGTTCGCCAGGCTCTGCCCATGTTGTGGGGCCTCCATACCTGCGAAAACGACCGTGGCGTTCCGGGGGGCGGAATCGTCCCGTGGCCGGCGGTGTTCGATACCCTGGTCGACGCGGAAAGCTGTGTACGCCTGATGCTGGAAACTTACAACACCGGCGCAGGTAGCTTTGGTTTCTCGCGTGGCATCTTCCAGGACCTCTGTCCGGATGCGGAGCAGTTTGTGCGGCAGGGGGTCGGCTTTCTCCAAAACTGTCTTGTGGCCGCTGCGGAAAGGCGACAGGCAGCCCGCTGAGCTTTCTCGTTAGCGATCTGGATCCATAACAGGGCTTTGCAGGGGCACCCTCGGTGTACCCTGCCGCCGGCAATGCCGACGATGAGGGCAAGCCCGAGGCCACGCAATCGGGGCCTCGGGGGGGGCGGTTCCCGATCAGGTCGGGACAGGTCGCGAACCGCCCCTACGAAAATATCCGGTCCGGGGGCGAACACGCGGCCAATCCGAATCGGGCCCACCGCATTGCGCCACCGCCTTGGCCACCCATTTCTCCGAGCCTTACGGCTTGCTCCTTCTTAGTGCATCGCGGATCTTCGCAATTTCTTCCTTGCCTTGCGACTGGTTAAGCCACGCCCCATAAGGCTCCGGGGCGGCCACCGGCCAGGAACTCAGCATCTGCTGTGGTTTTTCATTTCCGTAAAGGCGGACGTGCGCGCTCGACCACGGCCAGTCCTGCGCCTTTTTCGCCAAGGCCGCGGGTTTGGCGTTTCTTTCCACGCAGCGAACCAAGGCCAGGAAATGGTCGTCGCGCTCGACCGGAAGCGACTTATAGCGCCCTTGGTAAACGTGCCCCTACTAACACCATTCCCCCCCTGGCTTGAACTCCCTCTCCCGCAATAAAACGCAGAGCTGGGCTCGCTCTGCGCCAGCCAGCCTAATTTAGCTGCGCTCAGCGTAACCTGCAACCTGCGCAAGTGGAAGCCTCTTCACAACCTCTCAAAGAAGGAGGGTGCACTCCGGCTGCCGAAGGCGCTCAGAGCTTCTTCGGCCACTTGCGGGCGCCATGGAAGACGCGGAGGATTTCGACAGCGTGGCCGCGCACGCGGTAGGGGACCAGGTACGGAGTATCGGGGACCACCAA
>JBEKNU010000448.1:0-3577 GCA_049522495.1 Terriglobia bacterium
TTCATGATTCTGGTTTCCGTGGTGATGGGGACCTGTCTGCTCATCGCCGTAGCATTCCTCCGGCGCTGGCAACAGATCCGTTATGCTCGCCACGTTCATACGCTTCAACGTAAATACCGGCCCGTCCTGGCAAAGCTGCTCTCCGCGCCGCCAAACCCCTCCGGAATCGAGGCCCTTCGGGAATTGCCGTTGGCCGACCTGGAACTCCTTCTTGATCCTCTTTTCTCCAAACGAAAGCTCCCAGAACGATGTCTGGTATTCCTTCAGGCCTTATGCGCAGAACTGGGGTTGATTGAGGTGTGGCAAACTCGGTTGGCCAACGGGAACTCGGCGGCCCCTAAATCCTCGGGGAACGGGGTGCATGAAAGTTGCCCCGACCGCGCGGTGATGCGCTATCTGCTGCGCGCGAAGAGCATCCGGAACTTGGGAATGCTGCGTCATCAGCCGAGTTGGCCGCTCCTGGTCAAGGCCCTGGATGACCGCCACGCCGATATCCAGTCGGTGGCGTTGCGATCCTTGGCGTCACTGGGCGCGCCGGAAAGCTTTCCGGTGCTTCGCGAACGGCTGCACGCGGTGGCCCAAGGGGAATCCCTGTCCCCGCCGTTGCAGGGATTACAGGCCGCCATGGTCAGCTATGACCTTGACTGCGTGCCGGCTCTGCTGCCTTCGCTGCGCCACTCAGACCGTCAAATCCGCATGTACGCCACCGAGATTCTGCGGACGATGGTCCGCCGCAACGCCACCCGCCCGGCGGGTTTCACGCTCACGCCGGAGCTGCTTACGCCGCCGGTCGTGGAATTGCTGCTCACCGGGCTCCCGGTTGACCCGAGCGCGGAAATTCGGGCGCGCGCGGCGGAGGTTATTGTCTTTCTCGCCGACCCTCGCGCCCTAACCGTCCTCGGGGGCCTTCTGTGTGATCCCCAATGGTTCGTGCGCTTGCGCACCGTGCGGGCCCTCGCGCATCTGCACCAAGCCGCCGCGCCTCTGCTCCTGGATATTCGCGAATGCCTCCGCGATACTCACTGGCGGGTGCGCGAGGCTGCTATCCAGACGCTCATCTCCCGGGGCCCAGAGGGAAAACGTCAGCTCTACGAACATTTTCTGACATCCACGGACCGCACCGCGCGCGAACAGATTATAGAAGTGCTCGAGCGCGCGGGATTGATGGCCGTCCTCGTGGAGGAGTACAGTGCAGGCGCCAATGGCGCGGAGGCCCTCATGGTTGAACAACTCGCCAGCGATGCGGCCTCGCAGGGACTTTCAAGAGTCCTCTGCGCGTCGCGCCCGGAGATCCTTCGAAAGTTCCTGGACCGTATGCTCCCGGGTGTTAAAGCTAAGTTGCGGTTCCTGGAAGAAGCGCCACCGGAAGTGGAGAGCGCCATCAGCCTCCAGAAAGCCCTCACGATCCCGCCCAACCTGGCGGCCTGAAGGAAACCGCCGGCCATGAACCACCTGCGCTTATTCCTCCACGACTGGGTCACGGTATTCAATCTTGTCGTCCTCTCCTACTTTTTCCTGGGCAACGGAATTTACACGATTCTAATGTTGCTCTCGCTGCGCGCCACCTGGGTGCATTTGCAGCAAATGGCCTATCAAGGCCTGGATGCCTTGCGCCATTCCCCCTTGACCCGGCCGGTGACCATCATCATTCCCGCATGGAACGAGCAAGACGTCATCGTAAATTCTGTCCGCTCCGCGTTGCAGGCGGACTATCCGGACCTCCAGGTCATGGTCGTGGATGACGGGTCAACGGACATGACCGTCAACCGGTTGGTGCAAAGTTTTGGACTGGTGGAAATGGACGGGGCCTATCACCCCATCATCCCCACCGCGCCCGTCCGTGCCTGGTTCATCAATCCCGCAATTCCCAACCTTCTCGTAGTCAGCAAGGTGCGGGGGGGCAAGCCCGACGCCCTCAACGTCGGCATCAACCTCTGCCGCTCACCCTACTTCTGCAATCTGGACGCCGATTGCCTGCTCGAGCGCGACGCCCTGCTGCGCTTGATGGACCCCATCGCCAACTCCGCCGTGGAAACCGTGGTGAGCGGCGGGATCGTGCGCATCCTCAACGGCTGCGAAACCAGGGACGGGCGCGTGCTCAGAGTAGGCCTACCGCGAACCTGGCTGGAACGATTTCAGGTGGTCGAGTACCTGCGTAGTTTCCTCTTCGGCCGCACGGGGTGGCATCTACTGGGGGGGACGTTGATTGTGTCCGGGGCGTTCGCGGTCTTCCATCGCGCCACCGTCATCGAAGCAGGAGGATTCTGCCACGACACGGTAACGGAAGACATGGACCTGATTGTGCAGCTCCATCAGTGGGCCGCGGAAAACCATCGCAAAATCCGTATGTCCTTCACCTCCGACCCTGTCTGTTGGACCGAGTGCCCTTCCACGCTCGCCGTGCTGGCCAAGCAGCGCCGCCGATGGCAATTGGGCCTCTGCCAGACGCTTTGGAAGCACTCGGAGATACTCTTCGGAAGAAAATATGGAATCGTGGGTTGGCTCAGCTTCCCCTTCCACTCTTACGTCGAAGGGCTGGGGGCGGCGGTGGAATTCCTGGGATATCTTCTTATCCCCCTGGGCATTTTCCTGGGCATGGTTCCTCCCGGGCTGCTCCTGGTGTTTATTTTGCTCGGTTTCATCTATGGCGGCTTCCTTTCGGTGGGAGCCGTGCTTCTGGAAGAGCTCACCTATCGCCGTTACCCGCGGTTTCGGGACCTGCTGACCTTGCTGGTATTCGCCATGTTCGAAAACATCGGATACCGCCAGTTGGTTTTGTACTACCGCTTTCAAGGGGTCCTGAAGTTTCTGGCCGGCAGCCGGCGTTGGGAGAAAGTGGCCCACGTTGGCGCAAGCGCCTGATTAGCCAAGGTCAAGGCTCGAAACGGATAGGCATTAACCTTGTTCCCCGAAGGGAACAATATCATTAGCCCGTCAACCGACGGATGGAACCTACGGGTCGGGACGGCAATCAAAAGAATTCTCTCGACCCCGAAGGGGTCGGAACCTGATTTTCGGGCTTGCATTCCGTAGGTTTCACTTACGGCTAATGATGTTCCTCCCCTTCGGGGAGGCTCGAAGGAGATACAAGCCCGTAGCCACGGTCAGCGTTCTTCTGACCGTGGGCTTTTCTCAGGCGCGATATCCCCAGTGGCGTTGTGCGTAAACAGTCCAAATCAGGCGGCCGACAGGCCGGTCGAACCTGTCACCGCGGCAAGCAATCTAAGGTGGGGCCGAACGGAAGAACCCACGGTCAGAAATGCGCTGACCGTGGCTACCCTCTACCTGTTTTGGCGGGCCTGCGTGACCCGACCTGGCCGTAGTTGCCGGCGTCAGTCCGGTGTATACTTCGAACTCCCTGAACCCAAAATGGAAATTCCGGATCAGGCGTGAGAGGGAGTGACCAAAGAAGGTACACTCTGAAATTTGAGGCGGCTTATGTTCAAAGCGTGCAAGCGATATTCCTACATCGTCCTCACCGCGTTCTTGTTTACCGCCCCGGCCAGTCCCGGGCAGAGACAAGATTACGATTGCGTGATCAGTGGGGCCCGCGTCATTGATGGCACCGGTGCTCCCT
>JBEKNU010000449.1:0-3515 GCA_049522495.1 Terriglobia bacterium
TGTGAACCTAATTCTTTATCGCATCCAGACGTGACCCGCCCATTGTCAATCCCAGTCGCATTTTATGGGGACTCCAGTCGCACGTTATGGGGGCTCAGTCGCAGGTTATGCGTTCACCCACAGCCATTTCGGAACTTTTGACGCTCCTTACGAACACCCGCTCGTGCTCCCGCAGTTCGCGCAACGGTAACATGACCCATTGCGGGTCATGATGGCTCCACATTCTTTCCAAGCTGGCGCGTCTGTCTGCCCATCCCCGGCTCCTGATAGGTGGGCGGGCGCCGAAGCCGGGGTCTCAGCTCCGGCGCCCGTTGGGGAGGGAGTCGTACGTGGGAGAAACTTGAGGGCCAAATAGCGTGCGGTGTAATCCGTCAAGGATTTGGCGAACCCGATCTCGGGATTCCCGCTCCACCCACTCGGCTCGAATCGAGTGTGGCTGAACTTATCGCAAAGGACTTTGAGCGGCACGCCGTACTGAAGGGCTAGTGACACTGCGGTGGCGAAACAGTCCATGAGGCCCGAAACGGTCGAACCTTCCTTCGCGGTGGTAATGAAGATCTCGCCGACGGTCCCATCCTCATAGAACCCAACGGTCAGATATCCCTCATACCCGCCAACGTTAAAGTGGTGCACAATGGCTTTTCGTTCGTCGGGCAAGCGCCGCCGGACGGGCTGCGTTGCCACGTTATCTTTCATTTCAGGCATAGAAACCTCGCAAGAAATCCCCTCCACCCGATCAATCTCACCCTCGCCCGTTCGGAGGTTAAGCGCCCCGCACTTGTGAAGTAGCCCGGCTATGGCAGTTGCTTCTATATTCAGCCCCTGGTTTCGAACGCCTCTTCCTGTGGCGCCTGCGAGCGCAGAACCGTCCAGTGGTCGAGACTGCCATTACGGTGTTGCTCGACCCAGCGGCGCGTGTAGATTTTCAGCCCTTCCAGCCACACGCGCGAGTCGCGGGAATCGAGCAGGCTTTGCTCGAAGTTAGTGATACTGCCGCACAACTGGCGTCCACTCGCCACACGCATGTACTCCTGAAGCTCGCCACTCAACCGTGCCATGGGGAGATACAGCCAGGCGGGCGTCAACACGAACGCGAGCTTGTCCGCCAGGCAGAGCTTTGAGTACCTTTTGCCGACGCGCTTGGCCCAATGCCGCGAATGGCAAAGGGTG
Source organism: Terriglobia bacterium (assembly GCA_049522495.1). Taxonomy (GTDB): domain Bacteria; phylum Acidobacteriota; class Terriglobia; order UBA7540; family UBA7540; genus Bog-366. Next base: position 1,171 of record JBEKNU010000449.1, read on the forward strand.
AAATCCCGCCATTCCGGACCGAAGAACCAGCCCATGATGCGGCCGCCCAGGACGACATGCTGCTCCCCCTCGGAACCATCCATGTTGGGGCAGAAAACGTAGCCAGCGTCATGCAGGGCGAAAGCAAACCAAAGCTTCAGATCCCAAGGAAACCCGAACAATTTCCACCATGCCCAGGCGACGAAGAAAGGATGAATCCAAACCGCATGTACTCCAAAGAGCACGCTCTTTGTTCCTACTCTCATACTGGATTAACTCCCGCAGTGGTTGTGACACCTTGTTGACCTTGTTCTTCCGACGCGATCGGGTTCTCGACGAGGCAGATCACCACCGTACGCACCTTATTCGCTGCTTCCACCAACTGTGCAAGATCCCTCGCTCGCCCGCGCACAGCAATTCGGAAGACGATCTCAAGTTCGATATCGCCGACGGGTGTCACGCGCGCACCTCGGAAACTCTCGTCTCGATCCGGTCCTGACCGTCTTGGCCGGGCGCCCGAAGGTAGTGCGAATGCCGACAGCCAACACAATTCGCCGCGCCAGTTATGGCTTTAACAACGGCCTCAAATTCAACGGGAACTGTCAGCACTTCCCCGGCCCGCGAGTGAAAGGCCGGTATGACCGATCCTCGCAGGTGCTTGTTCTCCTTCACCAAGTCCAGCGCTAGATAACCTTCATGCGCACGAAACAGAATCTTGCTCTCAAGTGGCGGGCGTTTCCCGTGATCAGAAAGCCCGGCGGCGTGCTGGGTGATGAACAGGTTGTAGGTGTGGCCCACGCGAAACATCTCAACCCGCACGAGGGATGAAGCAATCACCAATGCGTGGACGCCATTCACTCCTACGGAGTCAAGCGGATGAAGCCAAACCAGCGGCGCGCCGCCTTGGTCGCAGAAGGTCACGTAATGGCCGATCTCTTCGACAGCGCCACCGGACTCGATCCCGCGAACCACATAGCGATGTCCCCGGTGCTGGTGCTCCAAGCTGACGGCAGCGTTTGCGTAAATCCCGACTTCGGTCAGCCTTCGCAGTGCACGCCGCGGTAGGGTAAGTCCCTGGCGAGCTTCATCACGTCCCTGGGTGCTGGGTGTCATGCCTACCTCCTCACAGTCAAGATCGGATCGCTGGAATCAACCTTCGCATGGCCGGCTGAAACGTCCGTTATTCCGTCACGCGCTTCAGCTCAGCATGAACATCCGCCGGCATGAGGCCGTTGGGTCCACGCTGATAACACCGGCCTGCGGAATCAAGGAGCAGATAGCGGCGCGTGCAGATGTGCTTATAAAACTCGCTCCCTTTTTCTTGCCACATCCACATGAATTGTCCACACCCTTCTGGTCCGACGAGATGTTCAAGCGGTTTCCAATTTGGTTGGTCGAATGTCTTGTCAGCCATGGTTTGCCTTTTGCCCGTTGTCCGCGCCCGGCCTCGGGCAACCCACTGCGGCCCGAATCATGTCGCGGGTGCAACCGGCCCAGCAGATGTACTTGCGCGGGTCCTCGATCGAGATCGAAAGGTTGTCCCCGCCACGGTCGTGGCCCTCGGCGGCGCAGGATGGGCACTGAGTCACATGGTTCCGGCCAACCTTGCGCAGCTTCGTTCTGATATGATCCAGGATCTGGAATTCAGGCCCTCCCGCGCGCCCCTTAAACTCCGTTTCAACCTTAGGTTCTGCCGGCGCAAGTTGAGGTGGAATCGCCTTTCCGGCAATTAACCGGGCTAGCTGTTCACCTGTCACCTTGGGAAGACCATTGAGGTAGCGCATCTGCTTCTCGAGGTCGTAGTCAGCGCCGTAGAACCAAAAGCGCTTTGCTGCGCCCCGGTGAATGCCCAACGGACCGCGGATGGCATTCCCGTACTCACCGGGCTTCAACTCGTCGTGCTTGGGGAAGACTTCGATCCCTTCCCGCAGCCCGCCTCCCTTGACCGGCACCCTCAACCGCAGGGCAAGGTCGTACACGTAAATCCGGCAGTCCCGCGCCGGCAGTGGGTCCGCCATAAAGATCCAGAGGTGCCCGCCGCGGTTGCTCTTTTCAAGCGCCGACTCCACTCCATCCTGTTTCAGGTAATAGCCAAGCTTGATGAGATCCGGGAGCGCATTCTGGTAATCGGCATCGATGGCCACCCACTTACACCTCTGAGTGGCGGGGTTAATGGCATAGAGGGCGATGGTGATTTCGCCCTCGATGTGGCCCCGGAGGGTGTCCGGCGTCAGGCTGAGGCCCTGGCCGGTTTTCTTGTCCGAGGGCCGGAAGTAGTAATGCCGGCCGCTTTCCGCGTGCGGCCGGTCAGATTGGAGGGTGTAGGCCCGCCGGTTCACAAAGAGGCGGAAGTAGTCCGCCACCAC
>JBEKNU010000450.1:0-3386 GCA_049522495.1 Terriglobia bacterium
CCTCCCCCTGTGCTCGGGATTTGTGTTGGTCCACATATCCCTTAACAGGTTCGGGGCAGGATGCGCTACCCCTTTCGATCTATCGCGCCTTACCCACGAATTCCACGGAGGAACCATTAAAAAATGCAACCTAGTCTCGCGATGTTATTGAAAACACATATAGAAAAATGTCACCTTTTTGCCTTGCCACGATGTTGATGAAAAATAAGCTAGTTATAAGTTCTTTGCCACGATGTTGATGAAAAAACAGGGGGTTATGGAAAACCGCAGTGGCGCTCTGCGAACTCCAATCGGCATTGGAAGACCGCTCTTACAGGCGAGTATGCCCGTATATATGTTGCTCTTTAGAGAGGAAATCTCCACCCCCCTCCCTGGTAGTGGTGCCATTTGGAAGTGGCACGGGCGTCCCGCCCGTGAAGGGTCACGGCCAAGATGGCCGTGCCACGATTATTTGACATCCACGCCGTCGCGAAGTATCTTGGCCGCGTACTGCCGAGGGTCCTGATTGGAGGCACGTGTATGCCACTCCCCGATTTCAAGAACGAGCCTTTGAGCGATTTCAAAAACAATCCTGCCCATCGCCGCCGGATGGAGTATGCGCTGGATGAAATCCGCGAGGAGTTGGGCCGCGAACACGATCTGGTCATCGGCGGGGAGCGCATCAAAACCCCGGACAAGCTTTACTCCTACAATCCCAGCCACCCGGACCAGGTGGTCGGAGTGTTTTCCAAGGCGGACGCCGCGCTGGCGGACCGCGCCGTGCGCTGCGCCGACGAGGCCTTCAAGAGCTGGAGCCGTACGCCCGTGCAGAAGCGCGTGGACCTGTTGCTGAAGACTTCCAAGATTTTATTGGAGCGGAAGTACTACTACGAAGCCCGGATGGTGTATGAGGTCGGCAAGACGTGGCCGGAAGCGGACGCCGATGTGGCGGAGGCCATCGATTTCACCGAGTTTTACGCCCGCGCCATGCTGCGCCTGGCGGGCCCACAGCCGCTCACGCCGGTTCCCGGCGAGAGGAACCACTTGCGCTACATCCCACTCGGCGTGGGGATGGTGATTCCACCCTGGAACTTCCCTCTGGCGATTCTGGTGGGAATGACCATGGCTTCAATTGTGACCGGCAACACGGTGGTGATGAAGCCCTCCAGTGATGCGCCAGGCATCGCCTACAAGTTTTTTGAGGCCCTCGAGGAAGCGGGCATGCCCCCGGGCGTGGTGAATTTCCTGCCCTGTCCGGGCGGGGTAGTGGGCGATACCCTGGTTGGCCACCCACGCACTCGTTTCGTGTCGTTCACGGGATCAAAGGAAGTCGGCCTGCACATTAATGAGTTGGCGGCCAAGACCGCGCCCGGGCAAGTTTGGGTGAAGCGGGTGATTGCGGAGATGGGCGGCAAGGACTCGATTGTGGTGGATAGCGATGTGGACCTGGACGAGGCGGTGGAAGGCGTGGTGGCCTCGGCCTTCGGGTATCAGGGCCAGAAGTGTTCTGCATGCTCGCGAGCAATTGTGGTGGAGCCGGTGTATGACGCTTTCCTGCAAAAACTTCGCCAGCGAGTGGAGCAGATTACCGTGGGCCCCGCCGAGCGTCCGGAAAACTACATGGGTCCCGTCATCAACGCCAAAGCCAAGAAATCGATTCTGGAATACATCGAAGTAGGAAAGGCGGAGGGCCACCTGGTTACCGGCGGGGGTGAGTCCGCCGGGGCAGGGCATTTTATCCCGCCGACGGTGATTGCCGATGTTCCCCCTACGGCGCGCATCGCCCAGGAAGAAATTTTCGGCCCCGTCCTGGCGGTAATCAAGGCCGCGAGTTTTGACCAGGCCTTGGCCATCGCCAATAACACCGATTACGGGCTGACGGGCGCTGTTTATACCAAGGCCCGGCGTAAACTGGATAATGCCACGGAAGAATTCTTCGTGGGGAACCTCTATCTGAACCGGAAATGCACGGGGGCGCTGGTGGGCGCTCACCCCTTTGGAGGTTTCAATATGTCCGGGACGGATTCCAAGGCGGGCGGGAACGACTACCTTCTGCTCTTTACCCAGGCCAAAACCGTCGCCGAAAGGATGACCTTTTGAGCGGATTTTAGGGTTGTAGTGTTGTCCGATTGTTAACTACATGCGGATGGAACTGATAATCACCTCATAATCCTTCCCGCTTGCATTCTTGTCCTGTTTTCGTATAATGTCGGGTGCAGGTGTTGTTGCCCAATATTATTCAAATTTTTTCAAGGCCCTATCGGTGCTGATTTGAGAGCTATGGATAAGCCGCTGAATGTCGAACAAGTCGGCCCGCAGGCGCGGATTGCGGCGGAGCTTGTGCGCTTGGATTCGCAAAAGCGGGAATTCTGGGTTCTGATCATCTTCGCGGGTGTGGTTCTTTTCCTGGGAGTCCTATCCTTCTTTTTCCCTAACGAGTTCTGGTACAGCGGGGGCTTGCATATCAACCTCTCCCCGCAGGTTCTTTTCGTCATCATGGTTGCCACGGTGCTGGCTGCTTTGGCCTACGTCCGCCGTGACATCGAGGTCCGAGGGCTGCGGCTGGCCAATCTCCAGCAGTACATGAACGCGCAGGAGGAGCAAGCCGCCAGCATGGTGGACGCGGTGACCAACGTTTTTACGCGCGGCCTCCTGAATGATCTCCTGGCAGGCGAAATCTCCCGCGCCGAGCGCACCAACCGCTCGCTCTCCCTCATCATGTGTGACCTGAACAATTTCAAGCAGGTCAACGATCGTTACGGCCACCTGATGGGTGACTACGTGCTCTCGCAGATTGCCACGATCTTGAAATCCTGTGTGCGTGGCTCCGATTGTGTCGTCCGGTACGGGGGTGATGAGTTCCTCATCCTGCTTCCGGAGACTGACGAAAAAGGCGCCGAGACGGTGCGCCAGCGCATTCATCACCGAGTTGCCGAATGGGACCGCAGCAACCGCGTGGGTGACTTGCCGATCTCCGTCAGCCTGGGTTCGTACCTCCACGTGAATGGCCAGACGCCGGATAAGGATGTCGCGGAAGCCGATGCCCGCATGTACGCGGAAAAGCAAGCCAGCAAACGCGCTGGCGTAGAAGAGAAGACCTAACCCTTGCCGCAGTAAATCTGATCCCTGGAATATCCAAAGAAGAGCCCACGATCACGCGAGCCCTGTGGCCCGCTGATGGTCGCCGCGTACGAGGGGTCGCACACATCCCGGCAAGAACATGTCGGGACACAAGCGCCACCCGCGAGCCAGCTTGACAATATGTACAGGAATGCTGTACGCTCCTGATGGGAGGCGAATGCGATGCCTGTGGAGACTACTTACACGAGCTTGCGGGAACGGCTGGCTTCGGTCCTGGACCAGGTCGCCAACGATCAGGAAGTGGTGATTGTGCGGCGCCGGGGCGC
>JBEKNU010000451.1:0-3336 GCA_049522495.1 Terriglobia bacterium
TCGCGCCCTTGCCGTATGAACCCAAGGCGGAAGGCGGTAGCTGCTGCTACCGCACTCCAAGGCGCTTCGCGCATTCTTATCCACGGTACGGGGAGGCCATGGCGTGCCCCTACTACTCCCCTCCTTGATGAGGAGGGGAGCTATTCTCATGCCCGCGCACGGCCTATTCTCGACCCCGGAAGTTGGTGATCATTACGACATCGGCGGTGGTGGGGCCGTGCACGACCGCCAAGTGTTTACCGTCCCGGGACCATGCAAAGCTAAAGATGCCGCCAGACTCGAAGTTGGTTATTCGCCTAGGCGGTCCGCCGGCGATGGGCTGGGTCCAGAGGTTTGCGACAAAGGGAGTGGCGGCGGTCCCAAGATAGCAAAAGCAGTCGGTCATGGAGTAAGTCACGCTCTTCCCGTCGGGGGTCCATTTCACGCGATTTGGGTCTCCCCTCAAGTCAAAGGTCTTACTGAGCCTGCCCCCTGCGGCCGGCAAGATGGCGAGCTTGTACTCTTCCTTATTTGGATCTGGCCGGTAACCGCACGCAATCCATTTTCCATCGGGCGAGACGGCGGGCGCGTACGTCCACTCCGTGGTCAGTTGCGTCGGCTCGCCGCCGTCGATGGAAATCTTCCAGAGGGTCGAGTTTCCTGTTCGCCGGGACTGGAAAACCACCCATTTGCCGTCGGGGGAGCACGATGGGGAGAAATCATAAACCGCGCTCGTCAGTTGGACCAGGTGGGAGCCGTCGGCGTCCATCTTCACCAGGCCGATGTTGCCTCCGTGTTTCGAACGTGCCACGATGTGCCGCCCATCTCCGCATATCGAGGGTTCCCGGATCCATTCTCCTTCAACGCCCAATGCCGTTAACTGGTTGCGGTCACCTCCCTGCGCGTCCATGCTGCCCAGATTCACTCCGGTCGCGGTGAGCGAGGTGAAGACGATTCGGCCATCGGGAGTCCAATCGAGGCCCTGCTTGCCGTCGGTACCCACTAACGCGTGCTCCTCGACGGCGTGACCGGCCTTGTCTAAGGAAAGAATTACGGGGCTGGCGTGATGATCGACTTTGAGAGTCACCAGTGAGTTTCCATCTGCCGTCACTCCCATTCCGAAGTACGTGGATAAATCCATGGTGATCCGCCGGGCTTCGCCCCCGGGGTAGGAGATCTCGTAAACCTGCCTCTGGTTGAGGTCCGGCGAGGTCACGTCAATTGCCGCAGCGATTAAACCGCTGCCATCGGGAAGCCATACCGGCCGTGCCATACCCTGCCACGTATGAGTACCGATCGGCTTCTCTTCTCCATCCTCTACTGACACGGCCACCAGACGCGCAATGTTCCCTGCAGGACCAGCGAGCACGCAAATAGCGATGGTCTTTCCATCCGGAGACCAAGCGGGTTGGATGTTAAGCCATTGTGGCCAGTGGAAGGCGCGGATTAGCTTCTCGGCGGAGCCGTCTTCATTGGCCACCATGAGGTCATATTCTCCACGCTCGGGAAAAGGCCGCACAAATACCAGCCGCTTCCCATCGGGAGAAAAGTTGCCGATGGTGTGCACACCCTCGAGAAGCTTCTGGGGCGTTCCGCCCAGCGATGCCACTTTGCACAGCACGCCTTTGGGATGCTCCATGTCCACCATGACGTAGTACAAGTAGCTTCCGTCGTTCGAAAACGTCGGCGGTTTAATAGTCCCGTCAACGGGCGGGACAATCTGAACGCTTCTGCCGGTCGCCACCTGGTAGAGCCACAGACTCATCTGGCCGTGTTCCTCCCGTGCGTACGCCACGTACTTGCCATCAGCGGAAATAGTAGGGCTGCTGGCTGTGCCGCTGGTGGTGAGCTGCGTCATTTTCATTGCGGCTTCCCTCGCTGGCGGACTGCGATGAGCGAGGCGGTAAAGGCTGTAACTGAGGCCCGCTATGATGAGGGTAGCGATTGCGGCGGAAAGAAAAATTGGACGTGAATGCCGTAGGGGCGGTTCGCGAACCGCCCCTACAGTCGCCGGTGGGGACACCGGCGCTACAGCCGCCGCCCGTTGCGATTCCGTGTCGCGTTTCAGGCGCAGGAGGTCAGCTCGCAGGTCGGCCGCGCTCTGGTAGCGCAGCGCGGGCTCCTTCTCCAGACACTTGCGGATGATCCGTTCCAATTCCTGGGGCACGTCGTAGTTAAGGCGGGCGATGGCTTCCGGCTGGCTGTGCAGGATGTGGGCAATGGTCTCGCTGGCGTTCGAGCCGGGGAAAGCGTTGCGCCCGGTGGCCATTTCGTAAAGCACCGACCCGAACGAAAACAAGTCGCTCCGCGCGTCCACCGGCTGCCCCAGCGCTTGCTCCGGGCTCATGTATTGCACCGTCCCGGCCACGGCCCCAGCAGCGGTCTGGAGTGCGCTTGAAGCCTCGCCGGCCGCTGTCTTCGTCCTGTCTAGGGGGACCTTGGCAAGCCCGAAGTCCAATATCTTCGCCACGCCGCGATTCGTGACAAAAATATTCCCCGGCTTGAGGTCGCGGTGGACGATGCCTTTCGAGTGGGCCGCCTCGAGCCCATCGGCGATCTGCGTCGCCAGGTCGAGCACCTCGTTAACGGGCATGCATGCGCTGGTTTGTGACGGGAAATTCGAAACTCGAAATTCGAAACTCGCCTTCGACCCGGGTTTCGCGTTTCGATTTTCGAGTTTCGTGTTCTCGATTCGCTCCCGCAGCGTCTGGCCCTCCAGACACTCCATCACCATAAAAGGCTGGCCTTCGTGCTCCCCGAGGTCGTGGACCGTGCAGATATTAGGATGATTGAGGGCGGACGCGGCACGCGCCTCGCGGTGGAATCGCTTCAATGCCTCGCGATCGTGCGCCACGTCCTCCGGCAGGAACTTGATCGCCACCGCGCGGTCCAAGCGAGTGTCCTCCGCCTTATAAACGACACCCATCCCGCCGCCTCCGAGTTTCTCCAGAATGCGGTAGTGGGAAACCATGCTGCCGATCCTCTGCCGTTCTTCCTCCTGCACCCGGCCCACCTCCGACTCATCCTGCGCCAGCGCCTGGGCAGCCACCTGGATGGCCGGCGACTCGATGAAGCTCCCCGCGTCTTCATGCGCCAGCAGGGATTCCACTTCCTCGCGCAGCGCGCCATCCCCGGCGCAGGCTTGTTCCAGAAAAGCCGCGCGCTGGCCCTCTGGGCGCTCCAGCGCCGCGTGAAAGATCTTCTCGATTTCCTGCAAGCGCTCCGCATTCATGGCTTACCGAGCACCTCCCGGTGCGACTGTGCCGAAGGCACCTTGGAGTGCGGTAGCAGCAGCTACCGCCTTTCTACCTCCGCCTCTCGCGCCCTTGCCGTATGAACCCAAGGCGGAAGGCGGTA
>JBEKNU010000452.1:0-3262 GCA_049522495.1 Terriglobia bacterium
TGGGATTGAATATACCCTTTGACACCCTCGGCGCGGAGGGCTTTGTGCTGCGGACCGCAGGGGAACACCTCGTCATTGCCGGAGGCAAACCCCGCGGGACGATGTATGGGGTCTACACGTTTCTGGACCGGTTGGGCTGCCGCTGGTTCACCACCGAGGTCAGCGTCATTCCGAAAAAGCCCACCCTGGTCGTAAAGCCCCTGGATGAGTCGCAGAAGCCGGCCTTCGAATATCGCGAGCCCTTCTTTACCGAAGCCTTTGACAAAGACTGGGCGGCGCGCAATAAGGTGAACGGTTCTTCGCCAAGGCTCGATGAATCCACGGGGGGCAAAATCAGCTACTATCCGTTCGTTCATTCCTTTTACTCCATACTTCCACCCAAGGAATACTTTCAGGATCATCCCGAATACTATGCCCTGGTCGACGGCAAGCGGCGGGGCGACGATGCGCAACTTTGTTTGACCAACCCGGACGTCCTGAGACTGACCATTCAGACGGTCCTGAAGTGGATCGACCAACACCCCACGGCCAGCATTTTTTCCGTCTCACAGAATGACACCCGGGGTTGGTGTGAGTGCGAAAATTGCCAGCGCATCGAGCAGGAAGATGGCGGCGCGCACTCCGGACCTATCTTGCGGTTCGTCAATGCCGTCGCCGCGGAGGTGGGGAAGACCCATCCCGACAAGCTGATTGATACGCTGGCATATTGGTACTCGGAACCTCCGCCGCTGAAAGTCCGTCCCCTCCCCAACGTGCGAATCCGCCTCTGCCCCATCGGGGTTTGCGAGGCTCATCCTTACGAGCGTTGCAAGCACGATCGATATTTTCTAAACGATCTCCAAGCGTGGGCAAAGATTACGGACCAGCTCTACATTTGGCATTATGTTACGAATTTCGCGCACTACCTGATGCCCTTCCCGGACTTCGACGAGCTCGCTGCCGACATTCCCCTGTACAAGAAGAACGGGGTGGTGGGGATATTCCTGGAAGGGGACGCGTCCCCGGGCGGGGGCGGGGAAAACGCCGAGCTTCGCTCCTACGTGATGGCGCGCCTGCTGTGGAATCCGAATATCGATGTGGACGAAACCATTAACGAGTTCATGGCCGCGTACTATGGCAAAGCCGCGCAGGTGATGCGCGCCTATTTCGACTTGCAGCATCGGCAGGTAAGGCTGCCTCCGCAAGGAGAAGGCAACCACATGTGGATCTTCACCCACCCGGGCGCGCCCTATTTGTCCCAGGACTTTCTCACCCAGGCGACCAAGCTCCTGGATGCGGCCGAATCCATGGCCGCTGACGAAGCCACCCGGAAAAGAGTACAGAAGGCGCGACTTTCCATTGACTATGTGAAGCTGATCCACTCGAAAGCTTTCATCGTACGAGGCGGCTCGTACGCGCCCGAGAATCTCAATCAGGTCACTGAAAACTTCCACAAGGTCTTAGAGGGCGACCGCTCCTTTGGCATCATGGCATTCCGTGAAGGGGGGCGGCTGGAAGAGACCGAAATGGAGTTCGCCAAGTACATCAAACCCTATCATGTGGCGACCTTGGAGAGTTCCACGTTGCGAGTCACAGTGGCGCCGGAACTGAGTGGCCGAATCATCAGCATCATCGACAAAGCCACCAACACCGACGTTGTGCATCATCCTGACCCGGGCGAGCACGCGTATCCCAACCAAAGTGGCTTGGGGGTGTTCTTGTACTCTGACTACATCCTGCGTAAGCCCTACGAGGCCGTTTGGGAGTTGGCGGCGCAGCCTGGCCCACTGGAGATTCATCTCACTGGGACATGCGCCGAGGGACTGAAGATGCAGCGCACCATCACGCTGCTGTCGGATAAGCCGGTCGTCCACACGGAGACCACGGTGGAAAACACCGGCAGCGAGCCGCTCGATGCAGTGCTCAGCGCCAAGTGCGACCTCGGGCCGGGACACCCCCAAGAGTTGGAAGTTATCTTCCGGGATCAAAGGGGAAGTATTGTAGAGCCAGAATTGATCTACCCGCTAGGTAAGGAGCCAAGTGGGACGCAGTGGTACTCGGGGTGGGACCAGCCCAACGGCGAGTGGACGCTCAGGGGCGCGGGGACCCAAATCGCGGTCGTCAATGCATTCCCCAAGGATCAGGTGACCCGCTGCTTGCTAAATTGGACTGCCAAGGCGGACTACCGGGTAACCCTGGCATTGTGGTCTGCGAAGCGCGCAATCGCGCCGGGCCAGGTTTTGAGACTGGAGGCTGATTACGAGATCCGCAAATACGGAAGCTAAGAGTTTTCAACTGCCGCCCAGGCTTGCTCCTATTCCCTCGACATGGAGGGCGGCGCGGCACCCGGCGAACTGCCCCACGCGGTGTTCGGCCGGGAACCCATTTGCAACACCAGTGTGCCGCCGTTGACAATATCGCCGTGGCTGAACCACGGCTGGTTCAGGGGCTTGCCGTTTAGCGCCGCGGACTGAATGTATTTGTTCTGGGCGGAAACATTTTTAGCCGTAATCGTGAACACTTTGCCGTTGCCGAGCGTGATCCGGGTTTCATCGAAGATTGGGCTGCCAATGTCGTAAATCGGCCGCCCCGGACACACCGGATAAAACCCCATCGCGCTCAGCACGTACCATGCGGATTCCTCGCCCTGGTCGTCGTCGCCCGGAATTCCCAGGGGACCGGCGGTGAACCAGATCTTCATAATCTCCCGCACCTTGCGCTGCGTCTTCCACGGCTCGCCGGCGTAATTGTACAGGTATGGGATGTGGAAGCTCGGCTCGTTGCCCTGCGCGTATTGGCCGATCAATCCGGTCATGTCTGGAAACCACGCGAGAAAGAAAAACTTGGTGCCGTCCGCTACTCCCCGGCTCGGGTCGCCGTGATACCCGCTGAATTGTTGCGTGAAGAGGGTATCGAGTTTGGCGGCAAAATTCTCTCTTCCCCCCATCAGCTTAATCAGTCCAGCCAAGTCGTGTTGCACGTGAAAGGTGTAAATCCAGGCATTCATTTCAGTGTAGTAATCCCGCCCTCCCTGGCCTCCTGCATAGGTGGGATTGAATTCTTCCGGTGTGAACCGCCAGTTGCCATCAGCCGTCTTCGGCGCCATGAAGCCCACGCGCGCGTAGAAAACATTTTGGTAGTTGTGCGAGCGCTTCAGGAATTACGCGTAGTCGTCCGGTTGGTTCACGATCTTCGCCATCTCGGCCGTGCACCAGTCGTCATAGGCGGCCTCCAGAGTGACCGCCACCGCCTGGCGCCTCTCGAAGGCGTTAACCTCTTTCAC
>JBEKNU010000453.1:0-3256 GCA_049522495.1 Terriglobia bacterium
TTCGATCCTCGTCAATACCCCGTGGTGATCTTCCGGATTGGCACACGACCGCCTGTGAAGGTGGTGTTCGGAGGTTAACCTGCCGCGACAACGTATGGCGAGAAGAATAGCAAGAATTGGATTTCGGCCTTTCATCTGCGGCGGGTATTGGTGTCATTTGCGAGACATGGGCGCTGCAAGCCGCAGTCATTCCCGCGAAAGCGGGAATCTACTCGGCAAACCTTCGGAAATGCGCTGTCGGCGGACTGGATTCCCGCTTTCGCGGGTGGCGCCGACATGGCCTTTTATGTCGGCGACCGTTAAGAAGCCAGGAAAGGCCATGGATAGGACGCGGTGGCCGGGTGTTGCGCGTGTCCGTGGGGCGCATACATGAAAGACTATGTATGCGCCACCCGCGTGCATTCCTGCTTTCGCGGGAATGACTGCTCCTGGGGGCGTCCGTGTCTCGCAAATGACACCAGTACCCTTTCTTCCGGGGCGCTTGACATTGCCTTCGGTCTTTTGCATCCTTTCCGCTCCGACCCATGCGTATTATCATTCTTCTCAATCCTAACGCCGGCCGAGGCAAAGCACGGTTGGTGTTGCGCGCGGCGCTCGAGGCCATGCGGCGTGATGGCGTCAAGCTTGACGCGCAAGAGAGCCGCGATGCGCAGCACCTGCTGGCACTAGCGCGCCAGGCAGCGGCTGAAGAACCTGACGCCATCGTTTCGCTGGGTGGTGACGGCACTCACCACTACGTCCTGAACGGGATGGTGGGGAGTGAAATCCCGTTGGGGATTATTCCCGCTGGGAGCGGGAACGATCTCGCGAAGGGTTTGGGAATCCCCACCCAAACGCGTGCGGCGGCGGAAGCGCTGCTCGCCGGAAACACTCGCCGGATCGACCTGGGGCGGGTGGGAAACACGGTTTACGGCTGTATTGCCGGGGCAGGTTTTGATTCGGTTGTTACCCGGTATGCCAACGAGCGCGTCCGCCGCCTGCGGGGCTCCTGGGCCTATGCCTGGTCAATTCTTCGCTGCCTCGAGTCGTATCGTCCGGAGCCGCTCAAGATCGTCTCAGACGTTCAGGAGTTCTCGGGAGACGTGGTCTTTGCCGTAGTGGGAAACAACGTTTCCTACGGAGGGGGGATTCATCTTGCGCCGCGCGCAAAACTCGATGATGGCTTATTGGACGTCTGCGTCGTCCCTTACATGGGGAAATTGGAACTCTTGCAATGGGTCCGCCGCGCTTACCGCGGGGAACACTTGAGGCATCCTCGCATCATCTATTTTCAAGCCCACAAGGTCTCCTTGAGCAGCACCTCTCGTCTGGAGCTTTTCGGGGACGGAGAATTCATGCAGGAACTCCCCGCGACGATTGAGATTGTTCCACACGCGCTACCCGTAATTGTGCCGGTGAATACCGGGGGCTGACCGGTCCCGAAAGGTCGGGGCGCTACTGCGGTGGCTTTCGGAAAACGACGCAATAATCTTCGCCAGGCCAGTCCGTGGGTGTCGTCACCACCTGGAATCCCGCTGCGCTGAGCTCATCGATGAGCGCCTGCTTTGTGATGCCGTGCCCGCCCCGTTTGTTCGGCACGTCCTCTTTCGACGATTCGAGCGTGCTGGCATCTTGCGAAGGTGAGAAGTCGATGACGGCAAGGGTGCCGCCTGACTTGAGCGATTGGAAGAGGCTGGCGTCCTCTTGCGCCGGCTGCGTGAAGTGGTGATACACATGCCGCATGAAGATGGAATCACAGCACTCGGGCGGAAGGTTCGTTTGGGCTTCACCCGCCTTAATCACCGTGATGTTCTGGACCTTCTGCCGGGCAGCCAGACCCTCCAAATTGACCAACAACCTCGGGTCCAGTTCGGTTGTGAAGACGCGGCCGGTTGACCCCACGCGCTGGGCGGCAGCCAGGGTCAGCCGGCCTTCGCCCGCTCCGATGTCAGCAACCACGCTCCCCGGCTCCCAATTCAGCAGCGTCGCTAACTTGTCCGCCACCGCTTGGTCCTTATTCCGTCCGGTAGAGATGGTCAGGTTTAAAACCAGCTTCCGGCGAGTGTCGAGGGAGCTGACCTGTCTGGTTTCCGAGGCCACCCCATTAAAGCTGGCCTGGACCTGGTAATCGTGATGCGGATCGAGGTCGGAGAATCGATATTGCCCATTGGCCTCCGTATATATGGCTACGGTTTTTCCCGTCTGGAGGTCCTTGAGCGTCACGGTGGCGCCGCTAATTCCGTTCTCGGCCTTGTCCGTCACCAAGCCGCTCACCGTCTCGGTGGTGGGGGCCTTCTGCTTCGCCGCCAGACCCGGAGCGTGGAGCAGCCAGGCAACAGCAAGCACGCCGCACAGGACGCGAACGCCCCAACTGATCCTCCGCGTCGAGAAGCATCTCGAGCGAGCTCGCAACAACGGGAGGGCAAGAATCGAAGGGAGATGAGTGCTCAAATTACCAAGCCTCCTCTTCTTCTTCCTCGTTCGAGACCAATTCCAGCTCCACGGGATTCGTGTTCACAACTTGCAGTTCAGCTCCGCACTCCGGGCAGTCCATCGTCTGCCCTTCTTCGACATCATCTTCGAGGTCGATCGCGGTACGGCATTCGGGACAAAAGGCCATGCCTCACCTCCTGGCAACGTATCCTTCACCAGCAAGAGAAAAGTCTAGAACATTTCCTAAAACGCTGTCCAGCGCTTCGAGAATCTGGTCCTAGTGTCATGTCACACTTAATTCACTACAAGAGCGATTCGGTTGAACCCCCTCACCCCCTGGCCCCTCTGTCGCCGCGGCGACAGAGGGGAGATTCAATCCTAATTCAAGCACAATTACCCGAAATGGACTTTTCGACATATCGCCCAATTGGCTCTTTCCATTGTGGGGTGTGAAGGCTACCCTAACAGAGTGTGGTAGGAAGGGAGAGAGCAAATCCAAATTTGAAATCCAAAATTGCCCCGGCCCTCGCACCCGTTTTTCAATGATTCAATGGCTCGATGAATCAATCACTCAATGCTATTGGGAGGTGCCCAATGAAGGAAGCTTATAGGTTTGAGACCTTGGCGGTCCACGCCGGGGAATCCCCGTGCCGTGTGACCGGAGCTCTCGACACGCCCATATATCAATCCACGACTTTTGTATCCGCCGACGCGGATGAGATGGCCGCCGTATACGGTGGAGAGAAGCCCGGTTATATGTACACGCGTTACGGTAATCCAACCGTTCACGCGCTGGAAGAAAAACTGGCCGCGCTGGAGGGCGGCGAAGCCACCCAGGCTTTTT
>JBEKNU010000454.1:0-3253 GCA_049522495.1 Terriglobia bacterium
GAGGGGCGGAGCACCTCGGGAGATGGTCGGCACCGCGCGCTCGTTCTGGGTTGGACTGTTAATCTGCGCCGGGTCTGGCCTGCTTTCCGCTCTCTTCAACGTGGGTTATAGCCTGTCGCAGGGGTTAATCGCGAGTACCGTCCAGGCAGGGAACAGTCCGTTTGCAGGATCGAACCTGATCTGGCTGCTCGTACTGGGAAGCGGTTCCCTCCCCAACCTGGTCTTTTGTGGATACTTACTTCGCAAGAATCGAAGCTGGTCCCACTATCGGCAGCCGAAGGTCATGCGCCTTTACGTGCTCGGGATTATCATGGGTTTGCTTTGGGGAGGGAGCATCTTTGCTTATGGTGCGGCCGCGCCCAAACTCGGCAAATTGGGACCAGCCATCGGGTGGCCGCTGAGTCTGGTTGTAAGTCTCGTGGCGGCCAACTTTTGCGGGTTCGTGGCGGGTGAATGGAAACTCTCTTCGCTCGCGACTCGCCGCTGGATGATGCTGGGAGTGGCAATTCTTCTGGGGTCAATTGGGATTCTGGGTTGGTCAGGTCGCCTGACAAGTCACTAAAAACCTCACCAAATTCCAAAGTGCAACGATGATTCCTATCCTTTCTCCGAACGCCTGGGGGCTTCATGAATCCTTTCGAAAAGTTCCAATCCGCCTTTCGAGGAAGACTCCTGGTATCTTGCCAGGCCGCAGAGAGTAGTCCCTTGCGGGATTCCTCCACCATGGCGCGTTTCGCGCGGGCCGCCGTGGAGGGTGGGGCGGCGGGGATCCGCGCTAATGGGCTTGACGACGTCCAGGCGATACGGCAGGCCGTGAACGTTCCAATCATCGGCATCTGGAAGGCCCAGCAGGATGACGGAGAGATTCTTATTACCCCCTCTTTCGAGACAGCGCGGCAGTTAGTGGCGGCGGGAGCAGATCTGATTGCATTGGATTGCACGGCCCGCGGCGAGAGGTATGGAGCCCTAGAGAGACTTCGACAAATCAAAAACGAACTTGGAGTTCCGGCTCTCGCCGACATTGCCACGGTTTACGAGGCGGTGCGGGCAGTGGAAGTCGGCGCCGACGCAGTTCTCTCCACACTGCGGGGTTACACGCGGGAAACCCGCCACGTAAAGACTTTCGAGCCTGCCTTCATTGCCGAACTTCTTCGTGCCGTGAGTGTGCCGGTCATTGCCGAGGGCCACATTCAGACTCCCGGAGAGCTTTGCGCTGCACTCGATGCCGGGGCCTTCGCGATCATTATCGGGACTGCCATCACCCGACCGGAGACGATCACTCGAGGTTTCGTTTCCGCCCTCGAAAGGTGGCACTCCCTTCAAGAGTCTGAGCATGTTTTCGTGGGCATCGACCTGGGGGGGACCAACACCAAGTATGGCCTGGTTACCGCTCAGGGCGAGTTGCTTTTTCACTCGGCAGCCCCCACCCCCTGGAAGGACGGGCGGGACGCATTGCTATCTCACCTGCAACAGACCGTCTCCGTCTGCCTGCAGGAGGCGCGTCGGCGGACCCGAAAGCCCGAGGCCATAGGTCTTGCCACGGCCGGCTGGGTGGATCCGGGCTCGGGCCAAGTTGTCTACGCAACGGAAAACCTTCCCGGCTGGACCGGCGCCAATCCCGGCGCCTGCCTGCGCGAGGCGTTTGGACTTCCTGTGGCGGTGGAGAACGATGCGAATGCGCTCGCGGTTGCCGAAAAGCACTTCGGCGGGGCGAAAGCCGTCTCCGACTTTGTCTGCATCACGCTGGGTACGGGCGTGGGGGGGGGGTGTTACGTCGATGGCCGGCTCAACCGTGGCCCCCATTTCTTTGCCAACGCCCTGGGTCACATCCCTATTGAACCAGAGGGAAGGCTCTGCACGTGCGGGCTGGCCGGGTGTCTGGAAACTTACACGAACGCTTCGGCGCTGGTGCGTTATGCGGCTTCCGGGAACTACACCTCGGGGGAGCAGGTTATCGCGGCGGCAAATGCGGGAGATTCAATAGCCCTGCAAGCGATTCAGACTTACGCAAAATATGTGGCGATGGGGTGCGCAGCAATCGTGAGCCTGCTCGATCCGGAACTGCTGATTCTGGCAGGCGGCATCGCCCAGAACAATCCCCTCCTGTTGAGCGCCGTCACCGATGAGTTGGCCAAACGAGTTACGGTTTGGCAACAGCGGAAGCTGCGGGTGGAATTCTCTTCCCTCGGCTACTCGGCCGGAGTGCTCGGTGCCGCGGCTGTGGCCTTAGCCGGAGTGGCGGACAGCAGCTAGCCATCAGCCATGTTGAGCGGGGCGGGGCTATGCGTCTCATCAGCGCGCGTCGCGTGACGGATGCAACGCGTGAGTCCCTTCTTCTGGATTAAAACTGCGATATAGTGATCCGTATCATCTCCGCCCGAAAGGCCACACCGGCGGAAAGGAGAGCCTATGCTGACGAAGCGCCAGATCAAGGAGGTTGACGCCCTTAGGCGAATGAGCGATGACGAGATCGACCTTTCAGATATTCCCCCGCTTGAGAATTGGAGTAAGGCGGAAAGCGGAAAGTTCTACCGACCTATCAAGAAGTCCCTTACGATCTGCGTTGACGCAGATGTTCTCGCTTGGCTCAGAGGGCAGGGAAAGGGTTATCAGACACGGATCAATGCTTTTTTGCGAGAGGCGATGAACCGATCAAGTTCAAATCGAATTCGACCGACGTAGTTTCGATCGGCCGACCGACGTAGGCGCATCGTCAGCTCAGGCAGCACTAGCTATGTATGCAATCTCGTTCCCTTAGGGTAAAACTCGCGAGCTTGCCGACTGGATTTATGCGGAACCTCTCTCACATCCAGAGTCTCGGAAGCCCAAAAAGTGGGCGTTTGGCACCCTCCTAAGCATCCAATATTCGGGCTTGACGGAGGTTTTCGATGCCAATCATCCGTGCCTGCAGCCATTGTGGACAGAAGAACCGCATTCCAGCCAAAAATCTGACCGGCGCCGTTCGTTGCGGAGTTTGCAAAACGCCGTTGACTCCCATCGCTGAACCTCTCGAGGTTGACGATCAGTTATTCGATGAAGTCGTTCACCACGTCCCGGTCCCCGTGCTGGTGGACTTCTGGGCGGAATGGTGTGGTCCGTGTCGCATGGCTGCCCCAGAAGTCTCCCGCACCGCTGCCGACCTGGCGGGCAAGGCCATCGTGCTAAAAGTCGACACGGAAAAACATGCTCAACTTGCTGCGCGCTTCAAAGTTCAGGGCATACCCAATTTTGTGATCCTCTTGGGTGGCCGCGT
>JBEKNU010000455.1:0-3192 GCA_049522495.1 Terriglobia bacterium
CGTCACCCTGCTGCGCAAAGAAATGGTCGACCACCCCGAAAGCCCCCAATCCTTGGGCTTCCAACTCACCGACCGCGCCCTCACCCAGGCCGCCGACGCGTGAAAAATGTAGAAACTCCAGAGCGCAGAGCTGCGCTCTGCGCAAGCCGGTCAGGTGGCAACTCCCCCAGGGCGTGATTTGGTTGCGGCCAGAGGGCCCTCTGTGCGCTCGGGGGTGGGTCTTTTCTAGCTTGACGTGTGCAGCACGTGGTGAGTATATGGGAACCCAGTCTGGAGGCGGGGAGCGACGTTTTGTACCACACCGTGGCCGTCTGTAAATGAGCAAGAAGAGGGTCAAGCCCCGCGCCACAAACGAACCAGGACAAGACATGCGGGATTCCCCAGGTGCCGGAAAGGATGGTCGCCATGAACGGCAGAGAACTTTTGACAGCGACGTTTCGGGGGGAACGGACCAACCGAATGCCCGTCTCACCCTTCATCGCCCACAATAATATCTACGAGATGTTTCGTTATAAGCCCGAGATCGACTCGTACTTGTGCCCGCCGGATTTTGACCTGGCCGAAAAGTTCGTTGCTTACCATGACTTTTTCGGTTTCGACGTGTTGTTCACCCTCGGACACATCGGGAACCGCTACATTCCCTCCTCGGCGGAGAACTGGGATGTGACCGTGACACGCCAGGGCGACCGGGACAAACAACATCGCATCACCACGGTCCGCACTCCGGAAGGCGAGCTTCGCCAGGTGATGAATTTCAATCGCAGTTCGCCGTATATGGTGGTGCTGGCGATGGAGAAGTATTTGATTGAGACGCGCCGGGATTTCGAACTTTTCGCCAAGTATGTTCCCCCGGCCCAGTTCATGGATTGCTCCCTGATGCGCCAAGCCCGGAAAGCGGTTGGGGACAAGGGCCTGGTGAATCCCTGCACGCACGGGGCCTTCAACACCCTGGCTCAGCTCCGCAAGCTTGAGGACGTGATGATGGACCCCTTAACGGATGAGGGGCTTTACCGGGCGATGGTTGAGTTCTTGTTGCAATGGCAAATGACGCTGCTTCGCGAGGTCATCAAGGCCGGGGCAGACTGCATCGAAATTGGCGGCAACATGGCCACCAGTTGCGTCGGGCCCGAGTACTTCCAGCGCTACGTCAGGGATTATGAGAACCAGATGGCTCGTGAGATCCATGCGGCGGGGGCATTTGTCGTTTATCACAACTGCGGCGACGCCGAAAAGATCATGCACCTCTATAACGACATGGATATCGACGTTTGGGGTTACCTGACCGGCCCGCCCTTCGGGGACGTCATCCTCGACGATGTGTTGCGCATTATTCGGCCCAGCATGACCCTACGAGGTAATATTGACCAGGTTGAATTCCTGCGCAAAGCTACGCCTGGCCAGGTCAAGCAGCGCGTCCGCGAGGTGGTGGAGCGAGTGAAGGCCCGCGGGAACTGGATCCTTAGCACCACCGATTTCCCCTTCGACGGCCAACCCTACGAGAATATGCAGGCGCTCGGCGAAGCAGGCCGCGAGTTCGGCCGCTATGAGTGAACCTTGGCTGCACATGGCCTCGCGGGGAGCCGTAGTCAGAACTACGCTGACCGTGGCCACTTACCCGCGCTGCCGAGTCCAATGGCAGCCAACAGAAGAGCCGCGGACCTCGAGAACGGAGGTCCGCGCTACGTCCTGCTATCCATAGGTCGCACGATACGGTTGCGCTTCGATTCTAAATGCAAAGGCCTGCTCGCAAGGCTTGTTCTGGGCGATGGCATCAGGAATTTGGATAACCAATCCATCCCGGCCTTGCCGCCATTTTAGAGGGGCATCGACTCCCAGTATGGTCACTCGCGAACCTTCGCGCGCGCGCAGGGCTCGCAGCGTCAGACTTTCTCCGGGCCATTTCAAGCTGATGGCATAGACGTGCCTGCCATCCTTCGTTCGAGTAAATCGGACGTCGTCTCCGTCGTTATAAACATTCCACGGGCGCGTGCCATAGATGGCCTCGGCGTTCACCTTTAGCCATTTACCGGCATATTCCAGGCGCTCGACGATCTCTTGCGGAAACGCACCATTGGGTAAGGGGGACACGCCCGGCATGAAGTTCCCCCCCTTGGACACCGCATCGACCAGAGTGGAGACCACCCACTCCTTGGGCTTGAACACCTCATTCGCCTCGTACGCCCATTGCGTGGTCAGATGGTCAATCGCTTCCCAGGCGATGCCCGCCACACGCGGATCGTTGAGACCGATGGGAACCCAATGCTCGGGGTTCGAGTAGTCGGCGTAGGGGCCGATCCCGCGGTTGCGCATCATTACATCCGGTTGGAGCGATCTTGCCATCTTCACAATCTCCACTACCTCCGGCTGAGCGCCCGGGGGCAAGCCCTGATCGAAGGAAAGGATGTCGAACTTGCCATATTGGGTGCAGATCTCGCGCACGCTGTCATGGACGCGCTGCATGAAGCGCTTCCACTCTTTCGGGTGCGATTCCCGGCTATACCCAGCCTCGTAAAAGGGGCTGCGGTTGTCACCCCGGAAGTCCGGATCATGAAAATCCGTCCAATTGAAGTAGAGACCGATTCCCATGCCGCGTTTCCGGAAGGCATCGACCAGCGCGCCCACGATATCCTTCTTGAAGGGAGTATCCATTACACTGTAGTTGATGAAGCATGGCTCGGTGCGGCCGATTCCGGGTTGAAGGCCCTCCGCGTAAGGGGTTAGCACACGGCGTATCGAATTCACCCGGGTTTTCGTGTCGTACATGGAAAAACCATCGGCGTGCCGCGTCGGCATCACGAAATACTTCATGCCGGCCCGCTGGGCAAGGTCGGCCCATTGGTCGGCATCGAAGGCCGTCGGGTCAAAGACCTCGTATAAGGTAAAGTAGATTTTCTGGAATTCCGGGCTGGAGCCGACCAATGACACCGAGGCGTCAAGGCTGAGGACGGAATAGACCCCAAAGTGGATGCGCATGCCAAACTTCCAATCGCGCCATCTCTCCACGGCGGCGGGTGGTGCATGTTGATAATCCGGGTCGACGGTGCCGCCCCATGCCTTCCAGAAGTCTTGCGGGGCGGGAATGGGGCCGGGGGCGGCTAAGGCATTAAGGCTGCCGGCGCCGGACTTGCCCAACCCTAATCCCGCCAAGGCTCCAAGTGCCGTTGAACTTTTGAGGAATTTTCTTCTTTCCAT
>JBEKNU010000456.1:0-3113 GCA_049522495.1 Terriglobia bacterium
CGTCTCATCGGTCACATCGCACGCGACGCCACCGCCATTGAAGCGCGCGAACGCTTTCCAGAAACGCCCGCACAACGAACCGAGCGGCTGGCGCCGCGCCAAGCCAAACGGAAGGAAGAACGAAAAAAGGCACGCCAACAAGCGCGTATGGCCCACCCTGGCGTTCCGCAACCACGCCGCAAGCCGGGCCCGCGTGGTCCGCACCAACGTCATCCCGGCGGCAAGAAACCCTATGTGCCGGCCTCAGACACGCGTCTGGCACGGCAGCGCTCTATGAGTTTGCCGGAGATGCTGCAGGAGTTGCCCAAACAGTGCGACATGGGCGGTAAGAAAAATAGTCAGGGGAATACGGAGTTCTGGCGTGGCTACAAACTCCATCTGGATGTCGCCGACGGGCAGATTCCCATCAGCGCCGTGCTCACCTCAGCCTCCCTCCACGACTCCCAAGTAGCCATCCCTCTGGCAATCATGACTACCCAGCGGGTCACCTACTGCTATGAGCTGATGGATTCGGCTTACGACGCCCATCACATCCGCGAACAGAGCAGCAGTATGGGGCACGTGCCGATCATCGATCCCAATCAGCACACCAGCCAAAAGCTTCCTTTCCAACCCAACGGCGCGCTTGGGCTCAGTCCCGCGCAGCGACAACGTTATCGCGAGCGCACCATGGTGGAACGGGTCAACGCACGCATCAAGGACGAGTTCGGAGGCCGCACCATCCGCGTCCGGGGGCACGCCAAAGTCATGACCCACCTCATGTTCGGAATCCTCGCCCTGACGGTAGATCAATTACTCCGAATAATAAGGATGGTATGATTCCGCGCCAGAGAAAATTTGAAATACCGCATGAGGGCGCCGAGGGAGGCGCTTGCTCAAAATATAAGGATATACACAATATGTGACCAATTTCGATGGTGAGACACCATATCTAGGCACGTAGAGCTCCAAAACTCAGCTTGAAAAAAGGCGCCACGGATAGATTTAGCCGAATTTGAAATGAGTTTTGCAAGTCGTTCCCTAGAAAACTTTTGCCGCTAGCTTTCTGAAAGGCCCGGGGTTAGGGCCGCCGAGGGCGTCACGCAAACCGTCAGGCCCAGGCGCTCCAGCCGACGCACGAGCCGCTTGGCGGTGCGCTCGGGGTGCAACTTGTCGAAGTAATCGTCCCCCAGATCCTGATATGGCGCTCCAGTCTTCAGAACGCAATAAGCGATCACCAGGATCTTATGCGCGACCGCAATGACCGCACGAGCCCACCCGCGCCTGGCTTTGACGCGGTGGAAGAACGCTCGCAGGTATCCCTGTTTACAGTGCGAAGCGGCCCAGGCCGACTGCGTCAGAATCCGCCGCAAATACTTATTGCCCTTCTTGGTGCGACTGCTCAACTGCTTGCCCGCGCTTTCGCAGCTTCCCGGACTCACCCCCGCCCAACTGGCGCAGTGGTCGGCGTCCGGAAACACCGACATGTCGGCGCCCAGTTCCGCGATCAGATGCCACGCGGCGATTTTCTCCACACCCGGGATCGTCGCCAACGCATTCACCTGCTCCGCATACGGCTGCATCCGCCGCGCGATCTCCGCTTCCAATTCCTCCACCTGCCGGGTGAGAAACTGATACAGCGCATAATGGGTCTTCAGCATCGTGCGGTGGAACTCGTGGAAGCAACCCTTGAGCGCTTCCTTCACTTGCTTTTCTTTCTTGCGCAGTTTGCCCTTCACCTTCCAAGCCAGCAACTCGGGCGAGTCCTCGCCTGCAATCATCGCCTCGATGATGCGCCGGCCGGTGAGCCCCAGCAAGTTGCTCGCTACCGAGGACAGCTTAATGTTGGCGGTCTCGAACAGGTCCCGAATCTGGTTATGCGACTCGCCCCGCTGCTGGAGCAAACTGAGGCGGTGGCGCAGCAACTGCCGCAGTTCCCGGATCTCGGGCGGCGGCACAAAGCTCGGATCCAGGCGCCCGTCTTGCAAGTACTCGGCGATGCGCTTGGCATCGCGCCGGTCGCTCTTGCGGCCCTGCAAAGCCTTCACCTGGGCAGGATTCACCAACAGCAGACGGAATCCGTGATCCTCTAAAATGTTCCACACGGGACGCCAGTAAACACCCGTCGATTCCATCGCGATCTCGGTGACCTTTAGTTGTTTCAGCCAGACCCGCATGCGCGTTAGATCGTTGCGAAATGTTCTATACGTCTTGCGCGCCGGAATTCCGTCGGCTCCATCCGGCGGCAATACGCAAACCACAATCGTATCTTTGTGGACGTCCATCCCACAGCAACGGCGGTATACTACGTTCGACATACAATCCTCCTGCCGCCGGGGGCGAGGGACGCTGGAAGAAAATCGGACTTTCCCTGGCGGGCTTCCCGCTTGACGGCAGGAGCCTCAATCGTAAATTCCCAAAGCGCGCCCCGGCCACATTCACGGACGGGCTATGAGTTAGCACCAGACCGAAACCGGCCTATATCGCCTCGGCAGACCCCACCAGGATCTCTCCGTTCAAGTCCGTTTTCATCCCCGTATGTGGCGAAGCGTAGCGCCGCCAATTGGCATTCACCAGCTTTCCCAA
This sequence comes from Terriglobia bacterium, assembly GCA_049522495.1. Classification (GTDB taxonomy): domain Bacteria; phylum Acidobacteriota; class Terriglobia; order UBA7540; family UBA7540; genus Bog-366. The sequence continues at coordinate 2,566 of JBEKNU010000456.1, forward strand.
ATCCCTTCGCCGTTCCCAATCAACCACTTCCAGACCTCAAGCTCCTGAATCCCACAATCCCCCTGTTACCGTCGGGGTGAGGGAGGTCCTCCTCCCCGCCAACCACTATGTCCACTCAACGCCAGATTGACGCCAACCGCCTCAACGCCCTCCAATCCACCGGACCTCGCACTGCCCAAGGCAAGGCCGTGTCTTCCCAAAACGCCCTCAAATCCGGTCTCGACGCCGATTCCCCCTTCGTCATCGGCGAGAGCCGCCAGGAGTTCGCCGAACTCCAGGACGAGTACTTCGCTCGCTTCCTCCCCCGCACCCCCGACGAACGTTTCCTCGTCGACACCCTCATCCGCAATGAGTGGCTGCTCCGCCGCCTCTTCCGCGTCGAGTCGCAACTCTGGGAGTACCACACCATGCGCGCCAGCCGCTCCGAAGGTGTTCCCCTGGGCGAAGCCTTTGCCACCGCCAGCGACGTCTTCATGCGTTTGCACCGCCGTGTCAGCCATGCCGAGCGCTCCTACAAGGAAGCCCTCCGCGATCTCCAGTGCCTCCAG
>JBEKNU010000457.1:0-3089 GCA_049522495.1 Terriglobia bacterium
CCTCCCCCTGTGCTCGGGATTTGTGTTGGTCCACATATCCCTTAACAGGTTCGGGGCAGGATGCGCTACCCCTTTCGATCTATCGCGCCTTACCCACGAATTCCACGGAGGAACCATTTTTTAATTCCCCCTTTTCCCGAGACGTTGGCCACCACGGATATACTAATCATTTTAGTTTCAATAACATAGATTTTTGCAGAATCTTCACTGCCTGTATCTAACCCATTTTGTTTCTAGTACATCGTGGCAATCTGCGCCACTTTTTTCCGTCCCGGCTTCCGTACTTAAACCTAACTCTCCTTATTTGAATGAGATAAAGCTTTGAGACATTTTTACGCTAAACGGCTAACCCCTTTTGTTTGTGGAACATCGTGGGGAGCCAAGATGATCGGGCCATCGGAGCATCGGATCATCGGGCCACTTAAAACCAACTCCGTGCTCAGCCCATGGATCGAGGGGCCGACGAGCCGATGAGCCGATGAGCCGATGAGCCGACTTCGGTTCCGCCTTTGCATGGCAGCCTCCCACAGTAACACCCGGTTATTGTATCAACATACATTATGAAAGTCAAGAGAAATCTACCAGTGTTAGAGGCTACAAAATGTCGCTGCCGGAAAGCTAGTGTAGCGCGGACCTGTTTTGTAGGTCCGCGGCTTTTCCTTGCCCCTCGGGAACTTCAGAGGAAAGTCAAAACGCAAAAGTCAAAAGTAAGGACAGGTCTATGACTGCGGGTTTCTCGTCGGGGCCGGGAAAGCTGCATGCGAAAGCACGCAAGAAAAGATGTAGCGCAAGGCTCGCACTCTAGCCTTGCGGCTTTTCCACCGCGCCGTGGTTTTGGCGGCGCAGCCACGATTTCCGAGCAACGATGTTTACGGCGCGGGCAAAAGAAGGAAGGATTATCTTGGCGCGGCGCGGCAAATGCCCACGCCGCTGGAAGTGCCGCAGGGCCGGAGTGCGGGCCCTGCGCTACCCCGGGGCGGTTCGCGAATCGCCCCGCTCACTCATCACCGACGTTTTCGCAGGGGGCGCGCAAGCGACGGGGTGGTTGGTGAGATGGGTTTCATTTTGCACCCAGGCTGACCCATAGGGGTGTTCAAGAAGTGCCCGGAGGCCGCCCGCGACGTCAATCCAAAATCCAAAATCGCAAATCCAAAATCCACCCAACCTGCCGCCTTGACTTCCGCCTTGCTCCGACATACTCTTTGCTTTCCAGGGTGAGTCTAAATCTGCTCAGCTTAGCTTCTAAATTCCTTTTGCCCGGAGGCCTCAATGAGTCTCCTCAAAATTGCCAGCGTTCCCCCTGCCACCATCGAGCCCAAGGCATCCGTGCTGGAAGCCGTCGAAATCATGGCCGAGCATGCCGTGGGAGCTGTCGCGGTGGTAGAAAACGGTCAGTTGCTTGGCATCTTCACGGAGCGTGACGTAATGCTGCGCGTGGTGTTGCGTCATCGCCACCCCCGGGACACTCGCGTGGGTGAGGTCATGACTTCTCCGGTCGAGACCATCACTGACGAAAGCCACGAGGAAGATGCCCTGGTCCACATGTTGGAGCGGCACGTACGCCACCTGCCCATCGTCAGCGCCAAGGGCCAGCTCACAGGAATGCTCTCCATTCGTAATCTGCTGGAGCATCGCGTAGACGAACTCGCGCGTGAACTCCATTCCCTCGATCAATATCTTTCCAACGACGGCCCGGGCGGTTAGATTCAACCGGCAGCGCGGTAAGCTTGCAGGATTTCCTGGAGGCCCACCACGCCTTCCAATTTGTGGAAGTTCGCACGGTTCACCACCGGCAAAATGGGCAAATCTCCCAGGCGTCGCAGAGCTTCTTCCAAGACATGGTCGGGATGAACATGGGGTAGCGGATCCTGCGGAAGCAAGCTGCGCAAGGTTGCACCTTCATGCGAGGGTATAGCCCTCCGGCGCAGCTCCTCCTTTTTAATCCCATACCATTTTCCCAAGCCGTCCTCGACAAACACGAAATCCTCTGAAGATGCCTCGGAACGCGCCATCGCCGTCTGGAGGGGTTCGTCCATATTCAACACGGTGCCGTGATACCCGCGCATGGCGTCTTCCACGTGCACAGAAATTTCTTCGCGGCGCTGTTCCATGGACGGCAGGTCCATACCATCTTGCCGGGAGAGCAGATCGAAGAGCGAAGTCTGCTGATACTGCCGGGAAATCAGATAGGCAATGGTGTTGGAAATCATCACCGGGAGAATGATGGAGTAATTGCCGCTTACTTCCAGCACCATAAATACGGAGGTCAGCGGGACACGGAGGAATCCCGCAAAAAGTGTTCCCATGCCCACCAGCGCGTAAGCGCCCAGTCCCCCCGTAAGCCAGGGGAAAAAGTGGTGTTCAACACCACCCACCGCCCCGCCCAACATGGCGCCAATGAAAAGTGTGGGCGCAAACATGCCGCCCGGAGTGCCGCTGACAAAGGAGACGCTGGTGGAGAGGATTTTAAATGCCGCCAGCAGCGCCAGAATCTGCCAGGTGAATTGGTCGTGCATGGCCTGGTCGATAAAACCGTAGCCGGCCCCCATAACCTGCGGAAACCAGATACCGATGACGCCGATCAGCAATCCGGCCACGGCGGGCTGCACATACTGCGTCCAGCGCGGGAGGGCCTTCAACCGCGGTCGCGCATAAGCGACCAGCTTGACAAAGGCCAAGGAGGAAACTCCACCGATCACTCCCAGTGCCGCATACGCCAGCAGCTCGGCGGGATGAACCAGGTGATAGGCCGGAATGCGAAACAGCGCCTGGTCACCCAGGAACCAACGCGACACGATGACGCTTGAAACCGCCGATAAAACGATTGCGCCTAGTACCCCGGCATTCCAGTTTCCAATGACTTCTTCAATGACAAAAATAACCGCGGAAATCGGCGCGTTGAAAGCCGCTGCCAGGCCTGCTGCCGCGCCCACCGGCGCGATCAGCCGAACCTTCTCGCGGGAAAGCCGCAGCCGCCGCCCCAGCGCAGAGGCGATCCCGGCGCCCATCTGCAACGAAGGGTCCTCCGGCCCCAGCGACTGACCCGTCCCGATCGCGAGCGCGCAGGTTATAAACTTTCCGATGACCGT
>JBEKNU010000458.1:0-3070 GCA_049522495.1 Terriglobia bacterium
GTGCCACGGTCACACCCAATAACACCTGCACGGTCAGCGTGACCTTTACACCCGCCGCCACCGGTGCATTCAGCGCCACACTCACCTTCACCGAAAACAAAAAAGACGTAAACGGCAGCACACAGACGGTGACTCACAGCGGCACCGGCGTGGTGCCCGTGGTGAGCCTGTCCACGGCGACATTAGGTTTCGCCAATCAGCTCCTCAACACCACCAGCACCACCCAGACGGTTACCGTAACGAACACCGGCGCGGCCAACCTCACCATCGCGACGGCCGCGCTGGGCGGCACGAATCCCAGCGCCTTTGCCAAGAGCGCCGACACTTGCACGGGTGCCACGGTCACACCCAATAACACCTGCACGGTCAGCGTGACCTTTACACCCGCCGCCACCGGGGCGCTCAGCGCCACGTTGACCATCACGGACAACAGTAACGACGTAGCGGGCAGCACACAGACCGTCAGCCTGACCGGGACCGGCACGGCGCCGTTGGCCGGCGTCTTCCCGTCGAGCCTGACGTTCAGCAGTCAAAACGTGGGGACCACAAGCGCGGCGCAGGTGGTCACCCTCAGCAACACGGGCACGGCCACGCTCACTATCGCCAGCGTCGTTGCCAGCGCCAACTTCGGCCAGACCAACACCTGCGCGGGCAGCGTAGCCGCCGGCGGCTCTTGCACGATCAACGTCACCTTCACGCCTACCGCCACCGGCGCGCTCAGCGGAACGTTGACCATCACGGACAACAACAATGGCGTGGCCGGCAGCACGCAGACCGTGACGTTGAGCGGGACCGGCACCGGCATGGCCATTGCCGGCTTGTCTGCCGCGAGTTTAAGTTTCGGCAATCAGCCCCTCGGCGCCACCAGCACCGCCCAGACGGTGACCGTCACGAATACCGGCACCATCAACCTGAGCATCACCACGGCGGCGCTGGGCGGCACGAATGCCAGTGCCTTTGCCAAGAGCGCCGACACTTGCACGGGAGCCACGGTCACGCCCAACAGCACCTGCGCGGTCGGCGTGACGTTTACACCCGCAGCCACCGGTGCGCTCAGCGCCATGTTGACCTTCACGGACAACAATAACAATGTCGCGGGCAGCACTCAGACGGTGAGCCTGACGGGCACGGGAGCGGACTTCGCCATTAGCTTGCCTTCCGGGACGCAGACTGTCGTGCAAGGCGGCAAGGCGCAGTACACGATTAATGTCTCGTCGGTGGGCGGCACGTTTGCCAATGCCGTAACCTTTGGTTGGGGCACCCTGCCGACGGGGACCACGTGTACGTTCACTACGAACCCCATTACTCCGGGCGCGGCGGGCGGCAGCAGCACCATGACCATGACTACCACGGCACCGTCCTACGCCCGGATCTTCCCACTTCCCCGCCGCCTGCCGCCGGCTTCGTTGTTTGCACTGCTCCTGGCGGTGAGCTTGTCAGGGCTGATGGGCTTTTGGCGCGTCCGCCGGCCAAGGGGGCGTTGGCCGGGCATGGCGTTTTGTTTACTGGGCACCCTGCTGGCCGCGGGGTTCCTGGCAGGCTGCGGGGGAGGAGGCTTTCCCTTGCAGAAGATCGGCGGCACTCCCGTCGGTACTTACACGATTACCATCACCGCAACCTCCGGATCAATGCAGCATTCGAGCACTGTCACCCTGACCGTCACCGGTTCTTGAGAGGAGGAGAGAACATGATCACTTTTTATCGCCGAGGGCTCGTTTACTGTTGGGCCGCGCTGCTGTTTAGCTCCGCCGCCGCGTACGGTCAAGGTCTACGCAGCTCCGAGGTTTCGCTGGGTTACAGCCTTGTGCGCGCCAATACCCCGCCGGGCCAGTGCGGCTGCTTCAATATGAATGGCCTCAGCGGTGAATTTGCCACTGGCCTGGGTCACGGATTCAGCGTCGTCGCTGATCTGGGCGGCTATCACCAGGGCAACGTGGTAGGAAGCGGACTTTCGCTCTGGATGGTGAATTATCTTTTCGGGCCGCGCGTCTCCTATCGCCGCTCGAAGCACTGGACTCCGTTTGCGCAGTTCCTGGTGGGCGGGTCGCATGTTAGCGGGACGCTATATGGTTCCTCCACCGGCGTCTCGGGAAGCGCCAATGGATTCTCCCTGAGCACGGGCGGGGGGCTTGACTGGAACGCCACGCGACACGTGTCGGTGCGCCTCTTTCAGTTGGAATATCTGAATACGCGCCTGCCCAATTCCTCCAACAACGTTCAAAACAACCTCCGGTATACCGCCGGAGTGGTCTTTCATTTCGGCAAGAAATGACCGAGGAGGCGGCGAGACTCAGCGCTCAGGGCGTCGGCCCGCTCGCTCCCGTGGCGTCGAACAACAGGGAGGAAGGCCGTGCCAAGAACCGCGGCGTCGAACTGGTCAAGCAGTAGAACCTTGACCGGTCGGGGCCGCTAACCGTGGGACAGCGGGTGAATTGATATGCCTCCCTCAGCTACTATGCAGGTCGAGCGCCATCCAGATGAGCGCTCCCTCAAAGGTTTTGGACACCTGGATTCGCAGGCCATCAACGAGGGGGTAGAGTTGGTAATCCTTCCCGCTCACCACGGTGGGCACGGAGAGCATGCAGTGTTCGGCGAGGTCGGAGAGTTGGGCCTTGAACGACCCTGCCACCATGTTGCAGGGGGGAAATGGTGTCAGGGGGGGAAATGGAGGGGAAATGGTGTCAGGTACCGTTTCCCTCCCTTCGTTTTCCCCGCATACCGCCGAGATCGGCTCGCCTGACTCTACCCATCCCGGAATCCTAGCGGGGGAAATGGTGTCAGGTACCGTTTCCCTCCCTTCGTTTTCCCCGCATACCGCCGAGATCGGCTCGCCTGACTCTACCCATCCCGGAATCCTACCGCTTCTTCTCCCATGACACCGTTCCCCCCCCAAAGCCTCGCTCTTATTTTCCCCCCAGAACTTCCCGAATCTTCTTGCGTAACGCGACGGGCGAGAATGGTTTCTGAATGAAGGGCATGTCGTGGCTGAGAACACCGTGGTGCACAACCGCATCGTCTGTATAACCAGACATGTAGAGAATTTTGATGCCGGGGCGCAAGGAGGTAACCT
>JBEKNU010000459.1:0-2849 GCA_049522495.1 Terriglobia bacterium
CCAGGTCGCCAACGATCAGGAAGTGGTGATTGTGCGGCGCCGGGGCGCCAAAGACGTGGCCTTGATTCCGGCGGAGGAGCTGGCCAGCCTGATGGAAACAGCCCATTTGCTGCGATCCCCAAAGAATGCCGAAAGGCTGCTGGCAGCCCTCCGGCGGGCCACTGGACGCAAAGGCAAGCCGGAATCCATCGATAAGCTGCGGCGGGAGGTGGGTCTTGGCGCGCCCCACTGAGCGGGAGGCCGTCTTCCACCCGGAGTTTCGTGATGATCTGAAAGATTGGGTGGAGAGCGACCGGAAGGTGGCCCTTCGGGTTCTGGACCTTGTGGAAGCGGTAATGAGGGATCCGTTCACCGGCATCGGCAAGCCGGAACCGTTGGGGTTCGTGCTCTCAGGCTGCTGGTCGAGGCGGATCACGCAGGAGCACCGGCTGGTGTACAAGGTCAGCGAGAATCGAATCGATTTCCTCCAGGCCCGCTACCATTACTGAAATGCGGGCCGCGCGGATCGCGGCGGCAAATATGAGCCAAAATAGATTTCCCCTCGGATGGGACGAAGAAAAAGCTCAGCGAGTCCTCGCGCACTATGAGCAGCAGACGCCGGATAAGGATGTCGCGGAAGCCGATGCTCGCATGTACGCGGAAAAGCAAGCCAGCAAACGCGCTGCCGTAGAGAAGACCCAACCTTCGCCGAAGTAAATGTAATCCCTGCAATCTTTAATCATTGCGGAAGTATGTACCTTACTCAAACCAAGCGGGGTAGCGCGGAATTAGTCCGGTCCGACCAGAATCACTGCGCGGCTTTTCGTCATCGGGTATTAACACGTCTGTGGACGTTATCATGTTAAAGACCGCGGAGGAAGGCAAACCACGCCCACCTGTGCGCCCGTTCGGTCTCGCGGCTGCGGCGTAGGCAAGGCAAGCCCTTCACTTCACCACTTCCCATTTCTCGTACCCAAAGTCCCAGACATCCAGGCTGAGTTTATCTCCGACGATCTCGCCCAGTACGTATTCGCCCGCCCCCAGGGGATCGAGGGGTTTCAGGGTATAAATGTTGGGCGCCACCTGCTTGCGTTCTAACGACACCATGGTGCGCTCTTCGGTAGCTTTGCCGTTTTTCCCTCGGCTGACTTCCACTTCCTCCACCACGCGTGACTCTCTTCCCGGCTTCAGCCGCACCAATTCCAGCTTCGCGCCAAGCCCGTCGGCGGATTGGACAAAAAACACCGGCAACGGGTCATTTAAGCGAATCGGCGCTTTGGCGCCATCGAGGACCACGAGCGAGCGAGCTTTCACGATGGGCAGGGGAACGGCCAGCACCATGGCGGCCCGCTTCTTGTCGGTGACAAGTTCGCTCGTCGACTGCACGAGGCGCACCAAGCGGTGTCCGTCGACGGTGAAAATACCATCGTCCCCCGGAAGGCGAATGCCCGGGGCCACTTCCATCCCCTGATCCGGGGGCTTGTAAAAGCGCTCCTGGTCGATTTGCTTGGCTTCCTCAACGCGCTTCTTCTCCGTGGCTTTGGCTTCTTCCTGCGCGTGCTTGGTGGCGTCAAAATCCACCAACGAGGCGGGTATCTCTTCCCATTCGGAGCGCTCCACGCTGAAATAGCGCACCCGGTCGCCGTGAACTTCGTAGCTGGCGACGATCTGGTAAGTGCCGTCCTTCATGCAGAGCTTGAGAGTAGCCGCCCACGCCGCGCGGGGCGCCGCCAGCACGCTCAGCAGCAGCACGGCGGCTAACAGACAGCGGCTTGGCGAGAGAGAAAGCATGTTCGGACCCACGCCGGGTTAGATGCGGCGAAAAGGAAAGCCGGCCACCCCCTCCCGACGCGTGCGTCGAATCAAGAAGAAACTCGACAAGGGAAGTGTGCCGTCTCGGCTACTTTCAGAAAACCGGGCACCAGCCATGCGCTGATCGTGGCTGCCTCCCCATTATAGGAGCGAACCGGCGGAATGCGAACAGGCAGAGATATGGGAAACGTCCGCATACTGGCTTTTCATCCGCAACAGAAAGGCATCCATCGGCCGCGCTTTCGCGTATGATGTGCGACATGATATCGGCGGTCCTGCGCGGGTTCCGGCGCGTCCTGCAACTCGGTCTTCTTGTCCTCCTCATCGGGGTGAACCCTACGATATCTCGTGCCCAGGTGAATTATTCGGTCCACTTTGAAATGGAAAAATCCAAGTATTTGCAGGGCGAGCCCATTTTCTGCCGGTTCGTGATCCGGAACACGGGGAGCAGAGTTTTCGCTTTCCGCTATCGCACTCCCACCCGCAGTTTGGCCATAGAATACGACCAGGAGCCACGATTCCTGGTGACGACCTTGCGGGGGCGGCGACTGCCCGATCCCGGGCCCCGGCCCTGCGGCAGCCCGCAGGGGACGGTCGTTTACGGCTATGTCACCTTGCCTCCCGGGCAAACTCATAGCGAGCGGTGGCTGCTGAACCAATGGGCGCAATTTGCTGCGCCAGGCCTCTATCATGTGCGCGCGGAGCGCCGCTTGGCGCTGCTTCAGCCCGACCCGCATACAGGAGAGTATGGGGATAAGCCTGCGGCTTTCGCGCTGGCCATTGATGAGCTCAGCATGGCGGTTATACCTTCCACTCGCGCGCAGGTTGAGGCGGCCTTCCATCCCTACATCGCCACCCTCGAAAACCCCAAGAATCCCAACCCTGCGGAGGCGGTGGTAGTGCTCACGTCCTTGCCCCAGCCTTTTTTCCTCGATCAGTTGGTGGCGATGACGAACGCCGGAAAGCCGGAGCGTTGGGACCGGCGCAACGCTCTCGACGGCTTGGCGCGCCTGAATACGCCCGCTTCCTGGAGGGCGATCCTGAAAGTGTTTCGAAGC
>JBEKNU010000460.1:0-2847 GCA_049522495.1 Terriglobia bacterium
CCCGGCAGAGTATGGTTCCCTCCAGCAGCAATCTGCGGAGCGTGCGGCGCATACGCTCGGTGCGCGCGCCGAGTTGCTGACCTATCCTGACGGCGAAATTCCCCAAGGTGAGGAAGTAAAACTAAAAGTGTGTGATCTGATCCGCGAGCACAAAGCTGATGTCATCCTGACCCACTGGCGCGGGAGCTGGCACAAGGATCACCAAGCGTGCTACCAAGTTGTAAACGACGCGGTGTTCTACGCCGGACTCCCAGCTCTCGTACGCCAGCAGCCGGCGCACGCTGTTAAGAGGGTGTTTTACAACGACAATTGGGAAGATGCGGATGGCTTTGCGGCGGATACCTACCTCGATATCACTCCGGTGTTCGATCTCTGGTCTGAGGCTTGCGCCGTGTTCCCCATGTGGCGCGGCGAAAACGGCTTTCGATATAACGACTACTATCGAAGCCTGGCCATCGGGCGAGGCTGCCTCGCCGGTTCGCCATACGCCATCGCCCTGATGTCGTCTCCCGATCAACTCGTTCGCCACGTGCACGCGCTCTGAGCCGCTGCCTGCCGCTTGTGGCATGGCCGTCCTGGCCATGACCGTGCACGGGCGGGACGCCCACGCTACGTCCGCGGGACCGGCTTTTCCCTCTACGTCGCGCGACAGCAAGCCATTGACACTCAGTTTTAATCGATATATATATGGTGCCATATCAAGTGCAACCATGAAGAAGCCAATGAGTACGGAAAGCTTCCTCCCGCTGAAGGCGCACTGGTTTCACGTGCTGCTATCGCTCGTGGACCAGGAGCAGCATGGCTACGGAATCATGCAGGAGGTCCTGGAGCGCACGGATGGCAGGGTGCGGCTGTGGCCTGCGACACTTTACGGCACGCTCAAGCGCCTTATCGATGAGGACCTGATCGAAGAATCCCGCGAGCGCCCGGCCCCGGCGCTGGATGATGCGCGACGGCGTTATTACCGGCTCACCCAACTCGGCCGGCGTGTCCTGGCGGCGGAAGGCGAGAGGCTCGAAGATCTGGTTCGCGTCTTCCACGCCAAACGAGGAATGCGGAGGGCGGAGTCATGACTCACCCGCGAAGCCGGCCCGTGGCAATCAGCCTGCGGCTCTACCATACGTTTGCTCGCGCGTTCCCCGCTGAATTCAAAAACACTTACGGAGACGAACTGGCGCTATTGACCGAAGAGGCCATTGAGCCCATCTGGCAGCGCCACGGCGTGCTTGGACTTGTCCGTTTGCTCGCCGACATTGGTGTCCGCGTCCCCGTCGAGCATCTGGCTGAATTGCGGCAGGACCTTCGCTACGGGCTGCGCATGCTCGCCAAATCGCCGGGCGCCGCCTTGGTCGCGCTGGTTTCACTCAGCTTGGGCATCGCAATTGCGACCTGCGCCTACAGCGAGGTGAACGGGCTGATTTTGCGCGACCTTCCCGGTGTTCCCAGGCCCGAGGAACTGGTCGCGCTCCAGGCGCCAACGTCGTATATCCACTACAAGCGCTACCGCGAGCGAAGCGACTTGTTTTCATCCACACTGGCCTATGTGGCGCCGGTCCCGTTCGGGATAATGCTTGCAGGCCACACTGAACGAATTTGGGGACACCTGGTCACGCCGTCGTATTTCCCCACTCTGGGGGTGCGTCCCGCCTTGGGCCGCTTCTTTGATCAGGAACAGGAGCAACCCGGCGGGGCGCCCGTCGTCGTGGTCAGCTACCGGTTCTGGCAGCAACATCTGGGCTCTGACCCTTCGGCTGTCGGAAAGACGCTGCGTATCAACGGGCAGCCTTGCACCGTGATGGGCGTCGGGCCAAAAGATTTTCTGGGAGCATCGCCGGCGTTTTTTGCAGCGGATGTGTGGATGCCGGTGTCCGTCCCGGCACGCATCGCGCCGGAATTGGCGGGCGACGCGCTGGAGCGGCGCGACCTGGCGATGTTCCAGGTGGTGGGGCGGCTGAAACCGGGAGTCACTGCGGACCGTGCCGAGGCTGCCCTGGACGCCGTGGCCCGGCAAATGGAAAAGGACTACGGTGACGTTGACAGAGAAAGGGGTGGCCGGCGCGTGCTCCTGGTGCCCGGAGGAAAAGTACTGCCCATTCGGAAACAGGACCGGCCGTACTTCACGGAAGTCTTGATGCTGATGGCGGGCTTGGTGTTGCTGATCGCGTGCGCCAACGTGGCCAACATGATGCTCGCGCGGGCGGCGGACCGTCGCCGGGAGATTGCCGTTCGCCTGGCAATGGGCGCCAGCCGTGTCCGGCTCATTCGCCAGTTGCTGACGGAGAGCATGCTGGTGGCTGCGGGGGCGGGCGTGTGCGGGTTCATCCTGACCCTGTGGGTGGTGCACCTGTTCTCCCATGTGCGGATGCCGTACCCGATGCCGGTGGCCTTCGACTTGACCCCTGACTGGCGCGTGCTGATATTCGCGCTTGCCGTGACCGGCTTAACGGGGTTAGCGTTCGGCCTCATCCCGGCATTGCAAGCCACGCGCGCCGATCTTACGCCCGCGCTCAAAGAAGGAGGCAACATCCGGTTCCGCCGGCATCGCCGCCTGAGCTTGCGCAACGGGCTGATGTTGTGCCAAATGGCAGGATCGCTCGCGCTGTTGTTGCTCACCGGGTTTCTCGGCCTCGGCATTCAAACCACCCTGGGTATTCAGCACGGGTTTGACCCCCGGAACCTTTACCTCATTTCGCTGGATCCGGTGCGCGATGGATATTCGGGTCCGCAGGCCACGGTGTTCTTCGAGAAACTCCTGGACCGGGTGAAGCAACTCCCCGGGGTGACCGCCGCAACTCTGACCGACACCGTGCCGGTGGCGGTGGATGGCAACTTGGGAGTGGTGTTTAC
>JBEKNU010000461.1:0-2824 GCA_049522495.1 Terriglobia bacterium
GAACGTGATGAAGGTGTACTTGTTCTTCGCCGACGGTTGCCGGTCGCCAACCAGCCGGTTGAGCCAGAGGTTGGTGATCTTGATCTCGAGATGGTTGCGGCCCGGCTTCAGCGCGGAGGTCACATCCATCTGGAAGCGAGGCTTCCAAAGGATCCCCAACTGCTTCCCGTTCACTGAAACCTAGGCGAGTTCCCTTACGTCTCCGAGATCCAGCACGAGTTTTTCACCTGGGCGGAACCATTCCCGCCGCGCCTCAATCTCCTTCGTGTAAGTTGCCGTCCCGGAAAAGTACTTTACCCCTTCGTCGGAATGCTTTGTCCATGAGGTCAGCCCATCCAGGTGTATCGATGGCGGCGCGCCCCAGTTCGGAGGGAAGCTTACGTCCCAGGGGCCTTCGAGCGTGGTCAAGACCGTGCGAACAGGATGCGGCAAGGTCCGAGACGGCTCCTTTGCCGGATGCCGGAATACCACCAGGACTGATCCCCAGGGGTCCAGGCGCAGGGGAACGGTTGTCCGTCCGTTCGCGATCCGGTATTCGGCCGGCTCGATTTCACCGGTATCGGGATGCCAGAGTTCCGCCGCCTTCCCTTCAATGCGGAAGCTCGCTTCCACGTCTTCCACCCGATCCCTGCGGTTAGCCACAAAGTAGATATCTGCATCAGGGCTGTGCCGGTGGATGTACACGAGCAAGGTGTCAAGGTTGGGCCGGGTGTACTCGAAATCCGGCGGGGTCGCCAATGCCTCCAAGACCTCTGGCAACGGCCTGCCCCAGTAAACCTTTCCCTTCCCACAGGCATGTTCGGTAATTGTTCTGCCGTCGCAGTTTCCCCAGACCTGACTCGCCAGGGTGCGGATCTCGTCGTCGGCCGAAGGGTAGTGCGTAAGGCTGGGGGAAGTCGTGGGCTTCGGCCCCACCACCGTCGCCCCCGCCACCACCAAATCACGGATCTTCCGCAGCACTGGCGGGGTGAACCGGGTGAGAGTATCCGGCAGCACCAACACCCGGTAACTCATGCCATCGGGTAATACCAGCCGCCCGTTTTCCACGGACAGGCGCGTGAGCAGCACCTCCGCGTTGAGGTAGTCGTACGCGTAACCCTCCGGCGGCTCCGGCTTCACTTTTTCCCAATAGGGGACCGCCACCGGAGCGCCTTCACCGTAGTAATAGGCGAGATCGCCCACAAACATCCCTTGCCGTAGCATGTAGGAGTTGCGCGCCAGATACGCCATCCACGGGCCTGCCTGCTCGGCATAAGTAATGTTCCGGGTGAAATGCTGACCATAAATCGACAACGTGAACCCCGGCTTATGACCTTCCACGAATGGTTGGTGCACTGAGCTGGCGATGCAGAAACAGTTCACGCCCAGGGCGAGGTTGTAGTCCGCCAGTTCCTTCAGGGTTGAGGGCGGTCCCCAATCGTGGGTCAGGGCGGCAGTGAAGGACTCGGCCCCGACCAGGTTCTTGCCATAAATATGCACTGCCGAGGCAGCTTCGCGAATATCAGCGGGGTACTCAGGCCTATAGACTCCAGGCTTCTCGACCGTCCAGAACTCGCCCATGGGGATGTCCACGCGGCCCTTATTCTGGAGCGCGTCCTGAATCGTCGGGAAGCCTACGCCCGCGGCTTCCGCGAAAACTTGCAGGCCCCGCTGGTGCAGGAACTCCGCCGTCGCTCCGTAATGACACTCCGCGGTAAGATCAGCGATGGTGCGGCGCAGATCCCAGAGGAAGCGATCGCTGACCTCGGCGCTTTCCACCACCCGCCCCGTCAATACTGGCAGGTAGGGTGTGGGATCGTACCCGCGGCGGTCGCGAAACTCCTTCGGCATGTCATCCGTCCAGTTTTGCAGCCCGGCTTCCCAGCTATCCATCAAAAAGTACTTGAAGGATTTGCCCATCTCGGAACCCAGCGTCTCGGCCAGCGGATCAACCCAACCGTGCAGAAAGGACTCCACGTGCTTGCGGCTCAGCTTATCAACTTCGTATCCCGTCTCGTCCGGCGGCGCCGGGTGGATGGTGGCCCCGGTGAGCGAATGGCCCAGGCGCAGAATCACCCACTTCCCTTCCGGCACGTCCCATTCGAGGCTGCCATCGCTGGCCACGAGGGAGGTCAAATCGATAACGCTGGCGCTGGGAATTGCCGCCTCGGAAGGAACGGCCGGCGTGGGCGCCGAGTCGTATTCATACAGAGTGCCGAAGCCCGCCTTCTCCTCCCAGCGGTGCACCCGCGCTCCAGAATGAAACTCCAGCGCGGCGATTTTGAATCCCGTGCGGGGGGCAGGGGAGCGCATGCTGGGAATGGAATTGGTGGCGCGGCGGGGAGTCCTGTGCGGCGGCGCGAGCAGCACCCGATAGAATCGCGCCGTGGTCTCCGGAAATGAAAAAGTGCGCAGGGGGGCGGCGGCGCGTGCCGGACCCGGCAGATTCACGATGGTGTTGAAGTTCGTGCCATTCGCGCTGGCCTGGACTTCGCCGTCAGGTATTCCCCCGCCTTGAATGGAAATAGAGAAGGCACGCGTCCGGAATGGTTGGGTGAACTCGAGCTGGATCCAACCCGGCTTCTCATCCTCCGGGAAGGGCAGTGCCACCGTCCTGTTCAAGTCGCCATCCACAAGGGTCGCCAGGTCGATATTGCCGCCGCTCGAGGTCACCTGCGGATGGAGATCCGCCATCAGCACTTCACCTTCCGGCAAACGATAGGCCACCACCGCGCTGTCAGCATAATGAGTGGCATAAGGCACCGGTGTTGGCTTCGTCCACGGCTTGGCGCCCGCGGCCATCTCCGGCGACTCGATCACCGGTCGCGGACGCTCCATGGTCTGG
>JBEKNU010000462.1:0-2769 GCA_049522495.1 Terriglobia bacterium
TCACTCCAACCGGAGGGCGTTGCCGCCACGCCGTTGAAGGTCACGGTGCTGCTCCCCTGCGTAGCTCCGAAGCCCGACCCGGTGATGCTCACGGAGGCGCCCACGGGGCCGCCCGTCGGCGTGAGAGCCGATATCGACGGAGCAGATTGAGCGAAGACGCATCTTACGAATAGGGTAACGAAGAGAATAAGAGTTAGGGCCTGGAGACGATGGCGCATTGACTACCTCCACGCCGTGGTTATCAGCTTTTGCGGAGTGTATACGGCCGTTATTATAAATTGTCAAGTTAAATTTTTGTGTAAGTTTTAGCGAGAGACATTATGTCGTTTATACATAAATTGCGGCGGGTGGATTTGGCTTCCTCAGGAACTATGGAGAAGAGGGGCGGTTCGCGAACGGCCCCTACGAACACCATCACGCTTCAGCAGTTGGACAGGGGCTTTCACGCCGACCCTGAAGCTCTGCCCTTCCCCCGATGGTGAGGAACCCGGACCAGTGCGGACAAGCCCCAGGCAGAATCCTCGCGGTCCTGTGCAAACACGGATTTTTTCGAGCCGGCTCAACTCCAACTGCCATTTACAAACGGAATATGGCATTCTAAGATGCCAGCATGAATTACGAGCCTCGCTTTCGGCGCGGAGATGGTCCGGCGAATCGAAATGGGCGGCTGTGATGTAACCGCCTCGGAAGCTTGACTCCGCGAAAACGCATGAAACATTCAGTCCTCATTGTCGACGACGAACCCGGCATCCGCGAATCCCTCACCGATGTCCTCGAGGACGAAGGCTATGGTGTGGAATCCGTGGGCAGTGGCGAAGCTTGCCTGGAAACTCTCCAGACCCGCAAGTTTGACCTGGTCCTGCTCGACATCTGGCTGCCGGGGATGGACGGCATTCAAGTGCTGGAGAAAATCCAGGCCCTGGAAGCGCCTCCCACGGTCATTATGATTTCCGGACATGGCACCATTGACTCGGCCGTGCGCTCCACCAAGCTCGGCGCGTTCGATTTCATCGAGAAGCCGCTTTCCATCGACAAGACGCTGCTGACGCTTCGCCACGCGCTGGAGCAGTCGCAACTGGCCGCGCAAAATCGCGAGTTGCGCGCCGAGCTGCGTGGCCGCGACCGCATCATCGGCGACAGCATCCCCATGAAGGCTCTGCGCCAGCAATTGCAGCTTGCCGCCCCCACCAACGGACGCGTGCTCATCTTCGGCGAGAGCGGGACGGGAAAGGAACTGGTGGCCCACGCGCTGCACAATCACAGCCAGCGCGCGGACCAGCCCTTTGTGGAAGTCAACTGCGCCGCCATTCCGGAAGAGCTCATCGAGAGCGAGCTTTTCGGGCACATCAAAGGGTCATTCACCGGCGCGCTGGAAGACAAGACGGGCAAGTTCGAACAGGCCCACGGCGGCTCGTTGTTCCTCGACGAGGTGGGCGACATGAGCTTGCGCACGCAGTCCAAAGTGCTGCGCGTCATCGAGGAGCAGCGCTTTACCCCCGTGGGTTCGGGCAACAACCTCACCGTGGATGTCCGCATCATCGCTGCCACCAACAAGCACCTGGAAGACGAAATTCAAAAGGGAAATTTCCGCGAGGACCTCCTGTACCGCCTGAATGTGATTCCTTTTTACGTGCCCGCCCTGCGCGAGCACGCGGAGGACACTCCCACGCTGGCCAACTTTTTCCTGGCGGAATTTGCCCGCGCCTATGGGCGCCGCCCCAAGCATTTCGCGGACTCGGCGATGGAAGTTCTGATGGCTTACCGCTGGCCGGGAAACGTGCGCGAACTCAAGAACCTGGTGGAGCGCCTGGTCATCATGGTGCCCGGCGAGCGCATCGAGCGGCGCCACCTTCCCGCTTCCCTGCACCAGGACGGGGCGCGCTCCGGCCCCGCCGCCAAATTCCCCACCGGGGGATTCTCCAGCCTTCAGGAAGCGCGCACCGCTTACGAACGCGACTACATTCTCCGCACCCTCGACGAGCATCAGGGCAACGTCAGCCGCACCGCCGAAGCCCTGGGCCTCGAACGCAGCCACCTGTACCGAAAAATGAAGTCCCTGGGAATTGCCGTCGGCAGTTAGCGTGGGTGTGGAAACGCCCGCACAAGCTTTGGGAGTGCCTGGCGACTCCCGGCAGGGGGTTGTAAACTCCAATTAACATCCGCTGAAGCCCACCGCACCGCGTGTTATGCTCGTTTTTCAATCAGGGAACGCGCTCGCAAGACAACCTGCCGTAGACTCGAGGAATCGAATCAACAGCAGCAAGCAAGGGCAACCAATCAGGAAGGTGGAGACAATGACGAAAGATTTTGGCTTTACAGCAAAGGCATCAGTCGCAGTTGCGGCGTTTTTTCTAACGGCCTCGCTGGTGGGCGTGGCGCGCGCGCAGGACAAGGCGCAACTGACCGGCCACTGGAATTTCAACCAGGACCAGAGCGACGATGCGCAAGTGAAGGTTCAAGATGCGCAGCAAAGCAGCAAGATCCAGCAAAGCACTCCCACCGGTGGTGGCTATCCTGGGGGCGGAGGCGGGTATCCCGGCGGTGGCGGAGGGTATCCGGGTGGCGGGGGCGGCTACCCCGGTGGCGGCGGCATGGGTCGCGGTGGCATGGGCGGGATGGGGGGCGGCGGCATGGGTCGCGGCGGCCGGCAGGCTACCCAGAACCGCAGCGGCGTCAGCGAAGAGGAGTGGGATCGCCTCGCAGCGAATCCCAAGTACTTGCGGATCGACCAGCGCTCCGATCAAGTTGTGATCATCGACGACTCCGACC
>JBEKNU010000463.1:0-2750 GCA_049522495.1 Terriglobia bacterium
CTGTGCAGGAAGGTTTGATTCAAACCTCGGCAGAGGGCACAGGCAGGAGTGCCTGTGCCACCTCTAGCCGCTAACCACTAACCACTGAGGTCTTCTATGAGCTGGACTCGATTCTTTCGTCGCAAGCATTGGGATGAAGAGCGGGCGCGCGAGCTTGACGCGTATCTCGAAGCCGAGACCGAGGAGAACATCGCCCGCGGCATGTCGGCGGAAGAGGCGGGCTACGCCGCCCACCGCAAGCTCGGCAACACCACGCTGATTCGTGAGGAGATCTATCAAATGAACAGCCTCGCTTGGCTCGATACGCTTTGGCAAGATATTCGCTTCGCCTTGCGGATGTTTGCCAAGAGCCCAGGCGCGACCGCGGTAGCAGTGATCTCCTTGGCCATTGCCATCGGCCCCAACTGCGCGCTGTTCAGCGCTGTGGACCGGCTGCTTCTGAAGGCTGGGGCGCCCCAGGGCATGGCACAAACTTTCTTTCTGGTGCTCCGCACCGACAGGCAGGGCAAGTGGGAAGCTCCATCATATCCCGACCTCCTGGATTACCAAGCGCAGGCGGGCGACGTAGGGTCGTTCGCCGCCTTCGACAAGAGAGGCGCCGTGGTAGTGAGTCCCACGGGCCAGCAGGAAGTGGTGCCCATGAATCCGGTGACCGAAAATTATTTTTCGGTTTTAGGAGTAAGGGCAGCGGCCGGCCGGACACTTCGGGAAAGCGACGCACGATTTGACGGCCAACCGCCGGCGGTTATCAGCTACTCTCTATGGCAGCGGCAGTTCGGGGGAGCCACCGACGGTGTTGGAAGGACGCTTTTTCTGAACGGCCGCGCCTTTTCGGTGGTGGGCATCATGCCGCGCGGATTCCGCGCGCCTCAAGAGCCCCTGCCAGTGGACGTGTGGATCCCGTTCAGCGCCCTTCCCCCGGAGGACCTGCGTGAAATCATGCGGCGCGGAAGCCCGGAAGTCGTTTCCCTGGTGCGTTTGCGAGACGGCGTTGACAAGGCGCGGGCGGAAGCGGTGCTGACCACAGTGGCCAAGCGGCTGGCCAGCCAGTATCCCGATACTAACAAGGGAAAAGCGGTCATTCTCGATTCTCAGGACACGGGCCAGCTTGCCATGATCATCCTTTCCCTGGCAGGACTGGTGCTGCTCATCGCGTGCGCCAACATTACGGGGATCCTGGTGGCGCAAGGCGAGGCGAGGCGGCGGGAGTTCGCCCTGCGCGTCGCCATGGGCGCCTCGCGCGTCCGCCTGGTGCGGCAGCTGATCACGGAAACTCTACTGCTTTCATTGATGGCTGCCGGGGTGGGCCTGCTGTTGGCACATTGGCTGATTCGCGCCCTGCCGGCGCTTCAGCCGCTTACGATTCTCACGATGGACTTCGACTTGCGTGTTGATAGCAGGGTGCTGGCATACACGATTTTAGTAGCCCTGGTCACAGCTCTGGCGGCCGGACTCGTGCCGGCGTTGCGGGTCTCGCGACCCGATTTGGTCCCCGCACTAAAGGGCGATGCCCCCCCGGGGGGGCGGCGTTTCCGGTTTCGTGGAGTGCTGGTGATCGCGCAAATTGCGTTCTCCCAGTTCCTGCTGGTGGGCGCCGGGCTCTTGGTCCGGAGCTACCTGGAAGTCCAGCGGATATGGCCCGGATTCGATCCTGAGAGAAAGGTGCTGGCGGCCATGGTGGTGGTCCCCTCGGAGGCCAAGAGCGCCGACTTCGCGCAACTGGCTGACAAGCTGCGCGCAGTTCCGGGGGTATTACGGATAAGCTTCACCAATTCGCTGCCGCTAAGTGGCGTCGGGGAAATCACCAAGCGCGTCTTGATACCGGGAGTCACGCCCGAACCCGTGGAAGTTGGCTGGAAGGCCGTGGGTGCCGATTACTTTGCAATCATGGGCACGCAAATTCTCCGCGGTCGCGATTTCAAGCGAAGCGATTCCAGGGGCGCCGTCGTGGTGAATGAGACCATGGCGCGCCGGATCTGGGGTAGCCCCGAGGCGGCCATGGACAAGCTTTTTCGCCTGGACGGAACCGATTGCCGGGTTCTCGGTGTAGTGGAGAACGGCAAATACATCTCTTTGCGCGAAGAGCCTATGCCCTTCCTGTTCGCGATGGTGCCGTTGGGCAAGGGCGGCGAAGGGAACCTCCTGATCGAGACCGCCACCGCACCCACGGCCATGGCCGGAACGATTCGCAAGGCGATTGGTGATGCTGAGCCCGATGCGCTCGTCCTTAGCCTGATCACCTTGCGGCAGCACATGCATCTCTCTCTTCCCATACCGCATCGCAGCCGGACTGATAGGGACCATCGCCATTTTGGGCATATTTCTGGCTGGTGTCGGGCTGTACGGACTCGTTTCCTATAATGTCGGTCGGCGCAAGCATGAAATCGGAATTCGCGTGGCGATGGGAGCCGAGCCCAAGGACGTGTTCCTGCTCATAATTCGGGAGGCGCTCACGCGGGTGGCCATCGGGGCGGCGATCGGCCTCGCCGGTGCGCTGGCGGCGGCGCAGGTCATCAAGGCGGTGCTTTTTAAGGTGAGCCCAGCCGATCCGATCGGGCTCGTCGCTGCGGTGGCGGCAGTGACGGTGGTCGGATTGATCGCTACCTATGCTCCCGCCCGCCGAGCCCTGCGGGTGAATCCCATGACCGCCTTGCGCGAAGAGTAGTTGGTAGGCAGTGGCTAGTGGTGGCACAGGCACTCCTGCCTGTGCGCTCTCCCAAGGTTTGCATCAAACCTTCCTGCACAGGCAG
>JBEKNU010000464.1:0-2645 GCA_049522495.1 Terriglobia bacterium
AGCGGCCACGGGTTCATCTTTCGCTCGCGGCGGGGCGATCGCTTGAAAATTCTGACCTGGGATCAAGACGGTTTTGTCTTGTGGTACAAACGCTTAGAGGTGGGGGTGTTCAAGCTGCCCCGACCGGAAGGGGCGGCAAGGGCGGTGGAGCTACGGGTCAGCGAACTGGCGATGATCCTGGATGGGATCGACGTGTCGCGGCTCGCGCGCGTGGCTCGTTATGCACGCCCCGTGGGTCACGCGGCGGGGAGTGGGTGAAGGGTTGAGCGTGGCGCGTGCGGCGGCACGGCGTCCGGCGCGGCGAGCCTTTCCTGCGAAATATCTCCTCGGGCAAGCAACCAAGTTAATATTACCACATCTAAGGAGGTGTGCCTGCCTCCGAAACCACGCACCTGCCCGAAGACCCCGCCGCGCTGAAAGCCTTGTTGCGGGCGGCGCAGGCCGAGCGCGATCGTGCCGAGCAGCGTGCCGCCGAGCACGCGCAGCGCGCGGAAGCGCAAGCCGCGATGGCGCAGGAAAAAGCCGCGCTCGCCGCGCAACAGACCCAGCGCGCCGATGAGCTCTACCTCCAAAATCTCCGTCTGCAATTGCAGTTGGAGCGCTACCAGAAGTGGTACTACGGTCCACGCGCCGACCGGCTGAAAACCCGCCCGGAGCTGGGGCAAGCGCTGCTGGCCTTCGGCGAGGAATTGGCGCAGAAACCCCTGCCTGCCAACGAGGTGGCGGCGAGCGAGCCGGTCTACGAACTGCGACGGGTGAAGCGGCGCTGGGGCCGACGCGCCCTGGCGAACTTTGCGAACCTCCCGGTCACCACGCACGTCTACGAGTTGAGCCCGGAAGAGCGCGCCTGCCCGAGCTGTGGCGCGGAACGAAAAGAGATCGGCGCCGAGGAAAGCTGGCAGATCGAATACCTGCCCGGCCACTTCGTGCGCCTGCAGCATATCCGCAAGAAGTACGCCTGTGCGCCCTGCGAAGCGGCGGGAGAAACGCCGCAGATTCGGGTGGCGGCGCGGCCCGATGCGCCGATCGAGCGGGGTCTGGCGGGGCCGGGGCTGTTGGCCTATAGCGTGGCGAGTAAGTTTGCCGATTATCTGCCGCTCTACCGGCTGGAAGATATTTTCGCGCGGCAGGGATTCGAGATTTCGCGCGCCACGCAGTCGGTTTGGTGTGGGGACGTGGCCGACCTGGTCGAGCCCTTGTACCGGCGCATGGCGGAGCGCCTGCGGGCCTCCCACGTGGTGGCCACCGACGACACCGTGCTGCCCATGCTCAGCGCGGGCAAGACCCAGCCGGCGCGGATGTGGGTCTACGTGGGCGACGCCGCGCATCCCTACAACGTCTTCGACTTCACCCTGCGTCGCAGCCGCGACGGACCGCAAGAGTTTCTGAAAAACTTTACCGGGGTGCTGCTGGCCGACGCCTACGGCGGCTACAACGGGGTGGTGGCGGGCAACGCGCTGACCCGCGCGGGATGCTGGTCGCATGCGCGTCGACGCTTCATCGAGGCGGAGAGCACCGCGCCGGAAATCGCCCGCGCGGTCGTCGCCTTGCTGCGTCGGCTGTTCGCGGTGGAACAACAGGCCAAAGAGCTTTCCGTCCCGGAGCGGCTATCCCTGCGCCAGGCGCAATCGGCACCGCTCTTGGCCGAACTGCGCGACAAGCTCCTGCGCTGGAAAGAACAACTGCTGCCCAAGCACCCCATGGCCGAGGCAGTGAACTACACGCTCGGCCAGTGGACGGAGTTGAAGGTGTTTTGCTCGGATGGCGCCGTGCCCATCGACAACAACGTGAGTGAACGCGAGATGAAACGCGTCGTACTCAATCGCAAGAATTCTCTATTCGTCGGTAACCCGCGCGGCGGCCGCACCGCCGCCATCCTCGCCAGCCTGACCTCCACCTGCCGCCGGCATGAGGTCGATCCGCAAATCTACCTCACCCAACTGCTCCTGAACCTCCCCACTTGGCCCGCCCGCGAACTGGACGCCTGGCTCCCCGACCACTGGAAGCTCCGCCAGGCCGCCCTGGGCCAAGCCCCTTCCCAAACCCAAGGCTAAACCCTGCGTTTCACGTAGCGCTCACGCCCTTGCTGCCCGTGTATCCACGCATCCGACCACAATGTGAGCACGGAGGTCACCGCCTGAGTAACTGCGGGAGATAAACGTTCCTGCCTGCAAATGAACAGGAACGGCCTCCCACTTCAGTCCCCAGAACACGTTTAGCCGATTGACCAAGACGATCGCCTTGTTCAGACCGATCTCCGACCTTGCAAAAGGTTGGCGTACGCAGTTGGCGGGTGAAATGGTATCGCCGTCCACAACTGTGACATGCAATCCTCCGGGATGGCCATGGACCACAAGCGATTGATGCAGGTAAGGCAATCCCCCAACCACCGCACTTCCTGTTCCTCCGCAACCTACCACCAGCACGCGCACCTGCCGTTCAAGCAACTCCGGGTGGATGCGGTGAATTTCCATGGCCAACTCCTCAACGTTCATTTCTGGGAGCGACGAATTCCTGTAGCGTCTTGCCGGCATCAATCAGGTACTGAACGGGGAACCTCTTCTTGCCAACAAGACTTGTCCACAACCCAATAAAGCCTTCAGGGTAGCTGGTAAGCCGCACCGCCCCTGCCGCGTGCGTGAATT
>JBEKNU010000465.1:0-2611 GCA_049522495.1 Terriglobia bacterium
GAGACGCGCCAGCACATTTTCGAACCGTTCTTCACCACCAAGGAAGTCGGCAAAGGGACCGGACTGGGGCTGTCGACGGTCCATGGCATCGTGGAGCAGAGCGGCGGCTACACCGACGACACCATGGTGCATCATGGGGTTCTTGAGAAGGATGCAGAGTTTATCCAGAAGCCGTTCAGTCCCGGCCAGTTGGCCATCAAAGTCCGGGCAATGCTGGTGGCGCCGGATGGCCGGCTCGGGGCGGAATGATCCGGCGGCCACGTCCTTTCCGGAACAGTTCAGAAGCGGCACGGTTTATTCACAAGTTTGCCACATGCCGCTCCCGGTAAGTGCATGGACTGGCGGGGCGAAAAATTTGTTGAAAAAGGCCGGCGGAGGCGAAATGCGGCTGGCTTTTCGAGCGGCGCTCGCGATACAAAGAGAGAGTCCATTAGGCGGTTGCGCAGCCGGGATGGCAAATCTCGGGGGAGGTGGTCATCCCGGTTGCGCAGGCGTATCCGAGCCGCGAACGTCAGAGAGCGGTTGCCACACTCACCCCGTCAGGCCTTGAGTGACGCCGCGACGTGGACCGGCGAGAGCCAGCCGTAACGGTCGGGCTTGGCGCCGTTGATGATTCCGAAGAATTCCTTCTGCAACTTCTCCGCCACCGGGCCGCGGCGGCCCTTACCAACCGGAATGCGATCGATGGAGCGAATGGGGGTAATCTCGGCGGCAGTGCCGGAGAAGAAGACTTCATCGGCGATGTACAGCAATTCGCGCGGGACGATGGCTTCAACCAGCGGAATGCCATGATCGCGGGCCAGCGTGAGGATGGCGTCGCGGGTGATACCGGGGAGCACGGAAGCGCCCAGGGGCGGGGTGTGGATCTTGCCGTCGCGCACCACGAAGATGTTCTCGCCGGAGCCTTCGCTGACATAGCCGGCGGCGTCGAGCGCGATGCCTTCGGAGTAGCCGTTGGCGAGGGCTTCCATCTTGATGAGCTGGGAGTTCATGTAGTTGGCGCCAGCCTTGGCGAGAGCGGGCAGAGTGTTGGGGGCCAGGCGGGTCCAGCTCGAGACGCAGACGTCGACGCCTTCGGCGAGGGCTTCTTCTCCCAGGTACTTGCCCCACTCCCAGCAGGCGATATAGACATCGATCGGATTCTTGAGCGGGTTGACGCCGACCTCTCCGTATCCGCGCAGCACGATGGGGCGGATGTAACAGGCATCCATGTGGTTGACGCGGACGAGTTCGAGCATGGCTTCAGCGAGCTGATCGGGGGAGAAGCCGAGGTTCTCCATGCGGTAGATTTTGGACGAATCCACCATGCGGCGGACGTGCTCGCGCAGGCGGAAGATGGCGGGACCGGCGGGGGTGGAGTAGCAGCGGATACCTTCGAACACGGAGCTTCCGTAGCTCACGACGTGCGAGAGGACGTGGATGGTGGCCTCGTCCCATCGGATGAAGCGGCCATTGTGCCAGATCTTTTCGGTGGGCGTCAACATGCGTCAATTATAGCGTAGGGGGAGCGGCGGAATCACTGGCCGGTGCGGCGCGCACTGGCTTCGAGGTAGGTGGCGAAGTCCTTGCCCGGCGGGTACTCGGCGAAACTCTTGCGGACGAGGACTTTCCCTTGGACGTCGGGACTGAAAGAGAACGATCCGGCAGCTTGTCCGGGTGGTCCTCCGCCCCCACCGTTCCAGTGGCCCACGAGGAACTGCGACGGTCCCCAATCCTGGGCCATGAGGGTAGCCGAGAATAGAAACAGCGTGACAGTCAAGAGCCGGCGCATGACCGTATCATAGCTGCACCGGCGGCTTGGAGGGCGCACGAACGCGACGTTTGGCGTGGGCGTGGATTTCTCCGATGTTCAAGCCGGTGAGGGCGGTGGCAATGGCGCCGCCGAGGAGCAGCGGGAGAGCCTGCGCGGCCAGCAGGATGAATGAGAACGTCTTGGCATCGTTGGTTTCAACGTCGAAGAGCCGGAGCGCCAGCACGCAGGCGGCATTCAGCAGGCCGACGTTGCCGGGAGCGTTGGGCACCACGGTTGCCACGCGGATGATGGCGAGCACGCCCGCCGCGACCCAGAAAGACAGGTCCAGCAGGTACGATTTCATGAGGGCATAGACCGTGAGAATTTGCAGAAACAGGTAAAGCAGGCTGATGAGGGAGGTCATTGTGAGAGTGCGCATATTCCCCATCAGTTGAAGGCCCTCAGCGACATGGCGCAGGGTGGCGGACCAACGGCTCTCGCTGTCTACGGCGTGGGTCGGGCGCCTCCTGAATGCAATCCAGAGCAGGCCGCCGATGCTCAGGATGATGAGCGCGCCCAGGACCTGCACCAGGATGATGAGATCCTTGGGGATTCTTCTGACGAAGCCGGCGGTGATGAGGAACGCGAGCAACATCCAGACGCCATCGATGAGACGCTCGACAGCGGCGGAAGCGAAGCTGAGGGAGAGCCGCAGGTCGTTCCAGTGGGCCAACAGGTAGCAGCGGATCAGCTCGCCGGCGCGCAAGGGGAGCACTTCATTGGCGAACAGCCCGATATAAATGGCCTGCACGGTGCGCCAGAGCCGCAGCCGGACCACGGGGGCAAGCAGGGTGTTCCATCGCCAGCCGTGCGCGACAT
>JBEKNU010000466.1:0-2557 GCA_049522495.1 Terriglobia bacterium
CTCAAGGACCCGAAAGGAATCCGCGACGTGGCCGAGTGGTACATGTCCACGCGCAGCAGGCGCGAATATATCCACCAGGTTTTCGCGCATCAGTGCGACATCGCCATCCAGAACCTGGAGAAGATCCGCGTGGCCGTTGGCGACGCCGTGGACGCGGTCTTCACTTGCGGCACCGATTTCGGCACGCAGACCTCGGCCTTCTGTTCGGTGCCGGCCTTCCGCGAATTGTATTTCCCGTACTACCAGCGGCTCAACGAGTGGATTCACAAGCACACGGCTTGGAAGACCTTCAAGCACTCCTGTGGCTCGGTGGAGCGCTTCATCGATTCCTTCATCGAGTGCGGGTTCGACATTCTGAACCCGGTGCAGTGCTCGGCGGCGGGCATGGACCCCGTCCAGCTTAAACAACGGTATGGCGACCGAATTGTCTTCTGGGGCGGCGGCGTGGATACGCAGCAAGTCCTTCCGTTTGGGACGCCGGCCCAAGTGCGGGAGCAGGTGCTCGAACGCTTCGAGGTGTTCTCCGGAAACGGCGGATTCGTGTTCAACGCTATTCACAACATCCAGGCGCAAACCCCGGTGGAGAACGTGGTGGCGATGATGGATGCCGTGCGGGAGTTCCATGAGTGAACTTGCCGTTCCGGACCAACGCGGGCTGGTTTTCGGCAGGGCGCCGAAGCCGGTGGAATGCGGTTATGGGTTGCGGATCGGCGCCGGGTTGGTTTTTCCCGAGGTGAACTTCACCCTGCCCGCAATCACCATCTGCGGGGAGACATGGCAAGAAATCCTGTCTCAATACGAAGACATGGGAAGAACCATCATCCGGCGCGCTGTCGCGCTGAAGGTCCCCGGGCTGGTAGTGGAATTCGAGCTTCTGCCGCCGATGACCGAAACGCCCGAGTGGGGCGCGGAGATTACGGCGCTATTCGTTCGCCGTCTAAGCGAGGCGTGGCGGGAGCACGGACTGAGGAGCGCTCTCCGGGTAACGCCCACGGACATCCGCGATCAGGCCAAGCCGCCGCAGCTCAGGAGCGGCCCAGCCTGGGAGAAGCTGCGGCGGTCCTTCCAGGAGTGCATCGCGGCTGGCGCCCACATCATGTCCATCGAATCGGTGGGCGGCAAGGAAGTGCACGATCAGGCGTTGATGTACGGCGACCTGCCAGGCATCGTCTTTGCGCTGGGCGTGCTGGCGCCGCGCGACGTGCGCTGGCTTTGGGGCAACATCGCCGGCATGTGCGACGCGGGGCATTCCATCCCCGGCGGCGACACGGCGTGCGGGTTCGCCAACACCGCCATGCAGCTCGCCCACCAGAAAATGCTGCCCGAAGTCCTGGCGGCGGTGGTGCGCGCCATGGCTGCCCCTCGCAGTTTGGTTGCCTATGAGAGTGGCGCCGTCGGACCATCCAAGGACTGCGCTTATGAGGGTCCCGTGATGAAGGCCGTGGCTGGCGTGCCGATCTCGATGGAGGGCAAGTCGGCCAGTTGCGCTCATTTCAGCCCGCTGGGGAACATCGCTGCCGCCATGTGCGACCTGTGGAGCAACGAGAGCGTTCAGAACGTACGCCTTCTTTCCGGCAGTGCGCCGGAAGCCTTCACGGAGATGCTCGCTTACGACTGCCGTTTGATGAATCAGGCCCTCAAACAAGGGGAGGAGATCAGGCTGCGGGACTTGCTGACGGGGTCCGACGAATGGCTCAGCCCGCAGGCCGCCGTCCTGTCGCCGGCAGCGACCATCGCGATTGCGCGGGCCATCGTGTCTGAAACCGACGACTACCGGCGTACCCTTGGCGCGGGACGGGCAGCGGTGAAGATTCTGCGCGACGGTCTCTCCGCCGGCAAGCTCGCGCTGGCGAAGAAGGAACTGAATTGGCTGAGCCGCATCGATAATGAGCTGGAACAGATGCCTGAGGCCGAAGACCAACTCATGGCTAAAGTCGCCGGCCAGTACGACGGATTGTGGGATCCGGCGAGTTACGGCTTCCCTACATCCCCCAAAGATCCCCGGTGTTGACTGGTTTCCCCTGTAACTTCAGGTAGTAAAAGAGCTGCCCTTTGTGTTGCTTCAGATGCTCCACCATCTGTAGAAGACGGTGCCCCAGCACCATCCCGGTTGGATCCCAGGGGGCCGGCGCTGCTTTGAGTGCAAGCTCTTCCTCACTACACGCCGCCAGCATCTCGATCGCTACCTGTTGGTCCTCGCCCAACAACCGCTTCGCCTCGGCAACGCTCTCAATGGTTGGCAGTTTCTCCGCTGTCGGCAACTGCTCTTCTGGCGTGAGTTCGCTCACCTCCTTGCCTTCAGGCATTCCCCAATCACCCGTGACGAAGCCCCGGAAACACGCGCCGCAGGACGTGGTGAGGTGCATGAGGAGTTGGCCCGTGGTCATCCAATTGTGTCCCGTGGCAGGTTTCCATTGAAGATCGTCATCGTGCACCATGGCGAGCAATCGCTCCGTGACTGCGTACGTGGACCGGACCTCCGATTCCAGCAATGCTTTCCAGTTCATAACGATTCCTTTCACCCCTCCCCCATTTTAAACGCTTTCAACCCGGTCCC
>JBEKNU010000467.1:0-3914 GCA_049522495.1 Terriglobia bacterium
TGGCACATCGTGGGAAACCAGTGTCCTGAGTCAGATGTTCGTTGACCAAACCTTTACCTTTCAGTTGACCGTTCCGCAGCCCCGCCAGGGGCGACATCGTTTAGCCCACGGCGAGCAGCCGTGGGATCCCGATGGAATGCGAGCCTCATCAGCCCCGGTAGGGGCGGCATCAGGCTTCCTTCGAACCTCAACCGGACGTCGCCCCTAACGGGGCTCATGATTCTTCCCTGTCGTGTTCCTTGGTTCTGGTGGCTTTCGCTGGCCACTAACCACTCGGCACCAGCCACTGCCTTTTAGTATGTTTACACCGACGCCTTGAATAGGTCTGCGCCCTTTAAGCCAGTTGGGGCTGGCCTACCGAACAAGTATTTCACGGCTGTTTAGATTTGTCAAGCACAAAATGAGGCTACATTGTAAAACCTACTATTTGCATAGAAAGCGGTGAACAATGTCCAGACAAATAATCCAGACAAATTCGCGAGACAAATTATCTAGACATACCACCCACAGTGCTGGAGGGGTCGCCGCCAGTCCAGGGCTCGGGAGACTTTTTCCCCGAATTAGCTGCTTGACTTCGCTTTATCTTCGCCCTAGCATGAGAAGTGTATTAGATTCAAGGGCCAACTACGTTAAGTGAATTTGCGGGGATCTATGTTGCTCCCCCTCTTTCACACTTTAAGAGTAAGAAGCCCGGAAGCGAGTTGGAGCCTTTTCAAAACAAGGAGGTCACAATGTCCGACTCGGTTGGTCAATCCGAATCCGAACGGCTACTAAGAAGCTTTGCCGTCCTTGGGGCTCACGAGCATCCATTGGACTGGGACAGGTTCTATCAATTCGTAATTTCTTCCCACCGAGAGGGATTAGGCTGGGACACCGGAGAGGTTCAGATTCGATTAGAGCGCTTCGGTATGCCCGCAAAAGTGGCGAGGGAGTATGCCGAAATCTACTGGCATGCCAGGTGTGTTTTGCACTGCTACGACAGCCCTGGGGCTCCGAGAGCCTCCTACGCAGATTGGATAGGAGAGCAAGGAACGCGCCTGAATTAGAGTGCGGAATGTCCTAGTCGGACATCATTTTGTTACTTTTGGAGAGGTGTCTATGAGCAAGGCACAAACTAGTATTGCGATTGGCTTGGGGTTAGGGATTGCAGGGTTATTGCTGCTTTCGAATCCTCGTTGCTCGCGGGGCTGCAAAACGGTCGCCGAGCATTTATTGAGCCACGGTCTTGACGACCTGATTGCGGGCCTATTCGCTTAGGCGCGGATTGCGCCCCCTATTGCTTTTTAGGTTCGACGGAGGCGCGGACTGGGTTGCCGCCATTTTGCGGCATAACCGCAGCCGTGCCGAGATTCTTGGGAATCTTCAGGTTGCTCATGTCAACCGGTTGGGTGGGGCGATAGCCCCTCGTTACCTCGTTCTTCGTCGGCTGGTATCCCCGCCGGACTCTTTGAATCTTCGCGTCGCCGCTCATACTTTCACCTCATCAAACTCGAAGAATTCGATCCGTTCCAAGTCTTCCATTGCTACGAGGGCTTGAGTTCTCAATTAATGCCGCCCCAATTTCTTATCGTTGGCTGCCATCAGGCTCATGGCTTAGCCTCACCAAGAATCGCTAAGACGTCCCGACTACCGTGAAGGATACGGATATCGGCTCATGCCTTGCGCTGTTCGGCCCGCCAAGCGCGTTTTTTCTCTTCCATTTGGACGCGCACCTGGTCCGCATCGATCAATTCTCCACGCTGGGCGGCCGCATACCCCTCATCGATTCTGGCGCGGTTCTCGGCGAGCCACGCGTCCCGGTCGCGGAGCAGCTCCAGCGCCCGTTGGGTAACTTCCCCGGAATCCTGGTAGGCGCCGGACCGGAGCGCCTCCGCAATCAGCCGCTCGTGTTCCGGCTGTAACGTCATTGGCATGAGCAGTCCTCCTTCGACACTATCACCGTACTCCTGGTGTTGGCGGCAGTCAAGGTTCAGTGGTAGCCACGGTCACTGCCTTTGTGACCGTGGGCTCTTCAAAGGTGGGACGGAAAAGCCCACGGACAGAAAAGCACTGTCCGGTCGCGGTAGGGATACCGGTTGCCCGGTACCCCCCGCGCGGATCCCCACGTGCGGATCTCCCGCATGAGGCTCTTATCGCGGATGACTGGCGGCGAAGCGCTGCTCGGGATAGGGATGCTGGGCGGGCGCTTCTGCCCGCGACGGCGCAAGGTCTGCCGCCACAGGCGCGTCACCCTTTCCCGAAAGGCCTCCAAGCTGTCGAGATTCCTTGGTACCGCATGGTAGTTGAAGTAGCCTTGTACGACCGACCGGAGCCATTCGCCGGTTTGCGCCGCCGGATCATGCATACGCCGTCGGAGTTGCTGCTTGATCTCCTGCAGCTTGGCCCGCAGGCGCTTGCGGATCGTCTTGCGCCGTACCGTGAAAGCCCCCTTCCGGGTCTTCCCGCTGATATGCGTGAAGCCCAGAAAGTCGAACGTCTCGGGCTTGCCTTCTCCTCTTCGTTTCCGGTTCAGCTCGGCGTACCGCCCGAACTCAATCCGGCGCGTTTTGTCGGGATGCAGTTCCAGTCCAAACTTCCCCAGCCGTTCCCGGAAATCCTCCAGAAAGCGGTCGGCTTCCGTCTGCGATTGGAACCCGAGAACCGTATCATCGGCATAGCGCACGACGACCACGTCTCCTCGCGCACGCTTCTTGCGCCACGCGTGCACCCAGAGGTCAAAGACGTAATGCAGATAGATATTCGCGAGCAACGGTGAGACCACCGCCCCTTGCGGCGTACCCCTCTCCGTCTCCGACCATTCGCCTTCCTCCATCACCCCGGCCTTCAGCCATTTCTGGATCAGCCGGAGTATCCGGCGGTCGGCAACGCGATGCTGTACGAACTTGAGCATCCACTCGTGGGAAATCGAATCAAAGAATCCCCGAATGTCCGCATCAAGAACGTAGTTCACGTGCTTCCGCGCGAGCGCGTACGAGAGCGCGTCCAGCGCTTGGTGCTGGCTGCGTCCCGGTCGAAAGCCATACGAAAAGCCCAGAAAGTCCTCCTCGTAAATCGCGTTGAGGATGGTGACCACGGCCTGTTGGACGATCTTGTCCTCCAGCGCCGCGACCCCCAACGGACGTTGCCGCCCGTCGCCTTTCGGGATATACGCTCTTCGCGAGGGCTTCGCTCGATACGCTCCGCGGTGGACCCGGCCGTGCAGATCAACGAGTCGACCTTCCAGCCCGGTTTCATACTCCTGCCACGTGAGGCCGTCTACTCCCGGTGCCGCTTTTCGCTTCAGCGCGTAAAAGCTCTCCCGCAGAAGATCAACCGTTAAGTGGTGGAGCAGAGCCGTGAACTTCATCTCCTGGTGTTCCTTCGCGGCTTTCCGCACACCCGCTAGCCCTTGGGACACGCGCGCCCCGCCCTGTGTCGGGTGCGTGTTAGGCTGAGGGGTGTTCTCCTTGATCAGCGGCCTTCCCTCCCCTTCCTCCGCCGACGCTCTTCCGTCGTTGTTCGAATGGTTCATCGGTAGTATGCCGCTGTCCGACTCCTCCGAGACGTGCATGCGGGTCGTACGGCCTAAGCCTTCTCCCGCCGGTCCCGACTACTCGGGACGTCCCCGAGGTCTCCCGGTTCTCGTGTCTGAAGTTTCTAGGCGTGCCGGGGGTCTACGACTACGCAGGGCCGTCCGGGATGCTCGCGCTAGCGCTTCCCGCCCGTGTTGCCTTCCGCCTAGCCAAGGACGTCGGCGCCCTGATTGCGCGTTTTCGAAGCTCCATACCCCGCCCACCTATACCTCTGTTTACGCTTCACTGTGCACCTCACGGTGCCCAGCGCAAAACTCGAGGCCGAGTGGTTCGCTACTCCTTTCTCGTAAGGCTCTTTCATCCTCTACTTCAGACCGGTTTATCCCGGCGCACTGGCTACCC
>JBEKNU010000468.1:0-2738 GCA_049522495.1 Terriglobia bacterium
GTGAAGCACGGCGTTGGTGGAACCGCCCGTGGCTGCCACGCTAGCGATGGCATTCTCAAAGGCGCCGCGCGTAAGGACGTCAAGCGGCCGCACTCCACGCTTCAACTGGTCCATAACGATCTGGCCGCACTGATAAGCGGCTTCGTCCTTCTTGGGGTCCAGCGCAGGGATGCTGTTCAGTCCCATAGGGGAGAGGCCGATGAATTCCATTACCGTGGACATGGTGTTGGCCGTGAACTGGCCGCCGCAGGAGCCCGCCCCCGGGCACGCGTGGTCTTCCAGATCCTTCAGCTCCGCGTCCGTCATAGTGCCGGCAGCGTTGGCGCCAATGGCTTCATAAACGTCGCCCACCGTAACGTCACGCCCCTGGAAGCGGCCCGCAGCGATGGATCCGCCGTAAAGCAGCACGCTCGGGACATTCAACCGGATCAGCGCCATGGCTCCGCCGGGAATGGTTTTGTCGCAGCCCACCAGCGCCACCATGGCGTCAAACATGTGCCCGCGCCCCACTAGTTCGATGGAGTCGGCAATCACTTCGCGGCTGATCAGGGAAGCTTTCATGCCTTCCGTGCCCATGGTTACACCGTCGGAGATGGCGATGGTGTTTAGCTCCATCGGGGTGCCGCCCGCCGCGCGCACGCCCGCCTTCACCTTCTCCGCCAATTGCCGGAGGTGGAAATTGCACGGCATTGTCTCAATCCAAGTGTTAGCAATCCCCACAATCGGTTTGGCCAGGTCTGCGTCCGTGAATCCAATGGCCTTGAGCATGGCGCGCGCCCCGGCGCGGTCGGGACCGTCAGTGATCGTGCGACTCCAGTGCTTCATATCGCTTGGCATCATAGCCTCCCTTAAATGTCGAAAAACGTTGCCGCTGAAGTTTTCAATACTCGCAGATTTAGCGAATTGAAGCAAGATGCTGCGCGAGGGGACAGCAACTTCGGAATCCCCACGAAGGGAAGCGTTTGATCCAGGCTTGAGGCGCATTCGACGACTGATCGCAGCCCCATCGTCAACCGACGCCTATTTTCCAAGCCTGTTTTTTCGTAGTTCGAACGGACGGGGGAAAGCCAGAGGAACGGCGAAAGGGAGTTCTCAACTGGAGTCCGCGACAGCGGGCACGGACGTGCCTAAGCTCAGTTGCAGAAGCAGGAGCAGGTCGATGGCGGCGCGCACGGGGTGGGTGCCGCGATGGAGGTAGCGCACCCGGTAGAGCCGTTCGATGGTCAGGGCCAAGCAGGTCAGTAACCAGACCGCCAGCAGGCTGTGGCGCTCGTGGTGGCAGATGTGCTCGAAGCCGTAACGATTCTTAGCGTCGTTGAAGCCCTGGTTTTCGATTTCCCAGCGACTCTGGGCCATGCGGAAGATCGCCCGGCTACTGACCAGGTGGCGAGGAAAGTCGGTGAGCCAGTAGGCCTCGTACACCTTACCGTTGGGCTTGTGCTGGCGATAGCGGATCACGCGCACGGTCTCCCAACGCAGCGTATCCCAAGGGTCAAAGTCGTCGGCGTCCCAGATTTCCACCCGGTCCTTGCCCTGCCGGAAGACTTGGTGGGGAGGCTGGTGACGAAACCTTTTTTGGGCGGCCGCGAACAATTCCGGGAGATTGTTCTTCAAGCGGACGACGACGGAGAGTCCCAGATCGTTGGCGTCGTGCAGGAAGGGAGCGCGGGCGAATTCCCCATCGGCCACCACATAGTCGGCAAAGCGGCGACCGGTATTTTTGAGGGCGCGGCGCAAGAGCCGGCGCGCGGCGTTGTACTCGCTATCCCCGGGGCCGTAGGGTTCGACATCCAAAGGCAACGTCAGACCCGTTCCCACCACACTGATCAGACAGCTTACAAACCTTTTTGCGGGATCGTCCGGCGCTGCTACCATCCAGAGCCAATCCGATGAAACGGCAGTCGTCGAAGGCCTTGTGGCGCTTGGCCTGACGCAGGGCGGTGACGATCGCCCGCCGCGTCACCGCCGGGTCGAGCCGTGCGGTGAAGTACCCGAGCGCATCGTCGCCGAAGCTCTGGGAAACGTCGAGGGCGCGGCGGGCCTGGGAACAAACCAGCGCTTCAATCCCGGCGAAGGCCGTACGGCGCAGCCACGCGCCCATCAACAAAGCCCACAGCAGGGCGGCGGCGGGAATGTGCCCCTCGGTGCGGCCATCGCCTGGGCAGCGTAAGTAGGACTTCAGGCACAAACATTTCCCCACATACTTCTTGAGGCGACGTGGCGTCGGCCCTTTCACAAACCCTTCTGCCTCCGCCACAGCGCCAGCAGTCGCGCGTTGGCGGCGAAGACCTCGGCCACGGCCTCTTTAAACTCCTGACCCGCGTCGACCAAGCGCTGAACTTCCTCGACCCATTCGTTGGGAATGCGCTCCACGTGCTTCTTGCCCCCGGCCATGAAGGTGAGCGACCAAACGGGGTGCCCCTTCTTGTCGGTGGCACAGTGGCAAGTGGATTGACCGCAACGGCGGTGAGTGAGCGAAAGCGAACCGGGCAACAGGTCCGGCGGGATGGGGAATTGGCGGAGGAGTGCGAACTTGCGCTGGCGAAGTCGGGCGGCTTGCGGACCTTTGGGGGAAATCTCCATATGAGTGTAATAATACACACAGAAAGAGCCAACTCAAACCTTTTTTCGGGAATGCGAAAATAGGAAGGGATTAGGAGAGCGGGGACCAAAACAGCGAGAGAGGCGTGGTTATCGGCTCAAGCCCAATTGGCGGAATTGTCCTTTCCGAAGCTGCT